>JAGLCS010000060.1 GCA_023146115.1 Abyssibacter sp. | reverse complement strand
AAGTCGATCGTGCGCATCGGCTTGCGCGGCTCCATCGCGTTGAGCAGACCGACAAAGCGGCGGCCGAGATGCGATGCCGGCAGCGGTGTGTCCAGATATGGCGCCAGATCTTCGGCCAGCGCATCGGAGTAGACGAACGGGACCTCTTCGGCCCAGTCCTCGATGAAGAAGTCGAATGGATTGAACACTGCCAGATCGGCGAGCAGATCCACCTCGATCTCGAAGTGATCGACCTTCTCGGGAAAGACGACCCGCGCCTGCCAGTTGTTGTGCGGGTCCTGCTGCCAGTTCAGAAAATGCGGCTGCGGGCGGACATTCAGCGAATAGCTTTGCACCGGCGTGCGCGTATGCGGCGCGGGTCGCAGGCGAATGATCTGGGGCGTGAGTTTGACCGGGCGATCGTATCGATACGTGGTGCGATGATTCAGCGCGACAACGATGCTCATGGACGGTCCAGTCGGCGTTCGGGTGAAGGGGATAATGATCTACCGGCAGGCAACATGATGCACAATCTGCACCCATGCAAACCTTCCACTGTGTCTGCGGCAACACGATTTTCTTCAAGAACACACGCTGTGAGGCTTGTGAACGCCGGCTTGCGTTCCTGCCGGACGAACGCCGGATGTCCGCGGTGGAGAGCGCCGGCGGCGGGCGCTGGAAGTCTCCAGATGGCAAGAACTACCGCCGTTGCCGCAATTATCGCAAGTTCGACATCTGCAACTGGATGGTTCCGGCCGACGATCCGGAGCCGTACTGCTTGTCCTGCCGGCTGACCGAGCACGCGCCGGATCTGGACGATGCGCGCCAGCGTCTATATGCGTACCGCTTGGAGTCTGCCAAGCGTCATCTGTTGTACACGATGTTGCAGTTGGGTTTGCCGGTACGCACCAAGGCCGAAGACCTGGAGTGGGGGCTGGCCTTTCGTTTCGAGACCGACCGCGATCCGGACACCGAGTTCGTCCACCCGGTAGAAGACGCTGAAACGGTCTGGACCGGCCATGCCAATGGCACGATCACCATCAACCTGGCCGAGGCTGATCATGTTGCGCGCGAGCGCATGCGCGTGCAGATGAAGGAGCGGTATCGCACGTTGCTGGGGCATTTTCGGCATGAGATCGGCCATTACTACTGGGCGCTGCTGATTGACGGCACCGATTTGCATGACCGCTATCGCGACGTGTTCGGGGACGAGCGCCAGGACTACGCCAAGACCATGCAGCGCTACTACAAGCGGGGGGCACCGCGGGACTGGAACGAGCGTTTCATCAGCCCCTACGCCAGCTCTCATCCCTGGGAAGACTGGGCCGAGTCCTTCGCCCACTATCTGCACATGATCGATACGCTGGGCACGGCCAACGATTTCGGGTTTGTGGTTCAGGGGCGCCTGATTCCACCGGCCCCGTATCCGGACGCGGCGCTGGCCGCGACGCCCTTTGACGAGCTTCTTCACCTGTTCGTGCACCTGAGTATTGGGCTCAACGCCATTAGCCGGTCCATGGGCGTCGCGGATCTGTACCCGTTCGTGTTGTGTCATCCGGCCAAGGAGAAGCTTCGATTTGTGCATGAGGTGATTCACGCGCGGTCGTCCCATCGGGGGGTGGATCAGATGTCCCTGTTCGAGGCTCGGGCAGCGATGGACCAGACGCAGACTGCCGCGGACGTTCGCTAATGCTGTTCAAGTTCGTTGAAGACCCCGCGCAGAACCTGGCGCTGAACATGATCAACACGG
The DNA here is from genome assembly GCA_023146115.1 of Abyssibacter sp. GTDB lineage: Bacteria > Pseudomonadota > Gammaproteobacteria > Nevskiales > OUC007 > Abyssibacter. The sequence goes on along the minus strand of JAGLCS010000060.1, from coordinate 19,343 downwards.
CAAGCCGCTCAATCGGCGAGGGCATCGAAGCCACGCTGATCAAGTACAAGTGGGAGCAGGCCGGGTTCGACGAGCGTTCGCTGGCTGCCGCGCTGGCAGCGCTGCTCGATGAAGACTGGCTGGAGATTCATCATCCCAAGGATGAACCGATGCTTCGGTTCTCGCCCAAGGCTTACGAGGACTTCGTCCGCAACAACGTCTACGGCGACCTGGTCGATGATTTGCCGGAGCGCATCAGTGACCCCGCCGAGCGGCCGTTGTCCGAATACGAGCTGCGAAGCGCGGTGCTGGATATCTATCATGAGCTGTCGCTGGGTCTGCGAGGACAGGTGTTGTCGTCCACCTTGGCGCGATTCTGGCGCGAAGCAGACAGGCGGGCCGAAGACTTGCGCGCCGCCCTGGATATCCTGCTGCGCGATGGCTACCTGGAGATCGTTAGGCGTGAATTCGATACCCAGTTCCGCCTGACCGCCTCCGGCGCTGCGTACATGCAGCCGCCGCCTCCCCCTGATGCATTGCGGGCGCAGATGCAACCGGCGGACCCTGCGGTCCGGCACTGCCCCCGGCCGTCGGACCGGGCGCTGAGCCGGCACCTGGTCACACGAATAGGTTCGCCTAACGAAGCCTTCGATTTCGAGGCCATGGTGGCCTTGTGGCGAAGCGATGGACTGCACCGGGACTGGCTGCTGCTGAGCTGCGAACTATTGCTCAAGCGTGGCTATCTCGAGGTCGCAGCCGCCGCGCCGCTGGGCCTGCAGCTGACCGCCCGTGGCCTGTCGCTTCGAGAGCACGCCACGCACCCGGTGCGTCGCCTGCGGACTAAACTGGCGATCAAACAAGCCGCCGACGATTTGCGCAAAGCCCTCGAGGTGCCCGCGTAGCCACAAACCGGGTATTTCCTGCGAGGCATGCGATAATCCGCGCCCCTTTTTTCCGGTGCCGGCCTCATGTCCGTGTTCGACCATCCCGAATTTGATCAGCACGAATGCGTGCACTTCGTCCACGACGAGGCTTCGGGACTCCGGGCAATTATCGCCGTACACAATACCGTCCGTGGTCCGGCGTTGGGTGGCTGCAGGATGTGGCCTTACGCGTCCAGCGCCGATGCTCTGACCGATGTGCTGCGGCTGTCGCGTGGCATGACCTACAAGTCGGCGATGGCGAATATCGATCTCGGCGGGGGCAAATCCGTGATCATCGGCGATGCCCGCCAGATGAAATCGGATGCCCTGGTGCGAGCGATGGGCCGTGCGGTCGACCGGCTTGGCGGTCTGTACATTGCCGCGGAGGATTCCGGAACCTCCGTCGAAGACCTGCGCCGGATGGGCGAGGTCACCGCGCATGTTGGCGGCGTTATTGAGCGGCCTGGCCCCGGTGGCGAGCCCCACAGCGGCGATCCCTCTCCAGCCACCGCCCTGGGCGTGTTCCATGGCCTGGCGGCCGCGGTGCGGTTTCAGTTGCAACGCGACGACCTAGAGGGTGTCCGCGTGGCGATTCAGGGGGTGGGCAATGTCGGTTACCGGCTGGCCGGCCACCTGCATGCGGCAGGCGCCAAGCTCGTCGTCGCCGATATCCACCAGCCCAATATTGATCGTGTGGTCGAGGCTTACGGCGCCGATGTCGTGCCCGTGGCCGAGATCGATGCGCAGGCCGTGGATGTATTTGCTCCCTGTGCGCTGGGTTCGGCGATCAATGCCGCCACCTTGTCGCGTTTGCAGGCCAAGGTCATTGCCGGTGCGGCGAACAACCAGCTGGACCGCCGTGCCCACGATCAGGCGCTGCTGGACCGAGGCATCCTCTACGCGCCGGACTACGTGATCAATGCCGGCGGCATCATCGATATCTTCTACGAGCGTACCGGCTACACCTGGGACAAGGTGGAGCGGCACCTGCGTGGCATTGGGGATACGGTGACAGAAGTCTTCGAACGTTCGCGCCGCGACGGTGTGCCGACCGGGCAGGTGGCCGACCTGATCGCGGAATCGCGGTTTCGGCGCGTTTAGGGAAACTCTGATCTAGTCACACCGCGAAGTGCACTCCGAATGGAGCGGGCCGGTTTCCAGGTGGCCACTCGTCGGCTAGACAGCCCGGTGTTTCCCGAGCGAGCGCTATCAGCCGCTGTGTAACGCGGTGGGCGCGACCTTCAGCACCTCATCCAGGCTGGTTGCGCCCTGGGCAACCTTGACGGCGCCGCTGATGCGTAGCGGGCGGGTGCCTTCGCGCACTGCGAGCCGGCGCAGTTGCTCCAGGTCCAGATCGTCCTGCACCGCCTCGGTCAGGGTGTCGTTCATTTCCATGACTTCGTAAAGCCCGACCCGGCCCTGGTAGCCCGTTTTGCGGCACTCCGGACAGCCGACCGGCTCGTAGGCGGTTTCCGGCGCGGTGAGCGTGTGGCCAACCGTTAATGCCCCCCATTTGGCCGCATCAACCGCCGCAGGCTGCTTGCATTCGGGGCACAGTTGACGCGTGAGCCGCTGCGCGACCACGCCCAGCAGCGTGGCGCGGATCAGATAGGCCGGAATACCCAGTTCGGTCAGCCGGGTGATGGCCGACGGTGCATCGTTCGTGTGCAAGGTGGACAGCACCAGATGGCCCGTGAGTGCAGCCTGGATCGCGATTTCGGCGGTTTCCAGATCACGAATCTCGCCGACCATGACGATGTCCGGATCCTGGCGCAGCACCGTGCGCACGCCAGAGGCGAAGGTCACGTCGATCTTCGGCTGGACCTGCATCTGGTTGAAGCTGGGCTCGACCAGTTCGATAGGGTCCTCGATAGTGCAGATGTTCACCTCGGGCGTCGCCAGATGCTTGAGCGTCGAATAGAGGGTCGTGGTCTTGCCCGAGCCGGTGGGGCCGGTGACCAGCACGATGCCGTTGGGCCGCGTCGTCATCCGTGTCCACCGCTCCTGATCCGACGGCTCGAAGCCCAGCGCGTCGAAATTTCGGACCAGGATGTCGGGGTCGAACACCCGCATGACCAGCTTTTCGCCGAAGGCCGTCGGCATGGTCGACAGGCGTAGTTCGACCTCGCGGCCCTCCGGGCTCCGGGTTTTGATCCGGCCGTCCTGCGGCCGTCGTTTCTCGGCCACGTTCATCCGCCCGAGGATCTTGACGCGGCTGGTCACCGCCGTCATGACGGAGGGCGGGATCTCGTACACCGAGTGCAGGACGCCGTCGATGCGAAAGCGGATCCGCCCTCCATTGCGACGCGGCTCCATGTGAATGTCGCTGGCGCGCTGCTCGAAGGCGTACTGCAACAACCAGTCGACGATGTTGACCACATGGCTGTCGTTGGCATCGAGCTGTCCACGCCGACCGAGGTCCATCAGCTGTTCGAGGCTGTGGAAGGCGGGGTTGGTGCCCTGGCCGGAGCGTTCCTGTTCGCTGGCCGTCACCGAATGCGACAGCGCGTAGAACTCGATCAGATAGCGCTCGATGTCTTCCGGGTTTGCGACCACCCGGCGCACCTTGCGACCGGAGACCTTGGCCAGGTCGGTTTCCCAGTCGCGCTCGCTGGGATCGGCCGTGGCCACGGTGATGTGATCGTCATCGACCCGAATCGGCAAGATGCCGGCGCGGGCGGCGTACGCGTAGGGGACAACCGATGTGACCTGCCGACTGTCGATGCGCAACGGATCGATGCGGTAGTACTCCAGGTCGTGACGGTCGGCCGACCAGTGCGTCAGGGCTTCCAGCGTCAACACCCGCTCGGGATCATCGGCGCGAGCCAGCCCGGCCGCGGCGATCGCCGTCAGAGGATGCCGCGGTTGCTCCGCGTTGGCCTCGGCGCGCAGTACCTGCTCGGCGTCAGCACGGGTCAGAATGCCGTCGTCAACCAGCGTGCGCAGCGTATCCTGTAGTTTCGAGCGGTCGAATCGGGCGCGACGGGCGACGGAAGTGTTCATGCGATAACGCTACCACCGCCCAGCCGTTCTGCCTATGCTGCGCGCTCGGAGCCGTCCAGGCGGCAAAATTCGCCGAAACAACGGTGTTCTCGGTGGAAATCGGCCGTGGTGTCGGTTACCGTTTTTCCATGCGAATCAACATTTCAGGCGCAGTCTCGCGCGTCGGCGTGCCGGCGCTCGCGCTGGCGTGCCTTGGCGGGTGCGGACTGATGAAAAAAATACCGGAGCCGGAAGATGTCCGAGTCTCCGAAATCCGGCGGTCCATCCATTGCGGCACCGAGCAGCGCCACGCGGCCTTGTCGTACTTTCCGACGCCCGAGGACTGGATCGGCTGGCAGGCTGAACGCGGACTGGAAATCGTCCCGCCGGAGAAGCTGCCGAGCGGGCCGTTGTTGCTGCTGGAGATGGGTGAACGGCGGACGGGCGGCTACTTTATCGAGCCGAAAACCGATGCGACCATCGACCGCGACCGGGTGATGTGGCTGGCCGGAGAATGGATCAAACCGGGCAAGGACCGCATGGTCACGCAGATGCTCACCAGCCCCTGCGTGCTGCTGTCCATACCGCCCCGCGACTATCGAGGCTTCCGCATCATCGATCAGAATGAAGAGCTTCGGTCCAGCTTGGATTTGGACTAGCCGCGGCGCAAGGACGACACCATGTATCGACTGATTGCGCATCTGCGCGGCGTCTCGCTGCTGCTGCTGGTTTCTGCGCAGACCATATTGATGGGTACGGCGATCTTTCTGATCATGCCGCTCAAGTTCGTCACCACGGGGCGGCTGCGTTCTCGGGTCGTGTCGGTGATGGAGTGGATTGCGCACCGCGGTTGGTGTTCTTTGAACGGCTGGCTGATGCGCCACTTGCTCCCGACTCGATGGACCATTCGCGGGGACGCGAAGATCACCAGGGATCGCACTTACCTGCTGATCGCGAATCATCGGAGCTGGAACGATCTGTTCGCGATGATGGTGGCGTTCACCGATCGCGTGCCACCGTACAAGGTGTTCATCAAACAGCAGTTGATCTGGCTGCCGGTGGTTGGCCAGGTGGTCTGGGCCATCGATTTCCCGTTCATGAAGCGTTACACCCGTGAGCAGGTCCGCGCCAACCCCAACCTCAAGGGGCGGGACGTCGAGACAACGCGACGGATGTTCGCGCGCTACGGCGACCGCCAGGTGACGATCTTCAATTTCGTTGAAGGCACCCGCATCACCGAGGCCAAGCATGCCGCGCAGCAATCGCCTTACAAGCACTTGCTCAAACCCAAGGCGGGCGGCGTGGCCTATGCGATCAGGGCCATCGGCAACAAGCTCGATGCCGTGCTCGACGTGACGTTCTTCTACGTCGGCGGCCCGTGGTCATTCTGGGATTTGTTCTGTGGGCGCATTCCGGAAGTGATCATCGATGTGCGCGAAGTTCAGGCGCCTGCCGCGATCGGCCAGGGTGATTACAACGCGGATGATGGAGCGCGCCAGACCACGCAGGAGTGGATCACTGGGATCTGGCGTGACAAGGATGCGTTGCTGGAGCAACTGACACAGGAAACGGGCGCGCCGGGACGCCGATAGGCGCGTCTGTGGTGCGCGCGCCTAGTCGCAGGCGTGTTCGGCGATCTGCCGGGTCGCTCTGGCGAGCCGTTCGGCCTGAATGCTGTTGAGGTTGCGGTAAACCAGTGACGCGACCCGCGGATGGCGCCGGCGTAGCCGCTCCAGATCGTCGGTGTCGAAATCCAGCACCCGCAGATCGGTCACCGCGGTGACATTTGCCGTGCGCCGGGTAGAGAAGTAGCCGGTTTCGCCCAGCGTGGTTCCGCGACCGACACGGTTGATCTCGACCTCGTCCCCGTTTCGGTCCACCCATACGCGTGCCGTGCCGTCGACGATGACGTAGATGTCGCGCGCCAGATCCCCTTCGCGGATGAAGCGTGTGCCGGCATCAATTGTTCTCAGGTTGGAGAGCAGGGCGAAGACCCGAGCCTGCCGCGGTGACATATCGGCCAGCAGCGGGATGCTTTTCTGTGGCGTGTTGCCAAGATCGACCCGCAGCACATCCCACAACGTGACCACATCCGCGCGCAGGCCGACTACCGGTGCAACGGTGAGATCGCAAAGCCAGGCGATGGCAAGTGTGGATGCAGCCAGCCAGCCGAATAACACCTGTGATTGAAACGGGCTGATTGTCAGCGTCAGAAAGCCGATGCAGGTCGCCAGCGTGGTCAGCGTGACCGGGCGGATCACATCGCGCAGTGCTTGTTCCGTGGCCTGCCGGGCGTTGGCACGTTCGCGTGCATGGTGGTTAAAGCGCACCAGGTAGTGGAGCGTGTCGTCGACCGCGATCCCGAGCACGATGCAGGCGACCAGCGCGGTGGTCGGGCCAAGCGGCATGCCGGTCCATCCGATCAAGCCGAAGAACAGCGCCACCGGCACCATGTTCGGCAGCATTGCGAACGCGGCCGCGCGGAGCGACGCGAACACCACGGACAGAATCGCGAAGATCGCGCCAAAGGCGGCGAGGAACGAGATTGCCTGCCCGCCCGTGAGCTTGTTGACGGTCCGGGCGAAGGTGACGGCGTTGCCGGTGAGCTGGATGTCGAGACCAGGCGGAAAGCTGGCCAGGCGCTGCTCGACCCGTTCGACCAGCTCGGTGATCTCGCGGGTGTTCTGCACGGCAGTGCCGATATGAATCCGGGTCTCTGAGAATTGCAGGTTCGTGTAGTCGTACACGTCGTCCGGCGCAGCGGCGATGATCAGCTGCTTGGCCAGGATTGGATTGGTTGGCAGGGCGTCCGAGCGCGGCACGCCGCCAAATTGCACGTTCAGCTCTTCCAGAATATTGGTCAGCCCATAGCTGCCCTGAATCTCGGGTTGGTCGACCAGCCAATCCTGCAGCCGGGCCATGGCCCGAAGCAGATCGGGTTGGAGCACGGCGCCGGGCGTCGATGTGCGGATCATCACCGAGAAACCGGTCGTGCTCCACAGCGCATCGGTCACGGTGGCGTAGTCCTGCCGCACGACGTCGTGGTCCGGCAGGTCGTCAACCAGATTGGCATCGGTTTCCAGGCGCAGGGCACCGAGCAGTCCGACGACCAGGCAGAGCACGGCAATCCTGAGCACCCAGCGGCCGAAGCGGGCGTTCCAGGCGGCCAGGCGGGTCGCGAGGGCCTCCAGGATGCGGTCCATGGGCCGTCCGGCATTCGGGCAGGCACCCAGCAGGCTCATGGCGGCCGGTGACCAGTAGCGGGTGATCAGCGCGCTGGAGGCGACCCCCAGGGCCGAGGCGAGCGCAAAGCTGCGAATCGCAGGTGTTGGGTGAACGGCCAGGGCGAGCAACCCCACCGCTGTCGTGAGGGCGGTGACCAGCAATGGCAGGGCAATGGCCTTAGCGCCTTGGTCGGCGTCGTCATGGTGATCAGTGGCTGACAGAAGATGCATCTGATAGGCAACGGTCAGTGTCGCCACCAGGGGTACGATCAACGTGGTCACCAGGTTCAGGGTGCCGCCGATCAGGGCCAATGCCGTCAGGGCCGCGATCACGGCCAAGGTGACGGATGCCACGGCGACCAGCACCAGCCGGATACAGCGGAAGGCGACCAGCAGCACGATCACGAAGGCCAGCGCGAGCAGCGGTAACACCTGCTGCAACTGCGTCTGCAGGCTCGAGGAAATCGCATGGCTGACCAACGGCCCGCCGGTGGCTGCGATGCTCAGCGGCGTGCTGCCGGCTGCCGCCCGTGCGGTATCGACCAGGATGAGGGCGCGCGCCTGGGCGTCCGACGAAGTAATGTTCGGCGCGAATGTGATGTGGATACCCGCCGCTCGGTGATCGGCAGATACAAGGCGACCGGTGATCAGCGGATGGTCCAGCAGGGTGTTCAGCGGCACGCGCGACTGCGCATCGGCATCCTCCAGCCAGCCACGAATCGACAGTAGCTCCACGCTGTCGTCATAGCTGACCGGAATCTGGATTGTGGTCAGGGAGCGCACCGCGGCGCCGTTGGCCTGTTCCTCCAGCAACGTCGTGATCCGATCGACGGCCGTCAGCTGAGCTGCTGTGAGCGGGGAATCTGCCGTCAGCAGGATCATCAGTTCCTCACGCCGCCGATCCGCAGGCGAGAGGTCGGATGGATCGATGAGCGCTTCGGTGCTGGGATTGAAGCGCAAGCCGCCCAGCTCAGCCCAGGCGAGCCAGCCACAGGCAGTGCAGGCGAGCAGCAGAACGGCCAGCACGCCGATGGCGGGTCGGCCCAACGCCCGGGGTGATTTCAATCGATGGTCTCGTAGCCGCGGGGATGGAAGGCGCGCCGCGGTATCGACTCGTCGAATTCAACGCGCGACAACTCCACCAGCGTCCGGCTTCCGGTCTGCCGGTTGTGCATGGTCATGCTGCGCGCAAAGTGGTGGTTACCGGCCTGCTCGATGCTTTCGGGGTCGACCTCCAACTCCCTGACGAGCGTATCGGAGCCGTCATAGAACTGCGCATGCAGCGGCACGCAATGCGTCTGCTCCAGTGCCATCTCCACCCGCGCATAAGTTGCTTCACTCGCTTCGGGCGGAATCACGCTCAACCGGTAGACGGGGCGATCGGCGACGGTTTCATCGTCCACCCGTGTGACATCGCCGCCACTGACGGCGCCCAGCAGTTGGCGAATGTCGGCGTAGGTGAAGTCTGTCCCCCACAGACTTTGCGTGGAGGCATTGCCGGTGACGCGGCGTGACCGGTTGAGCGCGGGCACATAGGTGAACATCGTGTCCTTTGGCCCCGCATTGGAGAGCACCAGAAAGGCCATGCCGCTGAGGTCGGGTGGGTTGCGAACCTTCAGATTCGCATCCACGCCATGTTCGCTTTTCTGCGCCACCATGCGCACGTACAGGGTGCGGGCGTCGCCGTCCTCACGAACGGTCTCCAGCTTCGCATCCTGCTTGAAGGTTTGCTGCGGCGCATTGGCGCGCGCGCAGGTGACGATGTCGTCCGCCGACAGGGCGCTGGTGTCTTGAGCTGCCAGCGGTGACGTCAGCAGCACCATCGCCGTGAGTGCCAAGCTGCGCCAAGGTTGATTGATCATGGACATGCTCCGGACGGTAGCGCCGGGGGGCGCGGTGTCAAGCGAGCGGGCCGGGAGCTGCGATCAGCCTGGCAGCGGTTTCGCTTTGCTGGGCGCGGCCACCCGGTTTGGTGTTGCGCAGTTTCCAACGTGACGGTGGGACATGCGCGCGGCACAGGGTGCTGTGCTTTCACTCAATTGGGTCTTTGGCCGGGCGCGTTTCGGGGCCGTCCAGCGTTGCGGTCAGCCACTTCGCTACCTCCGCCCAACCGGCCACCGCTGAGGGCCGGAAAAAATCGAAATGACCCAGCGCATCGATACCCCAGTCGCTGGGCGCGCGTTCGATGACCTCGCATTGTGCCTGGGCGTAGAAGCTCGCGAGCTCGTGTACCGCGCGGGGCGGCGCGTATTGCTGATCATCCTCGATCAGGTAGAAGCGGGCCGTGCCGGTCCATTGCGTAAAGCCGGCACGCAGCGGGTTGCCTTGTGTATCGGCGATGTAATGCGGGCCGCGGCACCAGCGCGCCCATTCGCGTACGACGCCACCGGGTAGCGAGTCCGGTCCGAGCAGGCCACCTGGAATATCGCGGCGCACTGCCAGAATGGCGGGCAGGACAACATGCATCATGGACCACATCCATGGCTTGTACGGCCAATCCCAAAGCCGCCAGTGGCCGGATTGGGCGGAGATGCCAAGCAAGGCTTTGACGTGATGATTGTTCCCGCAAAGTCCCAGCGCCTGACCACCAAAGGAATGGCCGATCACTGCTACCGGGCCTCCGGAAGCGGCGTACTCGATCGCTGAGGCCAGGTCCTGTTCCGCCCAGGTGCGCATGCCGAAGTGATGGCGTGGCGAGTCCTTGGAGGCACCGATACCGCGATAGTCGAACGTGAGCGTCGATAGCCCGCATTCGGCCAAGTAGGCCGCGAAACGCGCGTAAAAACGCTGGGGTACTCCCGTTGCACCGGCGACCACCACACGGCAGGGTCCTGCGCCGAACCGGTGGGCGGCGAGGACGGTGCCGTCCGAGGCTGTCAATGCGATGCTCATCGGTGCAGAACATACACCGCGTGGCGGTGGCAGATGAGCATTGCAGAGAAGAAGTCCGGCAGCGATGCTGCCGGACTTCGACATGGCTTACCGCAGGACGCGGACTTCGACGCGGCGGTTCAGCGCGCGGCCGTCGCTGGTGTCGTTGGACGCGATCGGGTTGGTTTCACCCAGGCCGCTGGCCTTGAGGCGGGTGCCTGCAATGCCGGACGCGATCAGGTAGTTACGCACCGAATCTGCACGTTTCTGCGACAGCGTGCGGTTGTAAGACGCCGCGCCCACGCTATCCGTGTGGCCGTTGATCTGAATCGAGAAGGCGGGCGATTCACGCAGCGTATCGGCGATGGCGTCGAGGATGCGTGTCGCGTTCGGGGCGAGCTTCGCTGAATTGGTCTCGAAGTTCACGCCGCGTAGCACCAGCCGCTGATCGGCTGCACAACCATTGGTCATCACCTCGGCTCCAGCCGGAGTGGAGTCGCACTGGTCGAGCTTGTCGCTAACGCCATCCTTGTCCGCATCGGCTGCGCAACCGGAGGCATCCACGGCGACATTGCCCGGTGTGGCGGCACAGCGGTCACGCGTGTCCGGCACGCCGTCGCCGTCGGAATCCAACTCGCAGCCCGCTTCATTGACCGGAACCCCGTTGGGCGTGCCAGGGCATTGATCGACGTTGTCACCGACGCCGTCGCGATCGCTGTCGAACACGCAGCCGCGTTCGTCCACCGAGGAATTAGGCAAGGTGCCGGGGCAGCTGTCGAGGTAGTCCGCGACGCCGTCAGTGTCGGTGTCGTAAGGGCAGCCGCTGGCGCCGACCGGAATGCTGCTCGGCGTGCTCGGGCAGGCGTCATTGGCATCTGGCACGCCATCCTTGTCGGCATCCGGCGTACCGAACTTCAGCGCGGTGCGCAGGCCCACATACAGATTATGTGCGCTGTACTCGGTGTCGAACTGTGCTGCGCCAGAGCTCAGATCCGGATCGCCGCCCACGACGTAGCGGTAATCCAGCGACAGGGCGAACAGGGAACTCAGGGGCATGGAGATGCCGGAGCCGATCTGGAAGCCGGTGACGCGATCATCGTTCGAAAAAGACGGATTCGCGCCGACCGCGTAGTCATCCAGCGAGTAGTTCAGAAAGCCGACACCGAAGCCGACGTAGGGCAGCAAGGTCTTGGTCGTGCCCAGGTTGGTGGCGCCGAGGTCAAACCACAGGTTGCCGAACAGCGCTGCGGTTTCGATTTCGCCACGGGCGTTGTTGCTGTTCACGTCCGCCTGGGCGAGGCCCAAGGTCACTTCGGGTCGCATCATCCCGGACATGTCGTAGCCCAGTCGCGATTCGAAGCCGAACCCGGCGTCGAAGGAATTGGTGAAATTCGTCGGTGCGCCAACCGTGGACGGATGCGTGGCCGATACATCGGCGTCCGACGGCGCGCTGAAGCCCACGGCAAACTGGCTGTACCAGCCGGGTGCCTCTGCTGCGAATGCGTTGGATGCGCAAAGCGTGAATGCGGCGACCCCTGCCAGCCGCGCCAACCGTCCGTGATTCATTCGCAATATCCCTGAGAGTTCAAGTGAAGACGACGGCATACATTAGCCAAGTTTTTGCAGCGCGTCATACCCCACGATAGGCCATTGCGCCGACTGCAACACAGAACTGTCGAGTTCCACCACGTCTCCGGGCCGCAAAGCGCCCACACCGGCAGGCGTGCCGGTGTAAATCAGGTCGCCAGGGAGTAGTTGCCAGCTCCGCGACAGGATGCTGATGATGCGCTCGATCGAGAACAGCATCTGGCACGTATTGCCTTGTTGGCGCAGTTCTCCGTTCACGTGGCAACTGAATTCGATCGCGTTCAACGAGACATCTCCACGCCAGGGCGTGAACGGTCCCAGCGGCGCCGAGTGGTCAAAGGCTTTGGCGAGTTCCCACGGCTTTCCACCGTCTCGGAGTCGCGTCTGTTCGTCCCGCAAGGTCAGATCCAGGCCCAAGGCCAGGGCGTCGACGGCGTCGGCCGTCTCGGTCGGCGGCTCATCACGCACGGCGCGGCCGATCCGAACCACCAGCTCGGCCTCGTGATGCACCGAGCCGCGGTCGGTGGGAATCGACACGGCGGAACCGGGCGGCACCAGGCAGGTGGCGGGTTTCATGAAGACGACGCAGTCGCCGTCCTCGGGATGGCCAAGCTCGCGGATATGCTCGACGTAGTTGCGGCCGATACAGAAGATTCTCGGGTCCATAAAGTGCGCCTTGCGGGTAGGAGACATAAAAAAGCCGGCGACCCGAAGGAGGGTACGCCGGCTTGGGTTCGACTGTCCGCGCGGACTACATGACGGCCGGGATACCCAGCTCGCCGAGCCCCTTGGCTTCATAGTTGTCACGGAACATCTTGCGTAGCTTGTCCGCTTGCGCGTCGTAGGCGTCCTTGTCTTCCCAGGTGTCGCGCGGGTTGAGAATGTCCGCCGGGACATCCGGGCAGCTCGTCGGAATTCGCAGTTTGAACACCGGATGCGTGTCGTAGCTGACCTTGCCGTCATCCAGTTCGCCGGCCAGCGCGGCATTGAGCAATGCGCGGGTGTGCTTGATGGAAATGCGCTTGCCGACACCGTAAACACCGCCCGACCAGCCGGTATTGAGCAGGATGCAGCGTGCGTTGTGCTCCTTCATCTTTTTCGCCAGCAACTCGGCATAGACGCTGGGCGGGCGAGACATGAACGGCGCACCAAAACAGGCGGAGAACGCAGCCTGCGGTTCGGTGACGCCGACTTCGGTGCCGCCGAGCTTGGCGGTAAAGCCGGACACGAAGTGGTACATCGCCTGCTCGGGATCGAGCACGGACACTGGCGGCAACACGCCGAAGGCATCCGCGGTCAGGAAGATGATGGTTTCCGGATGCGGGCCGCGAGCGCCGTCGGCCACGTTCGGATTGCATTCCAGCGGGTAGGAGAACCGCGTGTTTTCGGTGATGGATCCGTCCGTCAGATCCAGTTCTTGCGGGTCGGTCGCCTCCATCGGCTTGCCAGGCAGCGGAGGTACGTTCTCGATGATGGTGCCTGGCATCGACAGCGCGGCCGCGATGATCGGCTCGGCATCCTTGTCCAGGTCGATCAGCTTGGCGTAGCAGCCACCTTCGAAATTGGAGACGCCGGTCGCCGTCCAGGCATGCTCGTCGTCGCCGATCAGTTCGCGATCCGGGTCGGCAGACAAGGTTGTCTTGCCGGTGCCGGAAAGGCCGAACAGCACGGCGCCGTCGCCCCGCTTGCCGACATTGGCCGAGCTGTGCATCGACAGCTCGCCCATGCCCGGCATGATGTAGTTCATCACCGTGAACATGGTCTTCTTGTTGACGCCGCAGTAGTCGGCGCGACCCAGCACCAGGCCGACCTGATTCTTGAAGTCCATGATCACGGCGCGCTTTGACGCCGTGCCATCGCGCTCGGGGTCGCAATGGAAGGACGGTACGTTGATCAGCGTCCAGCGCTTGGTCTCTTCGTCTTCGACGCCTTCGACATCACTCGCAAACATGTTCTTGGCAAACATCGCGTGCGTGGCGTACTCGCCCACAAAACGGTAAGGCACGGCGTAAGCCGGGTCCCAGCCGCAGTAGACGTCTTCGACGTAGAGGCGGGCATTCTTGGCGTTGAGATGCGCGACCACGCGATCCAGCAGGGGAGCGAAATGCGCCGGGTCGAATTTCTTGAAATCCTTTTTCCACCAGACACTGTCTTCCACTTCGGGCCAAGCGACGGCGAAAGTGTCCTGGACCGGGCGACCGGTGCAGCTCGGATCGGTGTAATAGACCAGCGGGCCCTCGACACCGAGTTTGGTGGCGTAGGCCTTGGGCTCGTTGTCGGGGCCATCAGCGCGAATGCGCCCGCGATCATGGGCGAGCGCCTCGCCGAACAAGGTTTCCTTGGGAAGCCTGTAGTGATAGTCGACGGTGTCGAGCCCGAATTTATCTTTCAGCGTGCTCTGAAAATCCATGTGTCGTGTCCGTAAGAAAAGCCAACAAAAAGACCCGCCGGCGGCGGGTTGAGTTCGGTGGGCAGCGATGTCGATGCGATCGTCAAAGGCCCGGATCCTCAGCGCCACCCTCTGCAGCAGAGTCGCTGCAGGTTGCGTCGCGAGTGTTGTAACGAGCGGGCGAACACACGGCCAAGGTTTTCGTGTCGCCACCCAAAAAAACGGGTTGAGAGGTTAACGTTGGCCCGCCTTTATCGCAACCGAGGGGTCTGGGCAAGCCGATTGGAAATGTGCGGTCGCACAAATCCTTGTCCATCGGGGCAGTCAGCCTTGCGCCCTCCGGCGGCGATCAAGCCGGCGTGTGACGCTCCTTGTCCGATCCGACCACGGCATGTGCGGCTAGAACCCGTGCCATCTTGGTGCCGGGATCGTTCTTCGCCCGTTGCCGTCGCTGCGCTGCCTGTTTGACCGCCTGGATGAAATCCTTGCCCCAGGTTTCCAGGTCGTGATGCATGACCACCTCGGCCATCTGGGCAATGCGGTCGCGGCGTTCGGCATCGCCGAGCGTGAGCGCCCGGTAGAGCTGATTCACCATATCGACTTCGTCGTAGGGATTGGTGCGCAATGCGCCTTGCAGTTCGACGGCGGCGCCGGCGAATTCTGACAGCACGAGCACACCTTTGCCCTGGGTCAGCCCCTGGACGGCAGCATATTCCTTGGCGACCAGGTTCAGGCCATCGCGCAGCGGTGTGATCCAGCCGACATCCGCGACCGCGTAGTAGGCGAGCACGTCCTCGAATGGCAGAGAGCGCAGGAAAAAACGCACCGGCGTCCAGTCCAACTTGGCGAAACGGCCGTTGATCCGGCCGACGGCGTTTTCGACCTGTTGCTGGATTTCCTCGTAAATCTTCATCCCGCGTGCCGCGGGCGTGACGATGTCCACGAAGGTCACCTTGCCGTGCAGCTCGGGATTGTCTTCCAGCAGTCGCTCGAAGGCTTCCAGCTTCGCCAGCGGGCCCTTGGTGTAGTCCAGTCGTTCGACCGACAGTACGACACGCTTGCCTTGAAGTTCTTCGCGCAGCCCAGCCATGCGCTGTTGCACGCGATCACTTTCGATCAGTCCGCGGATGCGGTTGGCGCTCACGCCGATGGGGTGAGCGCCCATGTGTACGACATGGTCGTCCGACACGCGGATGCCGGTGGTCATCTCATCCAGACCCAGCGCGCAGTCGTAGGTCAGGAAGCGAGGCGCGCAGTTCTGCCGCTCCAGTACTTCCACCGGGAAGTTCGAGCGCACCACGTCGACGAAGTTTTCCAGATGCCGTGGAATGTGGAACCCGACGTAGTCGCATTGCAGCAGGCTGCCGACGATCTGCCGCCGCCACGGGATCACGTTGAAGATCTCCGACGACGGGAAGTAGGTGTGGTGGAAGAAGGCGATTCGCAGATCGGGGCGCAGGCGCCGCAGATGTGCAGGCACCATCCACAAGTTGTAATCGTGAATCCAGATGACGGCGCCTTCGTCGGCCTCGGCAGCGGTGCGCTCGGCGAAGATCCGGTTGATCTCGACGTAGTGATGCCAGTCGTCGTGGTTGAAGCGGGCACGCTCGATGAAGGTATGAATTGTCGGCCACAAGGCTTCTTTGGAGAAGGTCTTGTAGAAGCGCTGCACGTCCTCTTCGATGAGCGGAACACGCGAGACGATCAGGTTGGGGTAGGCCTCGTCATCGACCACCGTATGATCCTGAAAGCCTTTCGGCGCCCGGGATTCCTGTTGCGACCAGGCGATCCACATGCCGGTCCGGCCGCCTTCGAACAGCGACAGCAGGCTGGGCATGATGCCGTTCGGACTCTTCGGCCGGCGGTGGACGATCTGGCCGTCCACCTCATGTTCCTCGTAGGGCAGCCGGTGATACACCATGATCAGCTGCGACGAGCCGCGTTCCTGTTGGGAGCGCGTCAGTTCTTCGATGGCCTTGGGGCCCAGAAATTGGAAATAGCTGAAGGCATCGAGAATGCCGCCGGCGCCAGCATGATCGGAATGGAAGACCTGCGACATGCGCTGCGTCGCCTCCACCAAGCGCTCTTCAGCCGCGCCAACGACCACGCCCTTGAACCCGGTTTCGAACATCGGCAGATCGCTGAGTGTATCGCCAGCCACCAGCACCCGGTCCGGGTCCATCTCCAGCTGGGCGACGAGTTTTTTCAGGGTCGTGCCCTTGTTGACGCCTTTGGGCAGGATGTCCAGATACCGGTCGGCCGAGTGCAGGACCTCGCAGCCTAGCGGCGCGACGCGCTCGCGCACCGGTTCCGGGTCGAAGTTCGGCGGAACGAAAAAGGAACAGCGGCGCTGCTGCGGTACTTCCTGGCGTTCCAGCCCGCGGATGCCTTCGATGGCCTCGATAATGGCTGGCTCGCCCGGCCAGCATTGGTTGATCTCGGACTGGATCGGCTGCACCGGCTCCAGCGTGTCGCCATGGACGATGGTCGTGCCGACATCGCAGATGACGTACTTGGGGGTCGGGATCGTCGGATCGTAGATCAGCGGGAGCACATGCTCGAAACCGCGGCCGGTGACAAACACCAGCGTCACCTCGGGTTGCCGAGGCAGAAAACGATACAAACGCATACGGTCGGACTGCCGTCCGCCGAGGAACGTCCCGTCGAGATCAGTCGCTAGAAGCATTCATTCCTTGAGGGTGCGAATGGGTGGACTCTACGCGCCGAACGCGACCGTGAGCGCGGCGGCGACCCTCCGCCGGACCGATGACAGGCCGCGTCCTGCGTGCCGTTGAATCTGCTATTCAGTCTGCCTTGTGCGGTGCCGCATCTCAAACTGGCAGTTGCAATAGGCAGCGTTCAATGGAATCGGACCACGCCTTAGCAGGCGCGTTCCATGTACTGGTGCGCACCGATCTCTGAGATCTCGAAAATCGGTCCGGTCCCCATGAAACCGAAGCGGGCGTAGAAGCCAATCGCCGGCTGCCGTGCATTGCACCAGATCGCGCGTGCGCCGCCATCCACGGCGTGGTCGATTGCGGCGAGCAATAGCGTGGCACCCGCCCCGAGACCCCTGACTTCGGGCGCCGTTGCCATGCCGCGAATCCGCCATTGCTGTGCGGGATCACATTGGCTGCAGCGTGTATCGGCCTCCGGGAATATAGACACCACGCCGACAATGCCGCCATCGCGCATGGCTGCGAAGTGGCCGACGCGCGGGTCGTGATCGCCGGGAAACTGTGCCTTGGCCACGGGCTGGTGCGAGCGTAGCAACCGGTGCCGAACCGGTAACACCTGATCAATACTGACGCGGACGACGGCGATGGCGGTCATGCAACGGCCTCCTTGCCCGGAAACTCGCAGAGATCGCGAACGATGCAGGTGGGGCAAAGCGGTTTACGGGCCTTGCAGGTATAGCGTCCATGCAGGATCAGCCAGTGATGCGCGTCCAGCCGGTACTCCTTGGGCACCAGACGCATCAGCCGGTCCTCGACTTCGCGGACCGATTTTCCCGGTGCGATACGCGTGCGGTTGGACACTCGAAAGATGTGCGTGTCCACCGCAATCGTGGGCTGACCGAATGCCGTGTTCAGCACCACATTGGCGGTTTTTCTGCCAACACCGGGCAGCGCTTCCAGTGCGGCTCGGTTGTCCGGTACCTCTCCGTCGTGCCGTTCAAGCAATTGGCGGCATAGCGCGATCACGTGACGCGCCTTGGAGTTGTAGAGCCCGATGGTCTTGATGTGCTCGCTCAGTCCTTCGACGCCCAACTCGGCGATGGCCTCGGGCGTGTTGGCGACCGGGAACAGCCTCGCCGTGGCCTTGTTCACGCCGACATCAGTGGCCTGCGCCGAGAGCACGACCGCCACCAGTAATTCGAAGGGCGAGCTGTAGTTCAGCTCGGTCTTGGGTGCGGGGCATTGCGCCTTCAGGCGTTGGAAAATCTCGATCCGCTTGGCAGCGTTCACGGGGCTCTAGTCTTGTAAAAGGGGTTGGGCGGCTAAAAGGGTTCAGGCGGCGTCCGGTGCGGCAACAGCCGGCTGGCTGCGGGTCGCCGGTCGAGCGCGGCGGCGCTCCCAGCCATTCTTGGCAGCGATGAGCAGGGCCAGGCCGATGAAGGCGCCTGGCGGCAGTATCGCCAGCAGAAAGCCGCGGAAGTCGGGGATGATCGTCAGGTTCCAGTGGGTCGCCACCGGCCCGAACAACAAGTCGGCGTCGGCCAGTAAGGTGCCGGCGCCCAGCAGTTCACGCATCGCGCCCAGAGCGACCAGAGCCAGCATGAAGCCGGCTCCCATCATGAAACCGTCCAGCGCCGCGTGCACCACCGTATTGCGTGACGCAAAAGCCTCGGCACGGCCGATGATGGCGCAGTTGGTAACGATCAGCGGGATGAAGATGCCGAGAATCGTGTACAGCTCGTGCAGCCAGGCGTTCATGGCCAGCTCAACCGTGGTGACGAAGGCGGCGATCACCAGCACGAAAACGGGAATCCGGATTTCGTCGCGCACCACATGACGAATTGCCGAGATCGCGATGTTGGACGCGGTCAGCACCAGCAACGTCGCCAGGCCCAGGCCCAGTGCATTGACCACCGAGTTGCTCACCGCCAGCAAGGGGCAGAGCCCCAGCAACTGCACCAGGCCGGGATTATTGCTCCAGAGACCATTGCGGACGATGTCGGTGGACGTGCTCATGGCGTGGCGGGCGTGTCGGCAAACAGAGTGGCTTGGTTCTGCTCGAAGAATACCAGCGCCTTGCGGACCGCCTTGATCACGGCCCGTGGCGTGATGGTCGCACCGGCGAACTGGTCGAACTCGCCACCGTCCTTGCGAACCTTCCACGCGCTGGCAGGCGGCGCGTTCAGCGACAGCCCGGCGAACTGTTTAATCCAGTCGCTGCGTCGCGTTTCGATGGCATCGCCCAGGCCGGGTGTTTCACGATGGTTGAGCACGCGCACACCGGCCAGTTCGCCATTGGCCTGGATGCCGACGAGCAGCCGGACGTCGCCGCTGTACCCGTCCGGCGCGACCACGGGAAACAGGACCGCGACCGACTGCGCGCCCTGTCGCGCACGGTAGACGGTCATCGTCTCGTCGGTGCCGAGCAGCTCGGGTTCCTGCACGGTCATGGTGTCGTCCAGCAGGGCGTTGTTGTACCGGTGCGCGGGCAGCACTTCGTTCAAGGTGCTGCGCAGGGAGGCCCGCTGTTGCTCCAGGATGCGGTCGCGGGTCAGGGCCTCGGTGCCGGCCACCAGCATGCCGCCGACGACCGCGAACAGCGCCAGCAGGCCCGCACTCATCGCCATTTGCCGACGCAGGCTGGGAGCATTGTCGCTCATCGTCCGTACACGCGAGGCTGGGTGTGGGCGTCCAGCAGCGGCACCGTCAG
>JAGLCS010000006.1 GCA_023146115.1 Abyssibacter sp. | reverse complement strand
GCAGCGGCGACGACGACGACGACGACGACGACGACACCGGCGGTACGGGCGGCACAGGTGGTACCGGCGGCACGGGTGGCACCGGCGGTACGGGTGGCACCGGTGGCACCGGCGGCACCGGCGGGACTTGATCCGGCCGCCTGACGTCGCAGTCTTGTAGTCGCGAAGGGGGCGGTCCACCCGCCCCCTTTTTAATGGGAGTCGTGCGTGAACGCGCACTGAACATGAACGGGCGAAAGCAGTTGCGAATTCTCCTGGTTCTCGGTCTTCTCGCCGGCACGGCCGGTGCCCACGCCTCGCAAGCCGTGTGCATCAACGGCAACACGGCGGCCGACGAACTGCTTCCGCTCGACCGCGTCACCGTCGCGGGTGCCGTGGAACGCCCCATCCGCATCGGGCGCGGAAGCCTGGAGGGCGGCGTCCGCGTCAACGATGCCATCGAGCAGGCAGGTGGATTGACGCGCGATGCCTACGCCATCGGTGCCTTCCTGTTCCGCCGGATCCCGTCACTGGCCACTGCGCCACGCGGTTCATCGGCTTACGCCGATCTCTCTGCCGGGGCACTGGAAGCGCTGCAGATCGCGATGGCCGGGCCCTACGCGGACGAGGTCCGCGATGCCCTCATCGATGTCCTGCGCCGTGATCGTGGCTTCGTCCGAATGCCCGTCGCAGCCGACGCCGCCATGCAGCGTCGGTTCCCGGAGCGCAATCCCATTCTCAAGCCCGGAGACGTGCTCTACATCCCCCAGCGCACGGGCAATATCGCCGTGCTGGGGGCCGTGTCTGCCCCCGGCTACACGACGTTCGAGACCGGCAGCCTCGTGGAGGACTACATCGAGGGCGCCGGTGGTCTGTTGGGCGGCGCGCGGCTTGAGGTCGCCGGCGTATACCTTCCCTCCGGCGAGCTTCGGCCGCTCGATCAGAGCCCCTGGAAGTACCAGCCACAGAACGTCCCGCCCGGCTCCATCGTGGTGGTTCCCTACCGCAACGAGTCCCTCCAGCGTTACGCGCGAGACGCCCGTGCCGCCCGCACGCTGCCGCGCGTGACGGCAACCGCCGATGGCGGTGGCGGCGAGGACGGGCAGGTTGCCTCGCTGCTTCCACCGCTGGTGGAAGCAACCACCCAATGCCCTGCACCGTGACGCGTCGCACGACGCTGCAGGGCATGTTGTTGATTCCGAAAGTCGGGTAGCTGGCGCGCGTGAACCGGCCCGCGAAACCCCGCCTGGGACCCCTGGTGTGTCTGATCGGTCTGCTGGTCTCCGGCGCCGCGAGCGCCGATGCATGGCTGAATCAGTACGGGCAGGTCGGGCTGATGCAGGTGCCGACCGCCCGCGGGATCGGGAAGGGGGGCGTAGGCGTCGGTTACACGCAGTTCGAGCCGTACTGGAGCTATCTGTTTCATGTTCAGCCGCTGGACTGGATTCAGGGCAATTTCCGGTATATCGACATCCGCAATCGGCAGGGTCAGGCAAACCCGCAAGGCCAGACATTCACCGACAAGGGGATCGATCTCCAGATGCGGTTGATCGCGGAGAGCGATTACCTGCCGCAGGTGGCAGTCGGCTTGATCGATCTCGGCGGTACCGGGTTGTTCTCGTCCGAATACGTGGTGGCCAGCCGAAGGCACTATGACTTCGACTTCCACCTGGGGCTTGGATGGGGTCGCCTGGGCTCGCGCGGTGATTTCGAGAACCCGATCGGCGTCGTTGCGGACCGGTTCGAGAATCGGCCGGCACCCGGTGTTGACAACATCAACGAGACCGGGCGCTTTGAGGTCGGAAAATGGTTTCGGGGCGATGTGGCCGTTTTCGGCGGCGTGGTGTGGAATCCCGACAGAGGTCCTCTTTCACTGTTTGCAGAGGTGGAGGGCAACGATTATCAGTCGGAGGGGCTGAACAATAATCAGGAAACGTCATCGCGCGTGAATCTTGGTGCGAACTACCGATTATGGGACGCCGTTGATCTAGGGCTAAGCTGGCAGCGCGGTGAAATCGTGGCGTTCAGTGCCACGACCCATGGCACATTCGAGGAATCCCCGGTCCCGAAGACGCAGCAGCCGGCACAACCCAACA
This sequence comes from Abyssibacter sp., assembly GCA_023146115.1. Lineage (GTDB taxonomy): Bacteria > Pseudomonadota > Gammaproteobacteria > Nevskiales > OUC007 > Abyssibacter. The sequence continues at coordinate 35,568 of JAGLCS010000006.1, read as the reverse complement.
TCCCGGTATACGCGCAGTCAGACCGCGGAATGCCGGGCCGAAAGCTCGCCCCCCCAACTGTCGCACGCTTGACGCGGGAGCTCTCCAGGCAAGGTGTCTATCTGCATGCGGTCGACGATCACGACGGCAGCGACCGGATCACGGTGTGGTTCGGGCAGGCAATCGACGACAGCCTCGCACCCGCCGCCAGCCGTATCGCACGGAGTCTAATCCGGCACACCGGCAGCGCCTACGACGACTTCGAGCTGGTGGATGTCACCGGAGGCAACGAAAGCGCCCGATTCGTCATGCCGCGGCGGGCGTATCACCGCGCGGTCGCTGGTGATGGATCGATCGAGGAGTTCCTGGAGTACCTGCGTATTCGCCAGCCGCAACCAGCCGGCTACGGCCGAGCGGAATACAGAAGGCTTCTTGCATATCCGGCCTACAGCTATGGTCTTGCGCCGCAGGTGCGCTCCAATATCGGCGGTGTCGACCAGTTCGCGGTTGGTCAGGTACTGCTTCGCGGCTTCGGGACTCTGCAGTTGACGAACCGCTGGAGCTTCACCGGTGCGGCAGCGGTCAACGCGGTGGACAATGTGGGGGATCGGCTCGGCACGCAGTTTCCCTCCGGCCTGCCACGAGTTCGCAGTGACATCGGCCTGTATCAGCGTACCGGGCAGGACTATTACCTCGCACAGCTCGAAACCAACTACATTTTCCCCATTGCATCCGACCTCTACGGCCGCTTCTCGGCCGGTATCTTCGAGGAGATGTACGGCGGCGTGGCATCGGAGATCCTCTATCGCCCAACCGACAAGCGGTGGGCGGTCGGGCTGGATATCAACCAGGTACGCCAGCGCGACTTCGATCAGCGCTTCAGCTTCCGCGACTACGAAGTCACCACGGGCCATCTGACCTACTATCACGAACTGCCTTGGGAGAACGTACGCCTGATCGCCAGCGCCGGCCGCTATCTGGCGGGCGATATCGGCGTGACGCTGGACCTCTCGCGACAGTTCGGCAGCGGCGTGCGCTTCGGTGTGTTCGCCACGCAGACGGATGTCTCGGCCGAGGATTTCGGCGAAGGCTCCTTCGACAAGGGCTTCTATCTGTCGATTCCCTTCGACCTGTTCACCGCGCGGACGGCCAAGAGCGCGACGACCTTCGTGTTCCGGCCGCTGTTGCGCGATGGCGGACAGAAGGTAACCGCAGGCCGTTCGCTCTACGACACGATTCAGTACTCGCACGCGCGAACCTTGCGCAATGATCCGGGGGCGTGGCGCCAATGAACGGGAGCAAGCAGGCATTCTCGCTTCTGGTCTGGCTGCTATGCGGAGTTCTGGGCGCATGCAGCTTGATCGGGTCGCGCCATAGCGATGCCCCTGAATCGGAAGCGCCAGCGGAAGGAGAGCGTGCGCAGCCTTCGGAGGCAGCCCGGAAGTTCCTGGTCGTCCCGCCATTACCATTCCCATATGGTCAGGTAAGCGTCCGCATTGATGGTGGACCACCGGGGCGGATGCTGCTGGCGCGTGAGGAAGCGGGCGTCCAGCAATGGACCGCCACGGACGGCACTGCCATCTGGATGCGCGACGCGCGGGTAGTGGCCACGCGCGGCCTGCCCACTGATCTGGTCGAGCACCAGCTGCTTTCCTCACCGCCGGACATGGTGCGCGTGGCGACCGGACGCCTCGCCGGTGCGGATCTTGCTGTGTACGCGCGCAGCGCGGAAGCAGAGATCGGCAGGGTGCTGGTTTCCCAGTTCCTCCGCGTGGGCGAGCCGGAGCAAATGGCAATCGCCGAACAGGTCCGGCCGCTCCAGCGCGTGGAGGAGCGCGTGTACCATCGGGCCTCCGGGGAGCGATACGTGAATACATTCTGGATCGACCGCATATCGAGGCGGGTTCGGCGCGTAGAGCAACGTGTCCCCGGAACGGAACACCACATCGAAGTCACATGGTTGCCCGCGGCAAGTGGCGACCGGTAGTCAAGCCAGAGAACAGCCAGTGAACGGTAATCAGAACAGCGCACCGCCTTCTCCGCCTCAGTACGTCCCGTCGCGCGACGAGGACGAGATCGATCTGCGCCAGCTCTTGCGTGCGCTATCCGAAGGGCGGCTGATCATTCTCGGCTGCGTCGTGGGCGCACTCGTTCTTGCAGCGTTCTATGCTTGGGTCACGCCACGAGAGTTTCAGTCGGGGGCGCTGGTCCAGGTGGAGATGGAAAGCACCAGTTCACTGGATCGTGCGCTCGGGGAACTGGAGAGTGCGCTCGGTGGACAGGAAACCCCGGTTTCGGCTGAGATTGAGCTCATAAAGAGCCGCATGGTGATCGGTCGCGTAGTCGATCAGTTACGCGAGTTCATTGTGGCCGAGCCGCGCCACTTCCCGGTATTCGGCTCGGCTTGGGCGCGTGGGTATGACGGGGAGGAGCCCGCCGGCGCATTCCTCGGCATGCGTCAGTTCGCATGGGGTGGTGAGCACATCGAAGTCACCAACCTGGAAGTCGGCCGCGAATTGATCGGCAAGGACCTCATCGTCACTGCGCAGGAAGGGGGAAGGTTCGTGGTACACGGCCCCGAAGGCGCATTGGTCGCCGATGACGGCACAGTGGGAGAACTGCTCCAGGTCAATACCGCCTTCGGCCCGCTGGTGATGTTCGTGCAGGAACTGCGCGCCGAGCCAGGGACGGACTTCGTCGTAGTCCGTCGAGACCGCAACAAGGTGATCAGTAACCTGCAAGAAGCGGTATCCGTGGCAGAGCGAGGCAGCGACAGCGGCATCCTGTACGTCACCTCCCCGGGCGCATCGCCCAAGCAGGCTACCCAGCGCGTCAACAGGCTGGTTCAGGCCTATCAACGACAGAACGTCGAGCGCCGCTCGCAGGAAGCCCAGCAGACCCTGGATTTTCTCAATGAGCAGCTTCCCGAGGTCAAGCAGGATCTGGAAGCGGCGGAGGCGGAGCTCAATCGCTATCGCTTGAGCGAGGGTTCTGCGGACCTGACCAAGGAAACCGAGCTGGTGCTCGAGCGCAACGTGACATTGGAGCAGCAGCGCAACGAGCTGGAACAGAAGCGTCAGGAAGCGCTGCGCCGCTTCACGGATGACCACCCCGTCATCCAGACCATTGATGCGCAGTTGGCGAAAGTTCGGGAGGACATGGACGCGCTTCGCAGCGAAGTCAACCGGCTGCCCGCTACCCAGCAAGAGTTGCTGCGTCTGAACCGGGATGTGGAGGTAAATACCGAGCTCTATACCTCGCTCCTCAACTCGGCCCAGGAACTGCAGATCACGCGCGCCGGAACCATCGGCAACGTGCGGATCATCGACCTCGGCGTGGAACCCGATGAGCCGGCCAAGCCCCGGACCTCGCTGATTCTGGCGCTTGCGCTGGTCCTGGGCGGCATGTTCGGGGTCATGGCGGTCTTCCTGAAGCGGGCACTGCGCGAGGGAGTCGAGGATCCGGCAGAGGTCGAGCAACAGCTCGGCCTGCCCACCTATGCCGCCGTGCCTTTCAGTGACGAGGAACGCAAGCTCGACCGCCAGCGCCGCCGGCGCGCCAAACATTCCGGCGAGTCGGTGGGGCTTCTGGTGGAGGAATCGCCGCAATCCATCACAGCCGAGTCGCTGCGCAGCCTGCGCACCTCGCTGCACTTCGCGCTGCTGGATGCGCCGAACCGGGTGCTTGCCATCACCGGCCCCAGCCCCGGCCTTGGCAAGTCCTTCCTGTCGATCAACTTCGCTGCCGTGCTGGCCGATGCGGGCAACAAGGTGGCGGTGGTTGACGCAGACCTCCGCCGTGGCCACATCCACGAGATGGTCGGCATGTCACGCTTTCCCGGCCTCACGGACTACATCGCCGGCAAGGCAACCGCAGCGGATATCCTCCGGCCGGTTCACCGGCATTCCAACCTGTCACTCATCACCACCGGGACGATTGCCCCCAATCCGGCCGAATTGCTGATGAATCAGGCGTTCGGGGACCTGCTTGATTCCTTGAAGGAATCGCATGCCTACGTGATCGTCGACACCCCGCCGATCCTGGCGGTCACTGACGCCGCCATCGTCGGCCGCCACGTGGGCGCAACCCTGCTGGTGCTCAAGGAAGGCGAACACCCCATGGCCATGATCGCGGATGCCACCAATCGGCTGCGGCAAAGCGGGGTCACCGTGCGCGGGACAATCTTCAATCAGATGGGCCGGGCTGCCGGCCGCTACGGGCGCGGCCGTTACGGCTACCGCTACGGCTACACCTACCAATACACGTCGCAAACATGATGAACATGCCACTCCGAGGGCTTCAAACCATGACCAATCCGTTGCTGCGGGGCGCAGCCCTGCTCTCGGCAGGCATTTTTCTGGGTGGTTGCTCGATCCTGCCCGGCCTGAACCTGAATCCGGAGCGCGATGCGGATTCGCGCGACGCAACCCTGCCGTACGCCTTCCTGCCCATCACACCATCCGTGATTTCGGAGCTGGAAGAGCGGGCATCCGAGCGCGCCAGCCTTCCCCTGCAGGGCGGGCTCCGGCCGGTGCAGCAGGTCCGTGCCCGCGGCTACGACTACCGTGTCGGCCCGGGTGACGTGCTCAACGTCGTGGTCTGGGAACACCCCGAGCTGACCAACCCCGGCAATGAGCTGCGCGACGTCACCTCCGCCGGGCGTCTGGTGGGGCCGGATGGAGAAATGTTCTACCCCTATGTCGGGAACTTCCAGGCGTCAGGCATGACGCTCGCCGAGATCCGTGACTACATTGCCCGGAACCTCACCCGCGTCATTCGTGACCCGCAGGTCGACATCCGCGTCCTGGAGTTCCGTAGCCAGCGCGTATTCGTCACCGGCGAGGTCATGCAGCCGGGCGTCACCACCATCGACGACACCCCGCGCGGCATTCTGAACCTGATCAATGAGCATGGCGGTCTATCGGAAGTCGCCAGTCGGCGCCTGGCCGTGCTGTCACGCGATGGCGAGTCCCACCTCATCAACCTCCACGCCCTCTATGCGCGCGGCGAAACCCGCTACAACGTGGCCGTGGAAGCCGGGGACGTGCTCCACATTCCCGACAACTCGGCGGACAAGGTCTTCGTGCTGGGCGAGGTGGGGCAGCAGGGTTCCGTGCCCATCGACCGCAGCTACATGACCCTGACCGAGGCCATTGCGAGCGCCCAGGGCATGGACATGCTGGCCGCGGATGATGCCTCCGTATTCGTCTTCCGCAGCGGGACCAACCCCGGCGCAGACCGCCTGTGCGATTGCGACCCGGAAGAGCCGCTGGTATTCGGCCTGGACCTCAGCAGGGCCGACAGCATCCTGCTGGCAGAGCGCTTCGAATTACAGCCGCGCGACGTGGTATACGTCTCCGCCACCGACTTCGCGCGTTACAACCGCGTAGTCAGCCAGATTCTCCCCACCGTCTCGACACTCTTCCAGCTTGATCGCCTAGTGAATGACTAAATTCTTGCAGCGCTGATTCAGCGGGCGTTTGGCACATCTGATGCATTGTGACGCAGTACGCACATGTCCCCAATTTGGGGCTTGTGCAGTCTCATGTTGCGATGCATCATGACCGGAAGGAAGGTACTTGGCCCAACAACGCTGTTGGACCTCGGGCACAGGGAGAGCTTGAGTGAGTAGAGTGCTGGTCTGTGGTGGTGCCGGCTACATCGGCTCCCACATGTGCAAGCGGCTCAGCGAGGCGGGCCACGATGTCGTGGTGTGCGATGACCTGTCCACCGGCCATGCCGGTGCCCTGTTGTGGGGCAAGCACGTTCAAGGCTCCATTGCCGACACGGAATTCCTCCGCCAACTCTTCTCCCAGCACCGATTCAACGGCGTGCTGCATTTCGCCGCTCGCTCGAATGTCGCGGAATCAGTATGCGACCCCGAAGGCTACTACCAGCACAACGTGAGCGCGACCCTGAACCTGCTTCAGGTAATGCGGGAGTTCGATGTCGAGAAACTCGTGTTCTCGTCGACAGCGGCTATTTTCGGTGAGCCCCGTGCCACGACGATTGATGAAGATCACCCGACCAAACCGCTCAATCCGTACGGGTGGTCGAAGCTGATCGTCGAGCAGGTCCTGCGTGACAGCGCCCGAGCCTACGGTTTGCGCGCCGTTTCATTGCGCTACTTCAATGCAGCGGGCGCCGACCCCTCTGGCCGAATCGGAGAGGCGCACTACCCCGAAACGCACCTGATCCCCAAGCTGCTGCGCAAGGCGGCGGGAGAGGACATTGCCGTCACCATCAATGGTACTGACTATCCCACTGCGGATGGCACCTGCGTGCGTGACTACGTGCATGTCGACGACCTTGCCGATGCCCACATGCTGGCACTCGAGCACCTCGACCACGCAGTAGGGCTGCACACCTTCAATCTGGGTAACGGCGCGGGACACAGCGTGCGGCAGGTAGTGGAAGCTGTGCGCGAGGTCAGCGGCGCCAAACTGGATCTACCCATCGTGAGTCGTCGCCCTGGCGACCCGTCTCATCTGGTCGCCAGTAGTCAACGCGCGTGCAGCGTGCTCGGCTGGTCACCTCGCTACACAAGGATCGGGGACATCATCGAGTCCGCCATGCACTGGCACTCCGGGCCAGTCTTCAAGGATTGGATGCATGCAGCGGTATCCCACGCATCACGAGGGCAGTTTGCCGCTCGTCAATCCGAAGAGAGCTGGCCGGCGAGGGCTTGACCACACCATGGAAGGAAGCGGTTCAGAACTCACGTTGCTGGGCACGTATCGCACTTGCGCAGCCCGTAACCGCAGCCGCTTCCTCGACAGCCGCAGCAAACGAGCACTGGACATTCTGGGAGCGCTCTCCATCGGAGCAGTCTTTTCGCCGGTCATCATCACAGCCATTGCTGTTCTGGCCGCCCAGAACGGCCCGGTCTTCTTCGCGCACGAGCGGGTAGGGCGCAAGGGCGAGATGTTCCGCTGCTACAAGTTCCGGACCATGGTGCCCAACGCCGATGCCGTCCTGAATGAGTTGCTGGAAAACGATTCCGAAGCGCGCGCCGAATGGCTGCGGGACTTCAAGTTGAGGAAGGACCCGCGCGTGACCCGTATGGGCCGCTTCCTGCGCAAGACGAGCCTGGACGAGCTCCCCCAGCTTTGGAACGTGCTCAACGGTACGATGAGCCTGGTTGGCCCGCGCCCCGTGGTTCGCGAGGAACTCTTGCGATACGGACGGGGCGCGCGCTTCTATCTGGTCAACAGGCCGGGGCTGACAGGGCTTTGGCAGGTCTCGGGTCGTAGCGACATCGACTATAGCCGACGCGTTGCACTGGACCGCGCATATACCGAAAACGCGAGTTTCTGGCTCGATCTTCGCATCGTCGTACGGACAGTCTGGATCGTCCTGCGCGTCAAGGGCGCGTATTAGGCTTGAAACAAGGCGGGTGAATTACCGCCGCTCGTGTTCACGAATCATTCGTTCGCAACTGAATCCATAAAGGCGAGTGTATATCTCATGAAAATTCTAGTTCTGGGCGGCGACGGTTTCTGTGGCTGGCCCACCGCGCTGCACCTGTCCAAGCTCGGCCACGACGTGGCCATCGTTGACGACCTCTCGCGCCGGAAGATCGACATCGAGCTGGAATGCGAATCCCTCACCCCCATCCGCCCCATGGGCGAGCGCCTGCGTGCCTGGAAGGAAGTCTCCGGGCATGACATCGCCTTCCACAACTTCAACGTCGCCGTCAACTACCAGCGCCTGCTGGACCTGCTTAACGACTGGCGCCCGCACGCCGTCGTCCACTTCGCCGAGCAGCGCGCCGCGCCGTACTCCATGAAGTCCAGCCACCACAAGCGCTACACCGTGGACAATAATCTCAACGCCACCAACAACCTGCTGGCCGCGGTGGTCGAGAGCGGGCAGGATATCCACATCGCGCATCTCGGCACCATGGGCGTCTACGGCTACGGCACCGCCGGCATGAAGATCCCCGAAGGCTACCTGCGGGTCAAGGTCGAGACCGACGATGGGACGCAGATCGAAAATGAGATTCTGTATCCGGCCAATCCGGGCAGCATCTACCACATGACCAAGACCCAGGACCAGCTCCTGTTCTTCTTCTACAACAAGAACGACGGCGTCCGCGTCACCGACCTGCACCAAGGCATCGTCTGGGGTACCCAGACCGCGGAAACCCGGCAGGACGAGCGCCTGATCAACCGCTTCGACTACGACGGCGACTACGGCACCGTGCTCAACCGCTTCCTGGTGCAGGCCGCCGTCGGCTATCCGCTTACCGTGCACGGCACCGGCGGCCAGACCCGCGCCTTCATCCACATCCAGGACACCGTCAAGTGCATCCAGATCGCGCTGGAGAATCCGCCCCAGCCCGGCGACCGCGTGCACATCTTCAACCAGATGACAGAGACCCACCGCGTGCGCGACCTGGCGAAGATGATTTCCGATCGCACCGGCGTGCAGGTGGACTACCTCAAGAACCCGCGCAATGAGGCCGACGAGAACGACCTGCACGTGAAAAACGATCGTTTCCTGCATCTAGGCCTGACGCCCATTACCCTGAACGATGGACTGATGGAAGAGGTCACCGACATCGCGCGCAAGTATGCGGATCGCTGCGACCGCAGAAAGATCCCGTGCGTATCGCTGTGGCGCCAGGCCGGCCAATCAGCGGAAGTGGTTCCGATGTCGGTCAATCCCATAGCGAATCAAAGTGCATGACCCTTGGTAAGGCCGCCAGGGGTTCCAGTTGCGCGCGGCATCCACCGCCGATCGGCTGAAAGACGACGTGTCTGGGAAGTCTGGCTTGCATTCGCACCGGCCGCGTCCTGGCGCAACTTCATGAGACGCAGTTTCACCATGACTCTAAAGAAAATGCTTCGCAGCGGTGTCAACCGGGCGGGTTTCGACGTTATCCGCCTTCACCGTTCACCCAAACGCACCTTGCTGGGACTGGCTGAACTGGATATTGGTGCCGTCATCGACGTGGGCGCCAATCAAGGCCAGTTCGCCCGCTTGATCAGTGGATTCTTTCCGCACGCGCAACTCTACTGCTTCGAGCCGTTGCCCGATCAGTTCGAACAGCTCTCCGCCTGGGGTGGGACGCAAGATGGCCGCGTGCATAGTTTCCAGGTGGCCTTGGGGGATCAGGAGGGCCAGGTTGAAATGCGCCTGCATGAGCAGCACACGCCCTCGTCTTCGCTTTTGGCCGCCACGGACACCTGCCATCAGTTGTACCCTCAGACCCGCGCGGAGCGGATGGTATCCGTCCGAGTCTCGACGCTCGATCGAGAGCTGGCCGACGTCGTGGAACGGCTGCCTCCCAGAGTTCTGTTGAAGCTCGATGTGCAGGGCTTCGAAGACCGGGTTCTGCGCGGGGCAGAGCGCGTTCTGGACAAGTGCAAAGCGGTCGTACTGGAAGTTTGTATCGATCCGCTGTATGAAGGGCAGGCCGATTTTTTCAGCCTGGCGGGCATGCTTCAAAAATCGGGTTTTCGTTATGCCGGAAACCTGGACCAAGCCTACGGAGAGGATGGACGTGTGGTGTACCTGGACGCGGTGTTCGTAAGGCAATGATCATGAGCCCTAGAACGCTGATCAAGAAGATCGTGCTTGGTTCAAAGCTGCTTCGCAAGCCATCTGTTGCCTACTGCGCTGATCATGGCTTGCTGCCCGGGCTCCTTGTCCGGACGCCTGCTGCTAAGCTCAGGGAGTTCTTGCTACTTCCCGAGTCTCCACATGAAACACAATTGAATCAAGATATCTTCGCACTTCTAGTAAACCGGTTCAGATCTGGTTTTTTTGTGGAAATTGGGGGGAATGACGGTTTTACATTGTCGAACACGATATATCTTGAGGAGCAATTCGGGTGGAATGGTTTGCTTGTAGAAGCGAACCCACAGTACCTCGATAGCCTGAAGAAACGCAAATCGAAAGCAGTAATTGCTGCTGTAGTGGAACAGGAAGGGTATTATGAATTTTGCAGCGCAGGGTTGTATGGGGGGCTGCGTAGCTTGCTCGGTAAGACTCACGAGAAGAGGACGAAAAACGCCAGCTCTATAACTGTTTGGGGAACGACGTTGGGGCGGATTCTGGAAGAAAACAGCGCGCCGGAGCTAATTAGCTTTATCTCAATTGATGTGGAAGGAGCTGAACTGCCAATTGTGGACCAGATGTGCAATCTGCGAAATCACCGGTTTGTGTGCGGATGCATCGAGTACAACGCAAGGCAAACGGACTACCAGCGAATCACGCATTTACTGAAGGAATCCGGATACCGCGTGGTGTGGGAGGGCCAGACACAGCACGATCTGTTCTTCGTTGATGAGGAATTTCTGGTCGGCAATGGATGAGAAAGCGCGCCTAGCGCGCAACACCATCGCCAATGTTGTTCAGGCACTCGCCAGCGCCGCGCTGCTGTTTGGACTCTATCGCTACATCAATACCACACTTGGCGTTGAGCAGTTGGGCGTCTGGTCGGTGGTGCTGGCCACCGCTTCGGCGTCCCGACTCGCGGACCTGGGATTGAGCGCCGGGGTAACCCGTTTCGTGGCGCGCGATCGCGCGCGCGGCAACCTGATTCGGGTCGGGCAGGTGGTCGACACAGCGCTGTTGACGCTGATGGTTGTGGTTGGCGCAGCGTTACCTTTGCTTTATCCACTCATCGCCGGGCTGCTGCCGCATCTGTTCGATGCCGAACATTTGATTGGTGCAATGGACATCCTTCCCTACGCCTTGGCATCCCTGTGGTTGACGATCGTCGCCGCGGTGTTTCAGGGCGGCCTGGACGGTTGTCAGCGCATGGATTTGCGGGCAGGGCTGGTGGTCGCGGGCCAGATCGCGATGCTGGCGTCAGCAATTGTGCTGGTGCCGCGTTTCGGGCTTCTCGGTCTCGCCTGGGCACAGATTGGGCAGGGCCTGTTGCTGGTGATCGGCGGCAGGGCCGCGCTGCGCCGGGCGCTGCCGGCCTTGCCGCGTCTGCCTCGACAATGGAGCAGGCCGGTGCTGCGCGAAATGCTCGGGTACGGCGCCAACGTGCAGGCGGCCACCGTATTCATGCTATTGCTGGACCCTGTCGCCAAGGCGCTGATGGCTCGCTTCGGCGGTCCCGCCGCAGCAGGCTATTTCGAGATGGCAAACCAGGTAGTCATGAAGGCCCGCAGCGTAATCGTGATGGCCAACCAAGCGATCGTCCCCCACGCGGCTGCGTTGGCGGAAACCGAGCCTGCCCGTTTGACGCGTCTCTATCGAGAGAATGTGCGCCTGCTGGTCTTCGTCACCCTGCCCGTGCTGGCGCTTCTCATCGCCTGGGCGGGCGGGTTCTCCTGGCTGCTGACTGGTGCATACCAGCCCGAATTGGTGTTGCTGATCACGCTGCTCAGCGTGGCTTGGGGCGCCAACATCTTCGCCGGGCCCGCCTACTTCACCAATATGGGCACTGGTCAGGTGGGGTGGAACACCCTGGCGCACGTGCTGATGGGCGCCCTCAATGCGGGCCTGGGTTGGCTGCTTGGGCGAAGCTTCGGTGCGCATGGTGTAGCATTCGGCTACGCCATAGCCCTGATCGCAGGCTCCGCAATGTTGGTCGGCGTATACGGGTATCGCCATCGCGTACGTTGCCACGTCAGCTCCACGGAGGGGCACCTGCCGCTCATAGCCGCCTCTCTGACCGTGGCCGTCCTTGGCTGGCTGATGCCATTGCGAAAGGTGGCAGATGAGCCGACGTGGGCCCTGATCGGCCTGTTGTTGCCGCTCCTTGTCCTTGGTGTATCGGTTTGGTACCACCCGGTTCGCCGTCGGCTGTTCGAGTCCCTGTCGGCGCGCAGAGTGAGGGCATGAGGCACATACTTCGACGATCCCATGTGGATATGGCAGCCCGGTGCTTTCGCTCCGTCGATATGGTTCGGAGTGGTTCTTGGACAGAAGGGCGCGCGCGCGCGCTTCGTGATATACGCAGGAAAGCCAGTTTCGCTGCCTTGGGCGCAGGAACCATTATTCATCCTCGGAGGACAATCCTCAACAGGGATCACTACCATCCGTTGAACAAGGAGAATTCGTGGTGAACGTGCTGGTCTTCGAGCCGCACGCCAACGGCCACCATGGGCCGTACCTGCAGTGGATGGCAAAGGGGCTCGTCGAGCGCGGTTTCAAGGTCACCGTCGTCACTCTGCCGGAGTCACTCGCTCACCCGTCCTTGCAGATGCTAGAGGGTGCATCGCAGGCTCATGGACGCCCGAACTTGCACCTCATCGGCGCGCACAACCCTCCTTCCCGTATCATTCAGGGCGCTGGCATGGGTCTCGCCGCGCGGGAACTGGCTTATTGGCGGTTGTTCAAGGGGTGGTACAGGACGTATGCCGAAACCGTCCGTCCCGATGTCGTCTTCTTGCCCTACCTAGATTACTGCCTCTACGCGATCGGGCTGCTCGGCTCCCCGTTCGGTGATAGACCCTGGGTCGGGGTCGCGATGCGCCCGTCGTTCCACTATCGACAGATGGGTGTAATCGCTCCCCGGACGTCACTGGCGAAGTTGAAAAGGACGCTCTTCTTCCGCCTTCTGCGCAACCGGAGCCTCCGCCATCTGCTGACCATCGACGAACCCCTTTGTCAGTATCTCGCCGCTCGCCCGGCCTTGGCAGCAAAAGTTGCATTTCTGCCGGAGCCAGCGGCGCTCGCGGATTTGCCTGATCGAGACGAGGCGAAGCACCGATTGGGTCTGCCGGCAGAGCGCAAACTCGTTCTCGTCTACGGCGCGGTCACGGCGCGCAAGGGTGTGCGCGAGCTTCTACGTGCCCTCGCCAATCCAGGTTTCCCGCCGTCGCTTGACGTGCTCCTCGCCGGCACGATCTCCCCGGAGATTCACCAAGCGCTTGCGGCCCCGGCGGTTGCGCCTTTGGTCGCTCAGGGCCGGGTTCGGCTGCTGGACCGATTCATCGAAGCCGCAGAGGAACCCGTCCTTTTCTCCGCGGCAGATATCGTCTGGCTGGGCTATCGTGGGCACTACACGGCTAGTGGCGTTCTGGTGCAGGCAGCGAATGCTGGTCGTCCCGTAATTGCGTGCGAGGAAGGCGTCATCGGCTGGCAGACGCGGCGGCACGGGTTGGGCGAAGCGGTAAAACCTGAAGACCCTACCGCTGTTTGTACAGCCATTGAAAATCTGCTGCCACGCCTGCCGGCCCAGTCGGTCCATGCGGAGGCCGGGCCTCCATTTCGAAAGGGTTTCACTGTGGCACGCGACGCCTTGGTTGCGGCGATCACCGGAAATGCTGCGGATACCATTGTAGATGCGCCCCATGCAACCTAACGCAGCAGCTGACAAGCCGCCTTCCCGGTCTGCTGCCGACTTCAGGAAGCCCAGTACCAATCGGCTGGTCTTATTGGTCGGATTTCTCTTGCCACTCGCACTTGACGTAAAAAAGGTCGGCGACGAAGGAGGCAGCGCACTGCAAATCCTACTCGTCGCGATTTCGCTGCTGTGTGGTGCAGTTTATTTCATGGCCGAATGGTTATCGCGCGACATTCGCAGTGCGGGCTCAGCGCTGCGAACCATGACAGCACTGTGGTGGACATACATCGTGCTTTCGCCCTTGCCAATACTGCTATGGGGCGTCGATCCTGTACATTACCTGAAAGTTCTGCTGCCTTATGTGCTGTTCGGCGCGGGGTTGAGCGTCATGGTTGCAGTAGAGCGGCAGCGCGTGGATCCGGCAGCGCTGCTTGATATCCTGTTATGGGCATGTCTGCTTTCTACCGTGTGGCGTGTTCTCTACGCCATTGCCATCGGTGGCCTTTCCATAGAAGCTATCCGCTGGCAGATCCTCGGTCCAGGCGTCCCGTTTCTGATTGGCTATGGGGTTGGGGGGCTTTATTTACGCAGACGTCGCGCCCTCTCCGCAATAGCTTTGTCGATCGGATTGGCCGTCGTGCTACTGGCCGTCACGCGGTCCTACATCATCAGCGCAGCTTTCGTACTTGCCGGGCTATTGATCGTGGATTCGCGTCGCCGCTCGGCGCTGCGTGCGGCGAAGACCGGAGCAAGGCTGTTTGTATTACTTGTAGTGATTACGGCGATAGCCATGATACTGACGGATGCCGTACGCCCGGCTTTCCTAGAAGTTTGGTTTGCTCGACTGTTTCACCATCAAGCGGAAGGTGGCTTGGACATCTCTCTGATAACACGGCTTGCGGAATTCAAGGGCCAGCTCGAAGGCTTCACACGCAATCCGGGAACGTTTGTTTTTGGTAACGGAATTGGCGCTGATTACACTTGGGACGCCCAGCTTCTACAGCAGCTTCCATTCCAGTATGAGCACGACACGCGATGGTTTGCAGGCCATTCTACTTGGGTCTATCCATTTTTCGCTGGTGGCCTTATTTTGGGATTGCTCATACCGCTCGTGGTTCTGGGCGGCTTGCTTAGGGCGTTTACCGCGGCTTCCATTAGTGCAACCAAATATAGATCGCGGGACGCGGTGCTGGTGTTGACTGTATACCTGGCTTATGTTGGGCAAAGCTTCACGGCGAACCTATTTCACGAGCGCTATACGGGGATGATTCTCGGGATATTGGTCGGGGTCTCTCTAATCTACGCGGCGAGAGTGCGGGCAGCGAAGGTCCGTCGGCCAACCATGGCGACCAACCATAAAAATTGGGGAGGTTTCACGTGGATTACAAAATGAAGCGAGCTATTGGCTCGGGTACGTGTGTAGTCGACCTCGGCTGTGGATCCGGGCATTTGCTGAATGCGCTGTCAGAACGGTTCGAGCAGCGCATCGGCTTGGACGTCTCCAGAATGCGCCTGGATACGCTGGCGAGCGGTAAAGCAGATGGCTGGGAGTTCCGCGAAGCCGACTTGAATGGCGAATTTCCGCTGGCGGACGCGTCGGCCGATGCGGTTGTCGCCAACCAGGTGATCGAGCACATCCTCGACCCCATCAAGTTCAGCCGAGAAATTCACCGCATTCTTCGTCCCGGCGGACGCTGCGTCGTTACTACGCCGAACGTCCGCTATCTGAAGAACATCGCTCACCTCGTGTTTTCGGGCTACGGCCCGCGAACCGCCGGCGGGAACACTCTGGACGGCGTCTGGGATGACGGACATATCCACTACTTCACGCACCGGGACCTGCGGGAAATCTTCGAGCAGGCGGGATTCTCGCGGCTTGAAGGCACGGCGCTCATTGATCTTTCCCGAGGCGGAAGGGCGCGAAATCTGTTGGATCGATGGGCGGCGAGCTGGCTAGTGCGGGAATTGCTTTCCGGAAACATCCTCCTGTGGGCGGAGAAGTAGTGCGTGAGCCCCTTCGTCGTCTACTGGAACAACATCCCCTCGCCCTACATGGTGGAGCGCTTCAATGCCCTGGCTGATCGCAATGCGTTCGAGTTTGAGGCTTGGTTCAACGACCGCATCCACTCGGATCGAAGCTGGGCGGTCGATGAAACGGCATGGCGATTTCGCCATCGCTATCTGCCTGCGACCCGTCTATTTGGCCGTACCTTGCACTGGCCGCTGCCGCTGCTGGGCCGGCGGCCGGATGTGCTGGTAAGTTTGTACGCCGAACCTGTATTTCTGGCCGGTTGGGCACTCGCCAAGTGGCGCGGAGCGAGAACCGCGTTTCGCGTGCTCATGACCCATGACCGCTGGGTTATCCGCCATCCAGTCAAGGAAGCATTGAAGCGGTTTCTGTTTCGACAGATCGATGCCATCGAAACGCCTGGCGAAGAAGGGAAAGCCTTCGCCATGCGCTACGGCGCGCCGGCCGAGCGCATCTTTTTCGCGACTCATACCGTGGACATTCCCTACTTCCACGCTGCGGTTGCCGCTGCGCGGCCGGAGCGCGACGAGCTGCGCCGTGAGCTCGGGCTGGCCGGCACCACCTTCATCTACGTCGGCCGGCTGTGGTGGGGCAAGGGCATCAACCACCTGCTGGAGGCATTCGAGCGTTTGCAGCGCCAGAGCAGCGCGCCGGTCAGCCTGCTGCTGGTTGGCGACGGCCCGGAAGAGGCGGAGTTGAAGCAGGCCTGCGCCGAGCGTGGGATCCACAATGTGGTGTTCGCAGGGTTTCGGCAAAAACCCGAATTGCCGCGCTACTACGCGCTGGCGGACGTGTTTGTCTTTCCTACCCTGGGTGATCCCTATGGCCTGGTGGTGGACGAGGCCATGGCCTGTGGTCTGCCGGTGATCTCCACCGTCGCGGCCGGCGAGATTCGTGACCGGGTCGAGGAGGGTGTCAACGGCTACGTCGTGCCGCCTGAGGATAGCGCGGCGCTGGCGGGCGCAATGCGCATCTTGGTGGAGGACGCTGCATTGCGCGAACGCATGGGGGCGGTTTCGGTGCAGAAGGTCCAGGGGCACACGCCGGAGCGTTGGGCCGAGGATTTTGAACACATAGTGCACAGGCTGCTGGAGGGGGAGCCTCAATGAGCCTCGCGACAGCCTGGCGCAGAGGTGGCGATGCCGTTCGTGGACGGCACCCGCCTGCTGGAGTGCGGCTTCCGGCCGATGCGGTACGACCCCTTCGCCCTCCGGTTGGTGGCGCTGGAGGGACACCGGGCTACCGGCAAAGCGCTTTACGTTCGTCTGTCTCCGGCGCTGAAGCAGCGGCTGCGGGAAGCGTCGGCGGCAGGGGTGCTGCATGTCGTGGCCTTATCCCTGGATGGGTCGCCAAGGGGCCACGCGTCCGACGCCCTGCCGTCCGATGGATGATAGCCACCGGAAAAGGGATCACACGAGGAGCGGTTCGTTGAGCGATGTAAGGCCTGCCCTCAGGACTTAATGATTAGTTCCCCATTTGAGCGATAGATATTCGGAGAGTAGTTCCCAATGGAGAGCATATGTCTGCCAGTAAGAGAGTTCTGATTACCGGGGGCTGCGGCTTCATCGGCATGAACCTCGTCCAACGGCTTTCCCCGTCGAGGCCCGTCGCCGTCCTCGACAATCTGCGACGGGCGTCGCCGACCGGCTGTCAGGAAGAAATGGCGGTATTGCACCAGGGCGACATCCTGAATCCTGAGGGCTTGGCCGAGGCGTTTCGCGACGTGGAGCAGGTCGTGCATCTCGCCGCTTATGGCTCGGTAGTCGAATCGGTCGCCGACCCGCGCGCCAATTTCGCGGTCAATGTGCAAGGGACTTTGAATGTGTTGCAGGCTTCGGTCGATGCCGGCGTGCGTCGGCTGGTGTTCGCTTCCACGGGCGGTGCGCTGATCGGCGACGCCGTGCCCCCAGTGAATGAGCGGTCCTTGCCCAAGCCCATCTCTCCCTACGGTGCCAGCAAATTGTGCGGCGAAGCCTATTGCCACGCCTTCGCCAAGGCCTACGGCCTGGAGACGGTTTGTCTGCGCTTCGGAAATGTCTATGGTCCCCATAGCGTGCACAAGAAAGGGGCGGCGACGACCTTCATGAAGGCGCTGATGACGGGCGAACCCATCGTCATCTATGGCGACGGCTCCGCTTCGCGGGATTACGTCCATGTGGAGGATTTGTGCTCCGGCATCACCGCGGCGCTCGATGCGAAGCTGGCGGGCGGCGAGGTGTTCCATCTGGCCTCCGGCCAGGAGACCACGGTGCTGGAGCTGGCCGAGACGCTGCGGACAATTGCGGGCAAGCCGGACCATCCCATCGAATTCCGGCCAGCCAGAGCTGGCGAGGTGGCCCGCAACTTCGCTACCTACGACAAGGCGCGGGAGCGCCTCGGTTTCAGGCCGAAGTGGAAGCTCGCCGACGGTCTGGCGGCGGCCTGGGAGTGGTTCCAGCAGCAGGACGAGTCTGTGCTGACCGCTGTAACCACGGATTCGTGATGCACGTCCTCAGCGTCATCCACTACCCGGTTTTCGGCGGACCGCACAATCGCAGCCTGCGGCTTGCGCCGGTTCTGGCAAAAAAGGGCGTGCGGACTACCGTGCTGTTGCCCGACGAGCCAGGCAACGCGGCGGAGCGTTTGCGCGATGCCGGCGTCGATGTCGTGCAACTGCCGCTGCGGCGTGTCCGCGCGACTCGCGGTATCCGAACTCACCTTCAGTTCTTCGGCAGCTTTCCTAGGCAGATACGCGACATCCGCCGGTTGATCGAGCGGTTGGGGATCGATTTGGTGCAGTTGAACGGCTTGGCCAACCCTCATGGGGCCATTGCCGGGGGGGGCATGGGCATTCCGGTCGTCTGGCAGATTCTGGATACCTACACGCCCATCGCGTTGCGCAAGGCGCTGAAACCGCTGGTGCGCCGCTATGCGGACGTGGTGATGTGTACCGGTGTTCGTGTGGCGCAAGAACACCCCGGAATGCCCCGGAAGTCGGAACGTCTCGTCAACTTTTACCCGCCCGTGGACACGGCGCTGTTTCGGCCTGACCCCGGCCTCAAGGCTTCCGTGCGGGAAAAGCTCGGGCTTTCGGATGCCTCTCTGGTGGTCGGCACGGTAGGCAATATCAACCTGCAAAAGGGACACCACAACTTCATCCGGGCAGCAGCCTTGCTGAAAGGCCAAGTGCCAGGCGTCAAGTTCTTGTTGCTCGGCGCCATGCACTCTAACCACCGCGAATACATCGACGGTCTGTGGCGTTTGGCAGCCGGTCTTGGTTTGGAGCTGGAGCGCGATCTGATCGCGCTCGACCCAACGGGACGAGTTCATGAGCTAGTGCAGGCCATGGATATTTTCTGGATGACCCCGCGCCGGAATTCGGAAGGGATTCCTACCGCAATGGAAGAGGCGATGGCCCTCGGTCTGCCGGTCGTGAGTTTCGACGTCGGCTCGATCGCCGAACTTGTCCAGCATGGGCATACCGGGTATGTGGTGAACAGCCAAGGCCCCGAAGAAATCGCCACATGCACGCTGGAGCATCTTCTTGAGCCGGCGCAGCGTACCGAGCTCGGCCGCCGGGGGCGGCAATTCATCGAGGAAAACGCCTCGTTGGAGGCTTGCGCGGAGCGCCATGTCCGGGCCTATGAGATGGCCCTGGGCACCAGGATCGTTCCCGATTTATCGCCCACTGAGCCGGTGTCATGATGGCAACGCTGACGACCAAGGGTCGCAAATTCTCCGGCATCTCGCCGTGCCTGCTTGGCGCACGGCGCTGCGCCGCCAGGGGGTGGCGGCCGGGGTGGAGCACGCCGGCGTGATGCGCAACCCGGGGCCGGTGCGCACGGTGGTGGACATTGGCGCCAACCGCGGTCAGTTCGCGCTGGTGGCTCGATATTGTTTCCGCGATGCGCGCATCGTCTCCTTCGAGCCGCTGACGGGGCCGGCGGCGCTGTGGCGAGCGGTGTTCGCGAGCGATGGCCTAGCCACGCTGGAGGAGGCAGCAGTGGGGCCGCAGGCCGTCGACGCGGAGATTCATGTTTCGGCGCGGGATGATTCCTCCTCCCTGCTGCCGATCGCGGCGCGGCAGAGCGCCTTGTTCCCCGGCACGGCCGAAGCCGGCACCGCCACCATCCGCGTGCAGCGCCTGGCCGATGCCCTGCCCGCGGAGGACATAGCCGCGCTTGTCGACGATGCTGAATGGCGCGCGGCATTGGGCGCTGCTGCCCGCTCCTACGCGGAATCGGATCTTGCGCAGGAAGCGATCATGGCGCGTTTCGAGCAGGATGCCGAAGCATTGGTGGGAGGCGCATCGCGTTGAAGGGGCAGGATTGGAAGCAGCGCCCTTCGGGCGGGTGCGATTACCCGGACAGGAGTGATGCGTGTCGACTTGTGTGATCTTCGGAGGCGCGGGATTCATCGGCGGGCATCTGGCGAAGCGTTTGCTTTCCAGTGGCTGCTTTGATCATGTGCATCTCGCCGATATCCGGCCGTCTCATCTCGATGGGATGGCGGGGGTCAGCACCTCGATCACCGATGTGCGCGATGAAATCCCGGAGCAGCTTGTGCCGGAGCCGCCAGGGTGGATTTTCAATCTGGCGGCGGTTCACCGAGAACCTGGGCACGAGGCTTCGGAGTACTTCGATACCAACCTTGCGGGGGCGCGTACGGTGACCCGTTACGCGGAGGCGGTTGGCTGTTCCAACATCTACTTCACGAGCAGTATCGCTGTCTACGGCCCGACGACGAGCGCTACCGACGAGTCTGCGCCAATCTGCCCCGTCTCTCCGTACGGAGGGTCCAAATATCCTGCAGAGCTCATTCATGAGCAATGGCAGGCTACGCAGCAGGGACGCCGGCTTGTTATCTGCAGGCCCGGCGTGATCTACGGCCCCGGCGATCCGGGCAATATCCTGCGGATGATTCGCGCCATCAAGCGGGGCTATTTGGCGTATCCGGGTTCACCCATGGTGAGCAAGTCGTACGGTTACATCGAGGGGCTTCTCGACAGCATCGCGATCGTGATGGCGCGGAACGAGCCGGTCATCCGCTACAACTATGTCGAGCACCCCACCGAACCACTGGGCGATCTGGTGCGGCACGTGAAGGCGCATTTGGGCAGTCGTGCGCCGGTCCTGCCGCTGCCGGTCTCTCTGTTGGCGCCGGCGGCTGCGGTGCTGCAGATCGTTACGGGCGGGCGGGGGCCGATTCATCCGGTCCGGGTGAAGAAGGCGGCCCGTCCCACCCATATCGTGCCCCGCACACTCATCGACATGGGGTTCGATTTTCGGTTCGATTTCGCGTCATCGCTGACTGACTGGCAGCGGTAGGCGCCGGAGGACTTCAATTGACGAGGGGAAGCAAGTGAAACGCGCGCTGATTACCGGCGTTACGGGACAGGACGGCGCCTATCTCGCCGAATTTCTGCTCGGCAAGGGTTACGAGGTCCACGGCATCAAGCGCCGGGCTTCGCTGTTCAATACCGACCGCATCGATCATCTCTACCAGGATCCGCACGAGAAGGAACTGCGCTTCATCCTGCACTACGGGGACCTGACGGATGCGACCAACCTGATACGCATCATCCAGACCGCGCAGCCCGACGAGATCTACAATCTCGGCGCGCAGAGCCATGTGGCGGTTTCCTTCGAGAGCCCGGAGTACACCGCGAACTCGGATGCGCTCGGCACCCTGCGCATCCTCGAGGCGGTGCGCATTCTCGGCCTGGAGAAGAAGACGCGGGTTTACCAGGCCTCCACGTCCGAGCTTTACGGCAAGGTCCAGGAAATCCCGCAGAAGGAGACGACGCCGTTCTATCCGCGCTCGCCCTATGCGGTTGCCAAGCTCTACGGCTACTGGATCACGGTGAACTACCGCGAGTCCTACGGCATGTACGCATGCAACGGCATCCTGTTCAATCACGAGTCTCCGCTGCGCGGCGAGACCTTCGTTACCCGCAAGATAACGCGCGCAATGGCGCGCATCTATCTGGGGCTGCAGGATTGCCTGTTCCTCGGCAACATGGATTCGCTGCGCGACTGGGGTCATGCGCGCGACTACGTGGAAATGCAGTGGCTGATGCTGCAGCAGGACGAGCCGGAGGACTTCGTCATTGCCACCGGGCACCAGTACTCGGTACGCGACTTCGTCAACGCAGCCGCCGGTGAGCTGGGCATGACATTGCGCTGGGAGGGCGCGGGTGCGGAAGAGGTTGGCTACCTGGATTCCGCCGGCGACGAGTGCGCCGTGAAGCCGGGTACCCGCGTCGTGGCGGTGGATCCACGCTATTTCCGGCCGGCCGAGGTCGAGACCCTGCTTGGCGACCCGACCAAGGCGCGCGAGAAGCTGGGCTGGACCCCGAAGACCACCTTCAAAGAGCTCGTTGCCGAAATGGTGCGCGAGGATCTGAACAGCGCGCGCAGGGACGATCTGGTGCGCAGCGCGGGCTACAAGTCCTTCGACTACCACGAGTGAGCATGCGCAAGGATTCCAGGATATTCGTCGCCGGGCACCGCGGGCTGGTCGGCTCCGCTATCTGCCGCAAGCTGCAGGCAGAGGGGTACGCGAATGTGCTGACGCAGTCGCGCAGCGAGACCGATCTGACCGATGCTGCGCAGGTTCAGCGCTTCTTCGCGGATGCGCGGCCGGAATACGTATTCCTGGCGGCTGCCAAGGTGGGGGGCATCCACGCCAATGACACCGCGCCCGCCGAGTTCCTGCACGACAACCTGCAGATCCAGCTCAACGTGATCGATGCCGCATATCGCGCCGGTGTGCAGAAGCTGGAGTTCCTGGGGTCGTCCTGCATCTACCCGAAGCACGCTCCGCAGCCGATGAAGGAGGAGCATCTCCTGACCGGGCCGCTGGAACCCACCAACGAGTGGTATGCGATCGCGAAGATTGCCGGCATCAAGCAGTGTCAGGCCTATCGCCGGCAATACGGGTTCAACGCCATCAGCCTCATGCCCACCAATCTTTACGGGCCGGGGGACAACTTTGATCTGCAGAACTCGCACGTTCTGCCTGCGCTCATCCGTAAGTTCCACGAGGCACGGACGTCTGACGATGCCACCGTCACGGTATGGGGTTCCGGGACGCCGTGTCGCGAGTTCCTGCACGTGGACGATTTGGCCGATGCGTGCATCTTCCTCATGCGGAATTATGAAAGCGAGGATATCGTCAACGTCGGCTGGGGCGAGGACCTCAGCATCGCCGAGCTGGCGACGATGGTGAAGGAAGTCGTCGGTTTCGAGGGCGAGATCGTGTACGACCGGGAGAAGCCCGACGGCACGCCGCGCAAGCTGATGGATACCGGCCGCCTGACGGCGCTGGGGTGGCGGCCGAGCATCGGCCTGCGGGAAGGTCTGGAGCAGACTTACCGGTGGTTTCTGGAGAATCGCGAGGCGATCCGGGCCTGATCCCTGGGTGGTCGAGTGATGGGTCGAGGCTTTGAGCGAGGGCATTGACGGGTATCTGAGCGAAGCCGACTTCCGGCACGCGATTGCGTCGGTACCGCTGGTTTCGGTGGATCTGCTCGTGGTGCGCGACGGCCATCTTCTACTGGGCCTGCGACGCGATGAGCCGGCCCAGGGCACCTGGTTCGTGCCGGGCGGGCGTATTCGGCGTGGGGAGCGGATTGCCGATGCGCTGCAGCGCATCTGGCGGGCGGAGATCGTGGGGGAGTTGGCTGGCGAGGCGCCCCGGCTGGTCGGGGCGTACGAGCACTTTTATGAGCGCTGCTTTGACGGCTCGGCCACTGCAACGCACTACGTGGTGCTGGCGTACCGGGTGACGCCGGCTTCGGATGTGATGCTGAAGCCGGACTCGCACGACGCGCAGTGGTGGGCGCCGATTGACGAGTCAGCTGGGGAGCACGGCAGTTGTCCGGTGCATCCGAACGCACGCGCCTATTTCAGCGCGCTGCGTGGTGGTGACCCGGCTTGATTTCCGGCTCACTCGGCAGGCACGGCGAGTGAAGATTGGCAGGGAGTTGTCGTAGTACGATCACGATATGCGCCTTACCGCTGAACAACACCGCGCTATTGTCGACGAGGTCCGCAGCATCTTCGGCCCCGAGGCGACCGTGCGCCTGTTCGGTTCACGGGTTGATGACACGCTGCGGGGCGGGGATATCGATTTGCACATCGAGGCATTCGGGACGCCCGAGGTTGTATTCGACAAGGAGCTTGAGCTGAACGCACGGTTGCAGCGCCGATTGGGCGACAGGCGGATTGACGTCGTTGTGCACCGTAAGGGTGCCAACCCGCGTTCGATCGATGAGCAAGCACACGAACAGGGCGTGGTGTTGTGAGCGAGGGGTTGATTGAAGAGCCGTCCCGCCGGATACGGTATCTCGTCGATCTCGTGGATCGGGAAGCAACGCAGCTCTCGGGTGTGCGGAGTCGGTTGCTCGGCGACCACTGCGAGGTTGATGAGGCGCGCGCCAAGTCGTTGTTGTCCGATGATCTGGGAATTGATCGCCTGGAGTCGTTTGGAGCGAAATTCAGCCGTATGCAGGACACGGTAATGGACAAGCTCGCACCGGTGGTGCTTCGGCTCGTGGGGGAGCTACCGGCTGCAGCGGCCGATAATCTCGATCGGTTGGAGCGCCTCGGGCTCGTCGACGCCGCTGATGATTGGCTTGCAATGCGGCGGATCCGGAACCGCCTCGTACATGAGTACATCAAGGACGCGGCCGATCTGGCGTTGGTACTGAAGCGCGCTTGTCACTTCAGTAAGCAGATGCAGGCGGACTATGGACGCGTCCGCGAGTATGTCCTCAATCGCGTCGATTGGGGGGATCAGCTTTGATCCCCATGCATGTGACGCTGGGTGCCGATTAGTGAGCGGTCTGCGAACGTAAGAGTTGCCTGATGGTGACCCGGCTTGATTTGCGGCCAAGGACGTGGATCAGGCATTTGTGTTCGATTTCGGGCCTACCAACGTGAAGAGCTTCTGCTCGAAGGCATGCAGGATTGCGTCCTGGTCCAGGTTTTCCTCTGCATATCGTCGGGCCTTCAGGCCCTTCGCATCGCGCGTGTCAGCATCGTTCCCCAGTTTGCTTAGTGCTTCGGCGAGTGCGGCGCTGTCTCCGGGAGGCACGCAAACGCCGCAGCCGCCGTCTTCAAGGGCGTCCCACAGGGCTGTGCCCTGATCTGCCGTGGCGATGGCCGGGCGGCCGGCCGCTAGAATATTGGTCAGCTTCGAGGGCATGACCAGATCCGCCGCTTCGCGTTTCTGGATGACGAGATGGATATCGGCTGCTCCCAGCATTTCGTTCAAGCGGGCGCGCGGTTGCAGATCCAGAAAGCGGAGCCGCGGTAGGCCCAGTTCCGCAGCCCGTGATTCCAACCGTTCGCGGTCGGAGCCGTTGCCCACGATCACGAAGTGGAACCTGTCGTCATCTTTCATGGCATGGGCTGCTTCGAGCAGGACATCGAGCCCTTGCTTGGTGGCAATGGCGCCGGCGTACATCACGAGGATGCCGTCGTTACCCACACCAAGCTCCCTGCGGAAGCCGTTGTCGTGGTCCCCGGGGGTGATCTGCGTGATGTCGGCCCAGTTGGGGGTTAGCCAAGTGCGGTCAACGCTGGCGCCCTTCTCCGCGGCTCGCCGGCACATGGAAGGTGTGATCGATGAAACCCGGGTCGCACGCCTGAGAAACAGGTTCTCCAGACCAAAGAGCAAGCGATCGAGCTTGCCCATCTTCAGCATTCCGAGGCGCAGTGCTGCGTCGACCTGGAAGTCCTGAACGTGCAGAACCCAGGGCACTCCGCGAAGCGCGCCATAAATGGCCGGCATCACGGCTGTCTGCAACGGCGGGCAGATCGCGATAACCAGGTTGTAGCGCCGGCGGGAAAAGACGATGCGCGACCACCAGTACAGCGATGCAAAGGAGAATCCGAGCTCCATGAGGATGCGCTTCTTTGCGGAGACGCTTCCACTGGCGGGCACGGGATGCGGTGTCCTGAGGACGGTCACGCCATCGAGTGATTCCTTCCAGAGGCCTTTCCCCGCGTAGCCGGGCTGGACCCGCCATTCGGGATAATGGGGTAGGCCTGCAATCGCATCGACCGCGTGTCCGCGTGCCGCGAGCCACTGCGCCAACTCTCCGGTGTACTTGCCAGTCGCGGTTTCTTCCGGCGAGAAGTTGAGGCTGACAAAAAGGATGCGGAGAGAACGCGATTCCGGCACTTTGCGAGCGTTCCTATTGAGCTTGAGTGGATTCAGGCGTCCGCCCGTACACATCGTCGAAACGCACGATGTCGTCCTCGCCCAGATAGCTGCCCGACTGCACCTCGATGAGCTCCAGCGGCACGTGGCCGGGGTTGTCGAGGCGGTGGCGGGTGCCCAGCGGGATGTAGACGCTCTGGTTCTCGGTGACGAGGGTTTCCTCGGTGTCGCGGGTCACGCGGGCGGTGCCGCAGACCACGATCCAGTGCTCTGCGCGGTGGTGGTGCATCTGCAGGCTGAGCTTCTCGCCGGGCTTGACGATGATGCGCTTGACCTGGAAACGGGGGCCTTCGGCGATGGTCTCGTAGCTGCCCCAGGGGCGCAGCACGCGCGGGTGAAGCTGCGTTTCCGGCCGCTGCATGGCCTCCAGCGTGGTGACCAGGCGCTTGACGTCCTGCGCGCGGTCGGTGGGGGCGACCAGCACGGCGTCCTTGGTCTCGACCACGATGTGGTTTTCCATGCCGACCGCTGCCACCAGGCGGGTGTCGGCGTAGACCAGGTTGTTGCGGCTGTCCTCGAGCAGCACGTCGCCCTCGGTGACGTTGCCGTTCTCGTCGGTGGGCAGTAGGTTCATGAAGGTCCAGGCGCCGACGTCGTCCCAGCCGGCGTCCATGGGAACGAGCGCCGCGATCTTCGTCTTCTCCATGATGGCGTAGTCGATGGATTCCGAGCGCGCGCCCTTGAACGCATCCGCGTCCAGGCGGATGAAGTCCAGGTCCTTCCGGGCGGCGGTCAGGGCCTGCCGGCAGTGCGCGAGCATGTCCGGCTCGAACTGCTCGACTTCCTTGAGGAAGGCGCCGGCCGGATAGAGGAACAGGCCGCCGTTCCAGGAGAAGGCCTCGTCCTGGTAGTAGCGCTGGGCATCCGGCAGTTTGGGCTTCTCGATGAATTGGGCGACCTCGAAGCCACCCGCGGGCAGCTCGGCGCCGCGCTTCAGGTAGCCGTAGCCGGTTTCCGGGCGGGTGGGGGCAATGCCGAAGGTGACGATGCGGCCGTCCTGCGCGACCGCCGACGCAGTGGCGGCGGCCGCGCAGAAGGCCTCCACGTTGGCGACGGCGTGGTCGGCGCTCATCAGGAAGACCTGGGCGTCCGGGGCGTGCTGTTCGGCCACCTGCAGGGCGGCTATCGTTGCCGCCGGCGCAGTATTGCGGCCTTCGGGCTCCAGGATGATGGTGGCGTCGCGGATGCCGATCTCGCGCAGCTGCTCGGCGACGATGAAGCGGTGCTGGTCGCCGCAGATGACCATGGGCGGTGCCGCTTTCGGGACGCGGGCCGCGCGCCGGGCCGTGGCCTGCAGCAGGGAGTCGTCACCCAGGAGCTTGTGGAATTGCTTGGGGTAGCCCTGGCGGGAGAGGGGCCAGAGGCGCGTGCCGGTGCCGCCGGCGAGCAGGACGGGAACGAGTGTTGGCATCGGACAGTAGGAACCGGTTTATTAAGGCTGGAGCGCGTGCGCGCGAATGTTGCGGCGCGACATGGCTACTGTACCTGTGATTCAGGGATGGGCTCATCCCCTTGCAGGGGGCTCCGTGACCTTTCGCACATCGGCTTCGGATTCGGGAGCGGTGGCCGGTGGCTGGTGACAGGTGGTTCCGCTGGATTCAGCGCTCGCCCGGGCACGAGCTTCATGCGGTTGCGCTGCGCGCGTCCCCCTCATCCCCGGCCCTTCTCCCCGGCGGGGAGAAGGGAGGCTCGGGCATGAGAACAGTAGATTTGGTTCCTTTGTAGTGCCAGCCATCTCGGCGCCGGCATTTCGAGAAGCAGCACGCTGTTACCGAATCGTCTGGTGCGTTGCTTGCGCTTAAGTAGTTATAAACACTACTATGCCGCGATGGACACCATCAGCGCTTCAGAGGCCAACCGCCGTTTCTCGGCGCTGCTGCGCGCCGTGCAGCAGGGAGATTCGGTCACCATTCTTTCTCGTGGTCGCGCGGTTGCGGTTGTGGAGCCGGTTAGCGCGACCGCGAGGCGCGGGCGTGAAGGTGCCCGTGAGGCGCTGCTGGGGCGATTGCAGCGTCAACCGGTGACGGGCCGGCGCGACTGGACGCGTGACGAGCTCTATGACTGAAATCCGGGTGGCGTTGGACACGAATGTGCTCGTCTACGCCGAAGGGGGCGGCGACGATGCCCGCTGCGCGAGCGCCCGCCACTTGGTCGGTGCCCTGCGCGGCTGCGAGATCATGTTGCCCGCTCAGGTGCTGGGCGAGCTGTATCGCGTCCTGAACGGCAAGCAAGGGCGCCCGCCAACCGAGACTCGCGCTGCTGTCATGGAGTGGTCGGACGCTTTTGCGGTAATCGATTCCAACGCTGCGGCCTTCTCCTCGGCGATGGACTGCGCGGTATCGCATGGCCTTCAGATCCGGGATGCGCTGATTCTGTCGGTTGCGGGGCAAGCCGGTTGTCGCTATCTGCTGAGCGAGGACTTGCAGGCCGGTTTCGTCTGGCACGGGGTGAGCGTGGTGAATCCCTTCCAGCAACCCTGGCCCCCATCGTTGCAAGCCGCCTTGACTTAGTGCGGGCCAGCATGCTGATTCCGGGGCGGTGTCCAGGGGCTGCCGGTGAGGCACATCGAGAACAGGTTCACGTTCGTTGATTCCTTGCTCCTGGAATCTGTCCCCACTTGAGACGTCAGCCGGGTTGGCCTCGCGCTCGTGGGCCGTGGCCGCGCGGTGATAAACTCCCGCGGCGGTCCGCCGGAGGGCGCGAGCATCGCGATCCGGGGTTGTCGTAGCGGACCCTCAATCAACGCATTCATTCCGACGACGGCCGGGTGCTCTGCCGGCGCGTGTCATCAACCATTCGGGAGAAGTCGACGATGGACGAGAAGACGCTAGCGGAGACCGCGCGCAAGATGGTGGCCCCGGGCCGGGGCATTCTGGCTGCCGACGAATCCACCGGCACGATCAAGAAGCGCTTCGATTCGATTTCGGTGGAGAGCACCGAAGAGAACCGCCGCGCCTACCGCGACCTGCTGTTCACCACGCCGGGCGCGGAGGATTACATCAGCGGCGTCATCCTCTTCGAGGAGACCCTGTTCCAGGCCAGCGCCGACGGCACGCCCTTCTCCAAGCTGCTGGCCGCGCGCGACATCATCCCCGGTATCAAGGTCGACAAGGGTGCCAAGGACCTCGCCGGCGCGCCGGGCGAGACCGTGACCGAGGGCCTGGACGGCCTGCGCGAGCGCCTCGAGAAGTACCGCGAGGCCGGTGCTCGCTTCGCCAAGTGGCGCGCGGTGATCACCATCGCCGACGGCCTGCCCAGCGACTACGCCATCGACGTCAACGCCCACGCGCTGGCGCGCTACGCCGCGCTGTGCCAGGAAGCCAACATCACGCCGATCGTCGAGCCCGAGGTGCTGATGGACGGCGACAACACCATCGAGGTGTGCGAGCGCGTGACCACCGACGTCCTCAACGCCACCTTCGACGCCCTGCGCCGTCAGCGCGTGCTGCTGGAGGGCATGGTGCTCAAGCCCAACATGGTCATCGCCGGCAAGAAGTGTCCGCAGCAGGCCGATGTGCAGACTGTGGCCGCTGCCACCCTGCGCACCCTGAAGCGCTGCGTGCCGAGCGCGGTGCCGGGCATCGCCTTCCTGTCGGGCGGACAGTCGGACGAGCTGGCGACCCAGCACCTGGACGCCATGAACAAGCACGACGCCTCGCCGTGGTCGCTCACCTTCAGCTACGGCCGCGCCCTGCAGGCGCCGGCGCTCAAGGCCTGGGGCGGCAGCACCGCGAATGTGGAGAGCGCCCAGAAGGCCTACTTCCATCGCGCCAAGCTCAACGGCCTGGCCGCCACCGGCCGCTACAGCGAGGCCATGGAGGAAGCGGCCTGATGTCCGTGCCGGCGGCCTGATTCCCGCCGGTCGTGTCGGACACCGCGTCCTCGACCGGAGAGCGCGTCGCCCAGGCGCTGCGCGATTCCCCGGTATTCGGCAGCCTCGGTCGCGTCGGCATCGCGCGGCTGGCGCGCGAGTGCACGCTGGAGCGCGTCGCCGGCGGCGAGGTCCTCTACGAGCAGGACACGCCGTCGGACGCGCTCTATCTGGTCGCGCATGGCCGCATGCGCGCCGAGCAGCGCATCGACGGCAAGATGACCGTCCTTCGCGAGCTGCGCGCCGGCGAGACCATGGGCGGTCTGTCGCTGATGGCGGGCAAGTCGCACCGGGCCACCCTGCGCGCGGTGCGCGATTCCGAGGTCGTGCGCCTGCCGGAATCCGCCGTCGAGCGGCTGCTCTATCGGCACCCCACCTTCGGGCGCGAAGCCGTGCGCCAGTGGCTGCGCAACGTGCTGTACGCCCCGCGCCCGCGCACCGGTGACCAGCGCCGCAGCGCGCGGACGCTGGCGGTGGTGCCGGCGCACGACGGGGCGCCGGTGGAGGTGGTCGCCGATGCGCTGCTCAAGTCGCTGGCCGCGCGCGGCAGCGTCGTGCGCGTCGACGGCAAGATCATCGACGGCCCGGCCACGCCGCGAGACGACGGACGCGACCTCAGCGCGCCCGAGAGCGTCGAGATACTGGAAGCGCTGGAGCGCGACTACCGCTTCGTGGTCTACATGGCGCGCCGGACCGACGACCCCTGGTGCGCGCGCAGCCTGCGCCAGGCGGATCGCATCGTGGTGGTCGCCTCGTCGGGCTTCGCGGTCACCGATTCACCGCTGACGCGGCAGCTGACCGACCTCAAGGGCAAGGCCGAGCCCGAAGTCGTCATCGTCGGCTCCGGGGCCAGCGATCCGCTCGCCTGGCGTCAGCTGCTGGGGGCGCGCATGCATCACCGCGTGCGCGTCGGCGAGCGGGAAGGCTTCGACCGCATGGTGCGCCTGCTCACGGGCCGGGCGCTCGGCATCGCGCTGGGCGGGGGCGGCGCCCGCGGATTCGCGCACCTCGGCCTTCTGCAGGCGATGGAGAAGCTCGATCTGCACGCCGACCTCGTGGTCGGCACCAGCATGGGCGCACTGGTCGGCGCGCTGGCAGCGTCCGGTCGCGATGCCGCCCAGACCCGCACCGTGCTCAACGACATGTTCGTGGCGCGCAACCTGCTCAACGACTTCACGCTTCCGCGCATCTCCCTGATCCGTGCCCGCCGCGCCCGCCAGTACCTGGAGTCGGTGTTCGGGAAGACCCGCATCGAGGAAATGCGTGGCTACTTCGCCTGCACCACCACCAACCTCTCCCGCGCCCGCGCCGAGATCCACGATCGCGGCCTGCTGGCGCACTGGCTGGTGGCCAGCATGTCGGTACCCGGCGTCGCGCCGCCCGTCATCTACAACGGCGACGTGCTGGTGGATGGTGGCGTGCTGACGCCGGTGCCCTCCAATGTGCTGGCCGACCTCGATCGCGGCCCGGTGGTGGCGTCGGACGTGTCCGCCGACGAACGCTTCGGCGCCGCCAGCGAGGAAGGCGCCGGGAACGCGCTGGGCGAGGGCGTCAACATCTTCCGCGTGCTCTACCGCACCGCCACGCTTTCGACCCGCGAGGAGCTCAACGCCCGCGCCGAGCGCACCGATCTGTACCTGCGCATGCCCGTGAGCGGTATCGGCATGTTCGACTGGGACGTGTTCGACAACGTCGTCGACCGTTCCCGCGAGCACGCCGAGCGCGAGCTCACCGCGTGGCTGGAACGCGAGGCCGCGGCCGAGTCCGAGGGCGGGGCGTCGGCGTAAGGGGCGCGAGCGTCGGCGTTTTCTCCCTCACCCTCCGCCCTCTCCCGCAAGCGGGAGAGGGGACCAGGGTCGTTGGCCAGCAGTTTGGGGACAGTTTATTTATTGTCGGCGCTTCGGAGGAAATGGTCAGACTGTCCCCCCAGTGCGACAACGCGATTTCATGACGGGCGGGTAACGGGAAATGCTGGCGTAGGACGATGCTTTTCGAGATCATCGGCAATGTGCGGGCGGCTGAGACCATTGCACATGGTTCCGGCATCCGCGAGCTGAAACGCCTCCGTCGTGCTCATGGCGATGGCCGTTGGCGTAAGCGAAAAGGTTTCGCAACCGTGAAGTTGGAGAACGGCGCCATCTGCGAGGCCGAGGTGCATTGGTACGAGGCGACAGGCATCGGGAAGCGAGAGTTCAAGATCAAGCGAATCATCGAGTAGCGCCATGTCAAACCATACGTTCGTAATCTGCACCAGCAATGTGGGCTATGAAGCGTCGCTCGAGCCGCGCAAGCTGTACCAGGTTGTTGAAGATCCGGCGGCCGCGAATATGGGGCACCTCCGCGTGATCGATGAATCGGGAGAAGACTATCTGTACCCCGAGGAATTCTTTTCACCGGTGACGCTTTCAGATGCAGTCGCTGCGAAGGTCACACGCGCTGCGTAGGTGAGTGGCCCACTGGGAGGGGTTGCCCCATGTTGGCCCTCACCCTCCGCCCTCTCTCGCAGGCGGGAGAAGGGACCAGGGTTCGTCGGGGTGCCGCGGCGGTGATCCGGGGTATCCCTTCTCCCCTCGGGGAGAAGGTCAGGATGAGGGGGCAAGCAGCGCGTACCGCGCGTTCGCGCAACCGCTTCGGGGCCGCCGAGCCGAGACAGCGTGGCCGCTCGTCGCCCAAAGGACGGTAAGCTAACGCCTGGCAGCGGCGGTGCACCGCCACGAACCCATTTCCGGGAGGGATTGCGACTTGATGCGAAACCGCGAATGGCGGCGCGCGGCGCGTGCGGCGGCGGCTCTGGTTCTGTGCGGCATGATGGCGCCGGTGGGCGCGGCCGAGTGGCGCGTGGCCGCGGTCAGCGACAAGGCTGCGCAGGAGGGCCTGCCGGGGACAGCGGGCGCGTTCCCGATCGGCGATCTCGTCGAGAAGGGGCGCCGCTTCTCGGTGCGCACCGACGAGGTGCTCACGCTCCGCAGCGACGATGCAGTGCTGAGCTTCCGCGGGCCGTCCAAGTTCCGCTGGCTGAGCGAGTCCTACGCCGGGCAGACGCGTCTGGAGATCGACGAGGGGCACGCCAGCCTGCAGACGCCGCCGGGCACGCGCGTGCGCATCGATCTCGATCAGATCTGGATCGGCATCGAGGACAGCGCGGCCTGGGTGTCGAAGACCGGGGAGGGCGAGCGGGTGTGCTCCGCCGGCGGTCCGGTCGAGGTGGAATTCTTCGGCGGGTTCAACATGTTCCTGCGCAAGCCCGGTGCTTGTGTCGAGGTGCTGCGCGATACCGGCATGGCGCATTTCTCGCTGTCCGACGACGAGCTCGCCGAACGCATCGTGCACCCGGCGGTCGACACCCTGCCGGAGATGGCGGCGCTGGCGGATCGGGCCTACGGCGGTGCCGAGCCGGAGCCGGAACCCGAACCCGAACCCGAGCCAGAGCCGGCACCGGAGCCCGAAGCCGAGCCGAAGCCGCGGTCCGAGGTCCGGGGGAGGCCTCGCGTAACCCCGGCGCCCGCCCCGAAGCCGGCACCGGCCGAGCCCGCGCAGCCCGAAGCCGGCGACACCGCCAGCTCGGGCGACTGGAAGCCGGAGCGCAAGGCGCCGCCGGTGGTCTGGGCCGACGAGACGCCCAGGGCCCAGCCGCTGCAGCCGCGCACCGGCAACAGCGACACGGTGCGCGCGCCGAAGCCGCCGGTGGGGCTCGCCGATATCGCCGGGGACCTCGCCATCGCGGACGAGGGCAGCTGGTACGTCGTGCTCGCGGCGTTCTCGCAGCGCGAGCGCAGCGCCGAGTTCATCAACAAGCTGCCGTTTGCCATCGCGTCGCACATGACGACGTCGGAGAGCGACAGCGGTCGGTCCTTCCGCGCGGCGGTGGGGCCCTTCGCGAGCGTGCGCGAGGCCGACGCGGCCCGCATCAGGATGCGCGGGCACTTCCCGCGGGCATGGCTGCTGGAGGACCGCGAGTAGCGGTCCGCCGGTCGCTCAGGCCGGCGCCGCCATCACGCGGCGCAGGACGCCCTCGTAGATGCGCGCCAGCGGGTCGAGATCGGCGATGCGGACATGCTCGTCGATCTGGTGGATGCTGGCGTTGATGGGGCCGATCTCCACCACCTGTGCCCCGGCCGGCGCGATGAAGCGGGCGTCCGAGGTGCCGCCGGCGGTGGAGAACTCGGGCGTCAGGCCGGTGACGTCGCAGATGGCGGCGTCGGCCGCCTTGCTCAGCACGCCGCGCGCGGTGGCGAAGGGCTCGCCGGAGAGCTGCCACTCGGCCTCGTAGTGCGGGCAGTGGCGCGCGATGATGGCCTCGGCGCGGGTGCGCAGGCTGTCGGCGCTGCTCAGCGGGTTGTAGCGGAAGTTGCACAGCGCCTCGGCGCTGCCCGGCACGACATTGTTGGCGCCGGTGCCGGCGTTGACGTTCGATACCTGGAACGAGGTCGGCGGGAAGTCGGCATCGCCGCCGTCCCATTCCTCGTCGGCCAGCGCGGCCAGCGTGCGGCTGATGCGGTGGATGGGGTTGTCCACCCGGTGCGGGTAGGCGACGTGCCCTTGGCGCCCGTCGACGCGCAGACGCAGGTTGAGCGAGCCGCGGCGGCCGATCATGACGCGGTCGCCCAGCTGCTCGACACTGGAGGCCTCGCCGACGATGGCGAAGTCCGGATGCACGTCGAGCGCGAACAGCTCCCGCATGACGTGGCGTGTGCCGTGCGTGGCCACGCCTTCCTCGTCGCTGGTGATGAGGAAGGCGATGCTGCCGGGCGGGTCCGGATGGTCGGCGAGATAGCGCCTGACGGCCGTGACCATGGCGCTGATGCCGGACTTCATGTCCGCCGCGCCGCGGCCGTAGAGCACGCCATCGCGCTCGGTGGGCGTGAAGGGCGGGCTGGTCCAGCGCTCTTCGGGCCCGGGCGGCACGACGTCGGTGTGGCCGGCGAACACGAACAGCGGCGCGCGGTCGCCGATCCGGAACCAGCGGTTGCGCACCCCGCCGGCGTCGAAGACCGTGGCCTGGAAGCCCAGCGGCGCCAGCTCGGCGGCCAGGATGTCGCAGCAGCCGGCATCGTCCGGCGTCACCGAACGGCAGGCGATGAGCCGCTCGAGCAGCGCGCGTGTGGGGTCGTCGGCCACGGTGCTCAGACGTCGCGCAGCAGCGCGTTGAGGCCGACCTTGGCGCGCGTGCCGGCGTCGACCTTCTTGACGATGACGGCGCAGTTGATGCTGTAGGCGCCGCCGTCGCGCGGCATCGAGCCCGCGACGACCACCGAGCCGGCCGGGACGCGGCCGCGCAGGGTGCCGCCGGTCTCGCGGTCGTAGATCGGGGTGGACTGGCCGATGAACACGCCCATCGAGATCACCGAGTCGCGCTCGACGATGACGCCCTCGACGATCTCCGAGCGCGCGCCGACGAAGACGTTGTCCTCGATGATGGTGGGATTGGCCTGCAGCGGCTCGAGCACGCCGCCGATGCCCGCACCGCCGGAGAGGTGCACGTTCTCGCCGATCTGCGCGCAGGAGCCGACTGTGGCCCAGGTGTCGACCATCGTGCCCTTGCCGACCCAGGCCCCGATGTTGACGTAGGACGGCATCAGCACCGCGCCGGGCGCGATGTAGCTGCCGCGGCGCACCGCCGCCGGCGGAACCACGCGCGCGCCCTGGGCGCGGAAGTCATCCTCGCTCCAGTCGGCGTACTTCAGCGGCACTTTGTCCCAGCCGCGCAGCGCGCCCATCTCCACCGGGCCGTTGTCGGCCAGGCGGAAGGACAGCAGCACGGCCTTCTTGAGCCACTCGTTGACCTTCCAGCCCCCGTCGCCGTCGGGCTCGGCGACGCGTGCCTCGCCGCTGTCCAGCAGCTTGATGCACTGCTCGACCGTCGCGGCGGTGTCGCTGTCGGCGGGGGTGATGCGGTCGCGCGCTTCCCAGGCGCTGTCGATCGCGGCTTGCAGGTCTGCGGTCATTGGTGGCCGTCTCCTTGGAGGGTGTTGATGAAGTTGCCGAAGCCTTCGCACGGCATTCCACGAAAGCAATCGCTGTTCCCTTCTCCCCGGTGGGGAGAAGGGTCGGGGATGAGGGGCTGCGTGCGCACGGCGCAACAGGCCGGCTCGCGCCGGCACCCCCTCACCCAACCCTCTCCCCCGGGGGCGGGGGAGAGGGCACTCCCATCATGTCTCTGCCTCGGTCCGCACACGCCAAAGCCGCGCGATCCGTGGTTGCTCCCTTCTCCCCGTCGGGGAGAAG
>JAGLCS010000059.1 GCA_023146115.1 Abyssibacter sp. | reverse complement strand
TACAGACCTTCGGACAGAAAATTCCGTCGCAGCACCCATTCCTGCACGAACCCGCCGGCGAGTGAGACGGCCGCAAATGCGGTGATGTTGAACACGTCCAGCATGGTGCCGGCCGAAATGCCCAGAAACAGCATGTCACGCAGGATCAAGCCCCCCAGCACGCATAACACGCATAGCAATGCGATCGGGAACCGGCGGGCGGCGAGAATCGGGATTAACACGACCACGAGTTCGGTCAGCGGATAGGGGAACACGCTGCCTTGCAACCGGTAGATCAGCGGCAGGGTCAGCCCCGCAAAGGCCAGCGCTCCAACGGCGCTGTACGCGGCAAAATCCAACCGGCGGCCGGATTGCGAATTGGACAGCATCCAGAACGCATTGAGCAGAATCGGCGCCAGCGCCCCGCATAACAGCACCGCCTGCCAGCGCAACGCCGTGGCCGGAGGGTGCAGGACAAAGCTGCTGAGCAACTGCGCCGCGGCGATCAGAATCAACCCGGCGACACAAGCCAGACGCAGGTGGTTGACCAGATACGTCTGCAAATAGCGGCGGAACGGCTTTTCCAATGCGGGGACGAACTGCAAGTCGCCGAAACCGCGCTCCATTTGAGCGAGTAGCAGTGATTCCGGAAGCTCAGTCCGGAAGTCAGGCCCTGAGGCCGGGGTCAGCGAGTTCGGGTCAGTCATCGTTCCTTGCCGAGGTTTCGAGCCGGTTCCCCACTCACCCCTTTTCCAAGTCATCGTTGCACGGTCGCTGACGAACCGTCTAGCCTGCGCTGATGCGAATCATCCTACTCCTGAGTGCTTGCTGCCTAATCATGACCAGCCTTCCCGTATCTGGCGGTGACCGCGTGACCGGCCAAGCCTTCGCGACTCGATCCGAGGTCATCGCCCGTCACGGCATGGCGGCAACCAGCCAGCCGCTGGTCACCCAGATTGCCCTGGACGTGCTCAAGGCGGGCGGCAACGCCGTTGATGCCGCCATCGCCGCCAACGCCGCCCAGGGGCTGATGGAACCGGTCGGCAACGGCATCGGCGGCGATTTGTTCGCCATCGTTTGGGATGCCGAATCGCAGGCCTTGTACGGATTGAATGCCAGCGGCCGATCACCACGATCGCTCTCCCTGCAATGGTTCGCCGATCAAGGTTACGAGACGATACCGTCCTATGGGCCGCTGCCGGTTTCAGTGCCCGGCTGCGTCGATGGCTGGTTCGAATTGCATGCACGCTTCGGCTCGCGTCCCATGGCCGAGTTGCTGGACCCCGCCATTCGCTACGCACGCGAGGGATTCCCGGTGACCGAACTGATCGCGTATTACTGGGACCGCTCGGTGCCACGGCTATCGCAGTTCCCCGGATTCACCAAACAGTTCACCGTGGACGGCCGCGCCCCACGCAAGGGTGAGATATGGCGAAACCCCTTTCTCGCCAACACGCTGGCGCGAATCGTCGGCGGCGGCCGCGATGCTTTCTACGAGGGTGCCGTCGCCAAGACCATCGCAGATTACGTCCAGGCACAGGGCGGTTTTCTTAGCGAGGCCGATCTGGCCGCGCACACATCCGAATGGGTGGAGCCGGTGTCCACCGACTACCGCGGTTACCGGGTGTGGGAGCTGCCGCCGAATACCCAGGGCGTCGCCGCGCTGCAAATGCTCAACATTCTCGAAGGTTTCGATCTGGCGGCTGCGGGTTTCGGCAGCCCCGACCACCTGCACTGGTTCACCGAGGCCAAGAAACTCGCCTTTGAGGATCGTGCGCGGTACTACACCGACCCTGATTTCGCCGACATTCCGCTGGAGCGTTTGCTGAGCAAGTCGTATGCGGCGGAGCAACGCGCCCGCATCGACAAGGGCAAGGCGGCCAAGGCCTACCCCGACCCGGCCAGCCTGCAGTCCGGAGACACCATCTACCTGACGGTCGCGGACGAAGCCGGCAACATGGTCTCGCTGATTCAGTCCAACTACCGCGGGATGGGCAGCGGCATGACGCCACCTGGCCTGGGGTTCATCCTCCAGAATCGGGGTGAACTGTTCGCGCTCGACCCCACGCACGCCAATCGTTTCGAGCCCGGCAAGCGGCCATTTCATACGATCATCCCGGCGTTCATCACCCATGACGGCGCGCCTTGGGTCAGCTTCGGGCTGATGGGCGGCGCAATGCAACCGCAAGGCCACGTTCAGATCGTGACCAACCTGATCGATTTCGGCATGAACCTGCAGGAAGCCGGCGACGCTCCGCGCATCTACCACGAGGGTAGCTCCAGCCCGACCGGGCCGGTGATGTCCGACGGTGGCCAGCTTTATCTGGAATCGGGCTTTGACTATTCCACCGTGCGCGCCTTGATGGGACGCGGGCATCGCATCGGTTCGGCGCGCGGGCCCTATGGCGGTTACCAGGCGATCCTGCGCGACCCCGTGTCCGGGGTTTATTTCGGCGCATCGGAATCCCGGAAGGACGGCCAAGCGGCCGGCTACTAGGCCCGCCGCCCGCAACGATGGCATTTTCATCGGCCAAGGATCCGGACCACCGCATCAGCCTGATCGACTGGCTGATGCTGTTGCTCGCCGTGGTGTCGATCGGGCTACTGGCCTACGAGACGTGGTGGGAGACCAGCGAAGCAACCCGCGAGATGATCATCGCGGCCGATGTCACGATTTGCGCCGTATTCGCCGCGGAGTTCATCTGGCGATGGCGCGCCTACGGCTTCAGTCGCCGCTTCATCATCGTGAACTGGTACGAGATCCTCGGGATGATTCCGGTTTCGCACCCGGCGATACGCGGGTTTCGCCTGTTTCGCGTCATCCGCATCATCATTCTGCTGTCCCGCTTCGGCATGGCGGCCGACCGCGCTTTCGGCGAAACCTTTACGCATAACCTGCTCAACCGGTTCCGACAGGCGATCGTGAACCTGATCGGCGGCGCGGTGACGGTTTATGTGCTCGATGAGGTTTCTGGTGTGCTCGACAAGGGCACGTACACCCGCAATGTCGCGCGCGCCCTGGAAAAGCACACGGACGATATCGAACGCGCCGTCCGTGAATCGTTGTACGCAGACCCCAGCCTTGGCCGGCTACGGCGCCTGCCATTCTTCGACGGCATCGTCTCGACCAGTACGCAGGTCACCCAGCGCGTGATCATCGAATTCCTGCAAAACGAGCACACCGACCGGTTGGTCGCGGATATCCTCAAGGAGAACATCGAGCAAATCCGCATGACCGTCCGGGCCCGCGAAGACCAGCGCGAACTGGACCGTCGCGCCGGTCTGGACCAGCACAAGACCTCTTGAAACCGAGCCTGCCTGCGGCTGGATTGGCGGCATTGGCGATCACCGCGGCAATGCTATGGACGCTACCCGAGCGCGATGAACCAGACAGCGCGGTCGCGGTCAGCCCCGCGCTGCGCGCCGGCAGTGACCAGGCGCGGTCTCAGCAAGCGGCCCCACCCGGCCCGGAGCCGGACGGGGCAGACGTCGCGACCGAACCCGACAGGACACCCTCGCACGCTCAGGCCTGGCCGCTTTACCAGCGTCGGCAAGCCAGCGAGGATTTGTTTGCGCTGGCGCAATCCATCCACGAGAACGCGGCGGCCGGTGATGCGGCATCTATGTGGACGCTAGGGCAGATCTACGACGCCTGCGAGCTACTGGCCGTGAAGTACGGAACCGCCGCAACCCTGGACAGCGCGCGTCAGAGCATCGATGTCGTCACGGCCGCCATGCCACCGCAGGCCGCGCGTTACCACCGCAGACAGTTCGATCGATGCCGCGGGTTTGTCGAGCACCCAGACCAGTTGGAGAACGCCGAAATCTGGCAGACCCTGGCAGCCGAAGCCGGGCATCCTGCCGCTCAGCTGCGCGCCTGGGTCGACCGACGCCTTGATGCGGATCTCGGCCCGCCGAGCCTGCCC
Source organism: Abyssibacter sp. (assembly GCA_023146115.1). Classification (GTDB taxonomy): domain Bacteria; phylum Pseudomonadota; class Gammaproteobacteria; order Nevskiales; family OUC007; genus Abyssibacter. Next base: position 54,058 of record JAGLCS010000059.1, on the reverse strand, counting down.
CGCGTCGCGAGCCTGGTCGAGTCGGGGCAACCAGACGCCTTGTTGCTGGCGCCAAGATTGCTGCGCCTGGACACGCAGGAGGCCGAGCCCACGGCCTCCGCCATCAACGAAACCGCATGGGCGCTCGCTGCCTGCCAGCTGGGCGTGGATTGCAGCGACCAGGGAGAGATTACGCAGATTCGATGCATCTGGGACGCCTGCGCTCCTGGCGACGATGTGGTCACCGTGCTCCAGGGGCAGGTCAGCCCGTATGTGTTCCAGCAGGCACGGGATCAGGCAACGCGACTAGCCGTGGCCATCCGGCAGGGGCGTCTGGACGATGCCGGATTGGTGCATCTGCGGGTCAACTCATCCGCCAGCGGTGACGCGATTACGCAGTAGGCTCCCAGGCGAGCATCACCGCGTCCTCGCGTCCGTCGGCGGCCGGGTAGTAATTCGGCCGCCGGCCGATTTCGGAGAAACCGAATTGTTGGTAGAGAGCCAGCGCAGCGGCATTGGTCGGCCGCACTTCCAGATACACAATCGATAATTCCGCCGTCGCCGCGATCTCCAGCAGATGCGCAACGAGCTGCCGCCCACAGCCCGCACGCTGCATCAACGGGTCGACACAGACATTGAGGATGTGTCCTTCCCCTGCAGCCATGGACATCATGGCGTAGCCGTCGATGCGGCCAGCCAAGCTGACCGCGACCCAACTGCTGTAACCGACGCGCAGACAATCGTCGAAGATACCGGCTGTCCATGGGAACTCGTAGGCAGCCTGATCAATGGCGGCCACGCGCGGAATGTCACTGGGATGCATGGGGCGAATCTGCCACCTGGCATCTACCGCAACGGCGTTCACGCAAGCTCCGCGAGCAGGGCGCGAATACGCTTGAGATCCTCCCAACCCTTGCGCTTCTCCCGCGGCTGACGCAGATAGTAGGCGGGGTGGTAGGTCACGATCACTGGCGTGCCGCTGGCGCCGTGGACGTGCGAGCCTTGCCGCATGCGTCCCACCGGGCCGTCCTCGCCGAGCAGGCCCGATGCCGCGACCTGACCCAGGGCCACGATGAGTTTGGGCTGGATCAGGGCAATCTGCGCCTCAAGGTAGCCGCGACAGGCTTCGGCCTCGACTGCATGCGGCTTGCGGTTGCCCGGCGGCCGACATTTGACAACATTGGCGATATAGACCGTCGCCTGCCTGGAGTGGCCGATGGCGGCGAGCATGCGATCCAGCAGCTGGCCCGCGGCGCCAACAAAGGGTTCGCCACGCTGGTCCTCCTGCTCGCCCGGACCCTCGCCGACCAGCATCAGATCAGCTCGCTGCACGCCGACGCCGAAGACGGTTTGCGTGCGCGTCTCGTGCAGGGCGCAGGCGGTGCAGCGCGCGACCTGTTCGCGCAAGGGTTCCCACTGCGTCGCGATCGGTTCCCTGTCCTCGCGGGGAGGCGGCGCGGCCTCAGGCACCGGCACGGGATCCGCGGCGACGACGGCCGACGCCACCGCGGATGGGGTGTCTGCGAGGACTGCGTCATCACCAGCCGGAGGCGACGGTGCCGCCTCCGATGGTGATTCGACTGGGGGTGATTCGGTCCGTGGCAACTCGGCCGATGGCGATTCAATCGGCGCCTGATGATCACGGCGGACCCACTCGGTGAGCCCCATTAGACTGAGGTATTCCGATCGCCGAGCGGGATCCATGCGCGCGCTCAGGCCGCCGAACGATCGGCGCGCCGCGCCTGCAAGGCCCGGTTCACGCCGGACAGAATCGCCGTAAGCGATGCGGTGACGATGTTCCCGTTGATGCCCACGCCGAACAAGGCCTTGCCGTTTCCGAGCTTCATTTCGATGTAGGTCGCAGCACGTGCATCGGCACCACCGCCAATGGCGTGCTCGTGGTAGTCGACCACGGTCACCGGCTCGCCCAGCTCATCCGACAAGGCGCTGACAAAGGCTTCGATGGGTCCTCGTCCCGTAGCCGCCAGCGCTCTGGTCTGGCCGTTGATATTCACCTGCACACGCAGATCGACGTGGCCGGATGACGATTCTTCGACCAGATGGTGCGAGACATAGCTGTAGGCCCCCTGCTCGCCCAAGTATTCGCCGTCGAAGATCTCCCAGAGCTCGGCTGCCGTGACTTCCTGCCCGGTCGCGTCGGTCACCGTCTGCACGACACCGCTGAACTCGATCTGCAGCCGCCGCGGGAGATCCAGGCCGTGTTCGCGCTCCAGCAGGTAGGCGACGCCCCCCTTGCCCGACTGCGAATTGACGCGAATCACCGCTTCGTAGGAACGCCCCACATCCATCGGATCAATCGGCAGGTAGGGCATGTCCCACAGCTCGTCCGGCTGCCGCGCGGAGAACGCTTTCTTGATTGCATCCTGGTGCGAGCCAGAGAACGAGGTATAGACCAGCTCGCCAACATAGGGATGGCGCGGGTGTACCGGCAGCTGGTTGCAGTACTCCACGCGGTTGCGAATGGAATCGATGTCCGAAAAATTCAGCCCGGGATGCACGCCGTCGGTGTAGAGATTCAGCGCCAGGTTCACGATGTCGACGTTGCCGGTGCGCTCGCCGTTGCCGAACAGGCAACCTTCAACCCGCTCGATGCCCGCCATCATCGCGAATTCGGCGGCGGCTGTGCCAGTGCCGCGGTCGTTGTGCGGATGCACCGACAGGATCACTGAATCGCGGCGCTGCAAATGCCGCGATGTCCACTCGATCATGTCCGCGAAGATATTCGGCGTGGACCGCTCCACCGTGGACGGCAGATTGACAATGCACTTGTGCGCTGGTGTAGAACCCAATGTCTCGACCACCGCATCAATGATGTCGCGTGAAAACTCCAGTTCGGTGCCGGAGTACATTTCCGGCGAGTACTGGTAGGTCCACTCGGTGTCAGGTCGCGCCTCGGCGAGTTCGCGAATCAGCCGAGCGTGGGTCACGGCCAGATCGATCACCTCTGCGCAGTCCATGTTGAACACCACGCGGCGCATGACCGGCGCGGTCGCGTTGTAGAAATGAACAATGGCACGCGGCGCCCCTTCCAGAGCCTCGAACGTGCGCCGGATCAGCGGTTCACGCGATTGCGTCAGCACCTGAATGGTGACGTCCTCGGGTATCCGGTTCTGCTCGATCAGTTCGCGGACGAAATCGAAGTCCGCCTGCGATGCGGAAGGAAACCCGACCTCGATCTGCTTGAAGCCAATCGACACCAGCAACTCGAACATTTCGAGCTTGCGCTCGGGATTCATCGGTTCGATCAGAGCCTGGTTGCCGTCACGCAAATCCACGCTACACCAGGTCGGCGGTGCAGAAATGATCTGATCTGGCCAGGTTCGGTCGCTCAGGCCGACGGCTGGAAACGGTCTGTATTTGGTCTGCGGGTCTGAAATCATCGTCATGATGACCTCCTCAATTCGGGAGCAAGGCTGTCGCCCTGTTGCGCTGCATGATGCGCCGCCCGCCGCGACGGGTCCAAGTGACGCCGGCTGCGGCAGGTACGTTCTGGGTGTTTGGCGGGTGTGCGGCCGCCGTCCGCATCGTCGTTATCTGCCCGAGGGCAGAAGTCGGAGCGCAAGCAGAAGCCGTGCGGTCGCCGAACGGCGCGCACTGAGCGCATCAAGTTGCAGGATGCTTGGCTTCATAGAAGCGACTATAACGGCACGGCAGCGAGGATCAAGTCTCACTGGGGATCATCGGCCGGCGACGACCCCGCTTCAACACTGTGCCGCTTGCGGCGACGCCGCAGCAAGGTGATGACCGGACCGGAGACCATGTACACCAGGAACACAGAGAACGCGACCTTGGGCGGGTCGAAGGAGACGAGCACGAACAACCCGACAATCGCCACGATATAGATAAACGGCACGCGCTCCTTCAGGTTCAGGTCTTTGAAGCTGTAGTAACGCACGTTGCTGATCATCAGCAGCGCGGCCATGATCGTCAGCACGAAGGCGGTGATCGCGACAAATGGGGACTCGCCAGAGATACCCATTTCGGCGCAAACCCAGACAAAACCGGCGGTGACACCGGCTGCGGATGGACTCGGCAGTCCGAAGAAATACCCCTTGCCCCCGGACAGATGCGCCGACACGTTGAAGCGTGCCAGCCTTAACGCGGCGCAGGCGGTGTAGACGAATGCACCCAGCCAGGCCAGCTTGCCGCCATAGGGGATCGCCCCTGCCAACGAGTGCAAGGTGTAGATGTAGATCACTACGCCGGAGGCCAGCCCGAAGGTGACCATGTCCGACAGCGAATCGTATTCCTTGCCGAAATCCGTCTGTGTGTTGGTTAGCCGTGCCACCCGCCCATCAAGCGTGTCGGCGACCATCGCGGCGAAGATCGCCATCGCGGCCGGCACGAATTCGCCCCGCAACGAGGCAACGATGGCGTAGAAGCCACCGAACAGGGTCGCCGTGGTGAACAGGTTCGGCAGCAGGTAGATGCCGCGGCGGCGCGGCGGGCTGGGCTCGGTGTCTGCGGATTCGCCGGTTGCGCTCATGCGATGGCCTCCTCTTCGGCTGGCTTGCGCTTGAGTATCGCCAACACATCGGTCCCAGCGCGAACCGACTGACCCGGACAGACCTTGGCGCGTGAAGACTCGTCGATGTAGACATCGATGTAACGGGCCAGTCTGCGCAAACCACAGCGACGGCCGTGACCCACGCGCTCACCGACCGGCACCAGGCAAGGACGTTGCCCCAGCAGCCCGCCGCGTCCGGCGGCAATCAGCACGTCGTCGCCCTCGTCCGACTGAATCCATGAGACATGCGTGCTGGTATCGACGTGTTCAGACCGTGGTTCGCGCAGCTTGCCCTCGATCGGCGCACGCAGGCTGTAAGCGCCCAGCGCCGCTGGCTTGATCCGAAAGCGCAATGCGTTGCGATCCAGAAACTCGTCGCGGACCAGTTCAACGGACGTGACCGTACCGTCCACTGGCGCCACGACCGCCAGGGGCACGGAACACAGAATGCGGTCGGAGTCATAAAAATAACCCAGCCCGAACAGAATGACTGCCGACAGGCTGGCACCGATCAGCCAATGCTGTTCGTGCACCGCCAGCCATACGCACAGCACGAGGCCGGCGACGATAAGCCAGCCTTCATGAGGGATATGGAGAAAGGTGCGGACGCGCATGGCGACAAGAGAAAACAACACCGGCGGGAAGACCCGCCGGTGCGTCAGACTCTAGTTCTTGGTCTTGTCGACCAACTGGTTGGCCGCAATCCACGGCATCATGCCACGCAGTTTCGCCCCGACCGCTTCGATCGGATGCTCGGCACTGCGCCGCGCAGTCGCCTTGAGCACCGTGCTGCCGTTGCGAGTTTCGTTAATGAATTCGCGTGCAAACTCGCCCTTCTGGATCTCCGACAGAATCTTGCGCATCTCGGCTTTGGTTTCGTCGGTGATGACACGCGGGCCGCGCGTGATATCGCCGTACTCGGCCGTGTTGGAGATCGAGTAGCGCATGTTGGCGATGCCGCCTTCGTACATAAGATCGACGATCAGTTTCAATTCGTGCAGGCACTCGAAGTAAGCCATTTCGGGCTCGTAACCCGCCTCGACCAGTGTCTCGAAACCAGCTTCGACCAGTGCCGAGGCTCCACCGCAAAGCACGGCCTGCTCGCCGAACAGGTCGGTTTCGGTCTCTTCACGGAAGGTCGTCTCGATGATGCCCGAGCGACCGCCGCCGATTGCGGAGGCATAGGCCAGCGCAACGTCTTTGGCCGTGCCGGTGGCATCCTGCTGCACACAGATCAGGCAGGGCACGCCGCCACCGTTGGCGTAATGCGACCGTACGGTGTGACCAGGACCCTTCGGCGCAATCATGATCACGTCGAGATCAGAACGCGGCTCGATCAGCCCGAAATGGATGTTGAAACCGTGGGCAAACGCCAGCGCAGCGCCGTCTTTGATGTTGTCGACCACCGCCTCGTAAAGTGCCTGCTGGTGCTCGTCGGGGACCAACAGCATGATCACGTCGGCGCCCTGCACCGCATCCACCGGCGCCTTGACGGTCAGTCCGGCCGCTTCCGCCTTCTTCCAAGAGCCGGAGCCCTCGCGCAGGCCGACGGTGACGCTCACGCCGCTGTCGTGCAGGTTCAACGCATGCGCATGGCCTTGCGAGCCATACCCCAGAATCGCCACCTGCTTGCCCTGGATAAGGGACAGGTCAGCGTCCTTGTCGTAGTAGACATTCAATGCCACGAGGTCTCTCCGGTGTTTCTTGAAGGGAAGGGGCTCAGGCAGTGTGCCGGAGCGCCAGAATCTGATCGCCGCTGGCAATCGCCGCCACGCCGCTGCGGACGACTTCGTGAATTTCCACGAACTCACGCAACTCGCGCAGGAAGTCGTCGACATCCATGCCGGATCCGGTCATCTCGATAACGCGCAAACCGTCCGCCTGATCGACGACCTCGGCTCGGTACCGCTCCAGCAATTCGGTCATGCGGTCCTTGGATGTGACGACGTAGCGCACCTTGACCAGCAACAGCTCGCGCTCGACATGGCCGCGCCGGGTCAGCTCGACTCGGTCCACCACATCGATCAGTTTCGAGATCTGCTTGTTGATCTGGTTAATGACCTGATCGGTACCCGTGGTGACCAGCGTCAGCCGCGACACCGCAGGATCATCGGTCGCTGCGACCGACAGTGATTCGATGTTGTAACCACGCGACGAAAACAGGCCAGCGACGCGCGCGAGCGCCCCGGATTCGTTCTGCAGCAGGATCGAAATGATGTGTCGCAAGGCGACGGCCCGATTTTAAAGAGTCGCGCACGGTAATCAGGCCGTCCGGGAAAATCAAGCAGATCCGGCACAAGAATGCTGCACCGCAACTTAGCGTCCGATAAACTGAGCGGTTCCACTTAGGAACGCACCGACCCGATGATGAGCGCCACCGTGACCCCTGCCGACACCGAACTGCGACGCGAACCCGAAACCCTATCCGGGTCGGACATGATTGTCCGTGTCCTGGCCGAGCAGGGCGTCGACGTCATTTTCGGCTACTCGGGTGGCGCCATCTTGCCGACCTACGACGCCGTGTTTCGTTACAACGAGGCACACAGCGACAGCATGCCACTAATCGTTCCCGCCAATGAGCAGGGGGCCGGCTTCATGGCCGCCGGCTATGCCCGCGCCTCCGGCAAGGTGGGTGTGGCGATGGTGACGTCCGGGCCCGGCGCGACCAACTGCGTCACCCCTGTGCGCGATTGCATGGCGGACTCGATCCCGATCGTCGTGATCTGTGGCCAAGTGCCTACCGCGGCCATCGGTACCGATGGGTTTCAGGAAGCGCCTGTCACCAACATCATGGGCAACTGTGCCAAACACGTGTTTCTGGTGACGGAACCGGAGCGGCTCGAAGCAACCGTGCGTACCGCGTTTGCGATCGCCAGCACCGGCCGGCCCGGCCCGGTCGTGATCGACGTACCCAAGGATGTCCAGAACTGGACCGGCCCGTACCGCGGCGCGGGCGAGCTACCCATCCCCGGGTATCGGCAACGCATCCGCGCGCTGGAAACGGCAGCGCTGTCCGAACGCCGCTGCGAGGAGTTCTACGCGTTGCTGGCACAGGCCGAACGGCCGTTGATCTATGCCGGTGGCGGCGTGGTCTCCAGCGACGCCGCGCCGGTGATGCGCGAATTTGCCGACCGCTACGGCATTCCAGTCGTGACCACATTAATGGGCCTGGGCGCCTACGACACGACGCAGCCCAAGTCCCTGCACATGCTTGGCATGCACGGCACGGCCTACGCAAATTACGCGGTGGATGATTGCGATTTTCTGATCACGCTGGGTGCACGCTTTGACGACCGCGTGGCCGGCGTACCCGACCGGTTCGCGCCAAACGCGAAGCACATCGCCCACTTCGACATCGATGCATCCGAGATTGGCAAGGTCAAGCCCGTGCACTGGCATCACGTCGGCCGACTGCTACCGGCCTTACAGGCGCTGCTGGAGTTTGGATGCGCACAGCAAGTGCAAACCGACTTCAGTGACTGGCAGGCACACGTCGCCGGCCTGAAGACCACCTATGCCATGAACTACGACCGCGACAGCACGCAGATTCAGCCCTATGCCGTGCTCGAGGCGATCAACCGGCTCACCGGCGGTGACGCCGTAATCGCCACTGGCGTGGGCCAGCATCAGATGTGGGCAGCGCAGTATTTCGACTTTCGCGAGCCTCGGCTATGGCTCACATCCGGCTCGATGGGCACCATGGGATTTGGGCTGCCCGCCGCGATCGGTGCACAGTTCGCCCAACCCAACAAGCTCGTGATCGACATTGACGGCGACGCGAGCATTCGGATGAATCTCGGCGAACTGGAGACCGTGACCACCTACGATCTGCCGGTGAAAATCGTCGTGCTGAACAACTTCGGCGACGGCATGGTCAAGCAGTGGCAGAAGCTCTTCTTCAAGGGGCGTTTCGCGTTCTCCGACAAGTCGCTGCACAAAAAAGACTTCGTCAAGGCGGCCGAGGCCGATGGCTTCCCATGGGCGCGCCGGCTGGACGCCGTCGAGGACATCGACGCCGTCGTGAAATCGTTTGTCGAGTTCGATGGACCGGCGTTTCTTGAGGTCATCATCGATCCGGAAGCCGGCGTTTACCCGATGGTCGGCCCAGGCATGAGCTATAGCGAAATGATCACGGGCGACCACATCCCTTCGCGGCATGCACCCACGGAGCAGGCGGATCAGTCGGAGATGTTCTAGCCGGGCCACCCGTGTCGCGGCGGCCTGCCTGCTGGTCTTGGCAGGGGCCGCCGCTGTTCAGGCCACGGCGCAGGGCGACAATGCCGCCTACCGTCTCGCCAGCGCCCGGACACTCGAGAACCGCGGCCAGGTCACGGCTGCCATTGTCGAACGCCTTTGGGCCGATCAGGCGTTGCGCCGCATCGATCAACGAGACCATAACCAACACCAGATCTGGCGCTTGCTGCAACGCCTCCCCAGCACGGCGTTGACCACGCCTCCGGCGGCGGCGCCGTGGACCGCCCAGGGTTGGTGGGAGTTGGCGCGTACGCATCGGGCGTCGGTGGCGTCACAGTGGGAGTTGAGCCATGCGCTGGAAGCCTGGGCGCATCGCTACTCCGATCATCCCGCGCGTGACTCGGTACTCCGCACACTGCAAGTCGATTTGCCAACGCGAACGGTCCAGCCATATGCCGGCCCGAGCCGGGCCGTGCGCCCCAGGCGCGTCGCAGTCGTCGTGCCGACGTCTGGGCCACTAGGCGATGCCGGCCAAGCGCTGGTCGACGGTCTTCTCGACGCGGCCAGCCGCCAGCCGAACCTCGGCGTGCAGCTGTTCGACAGCGCGGCCTCCGACAGCCTCGCGGCCTATCAGGCGGCAGCACGCCATGCGCCGGATCTGATCATCGGCCCGCTGGACAAGTCTAGTGTCGAGGCCTTGTCGCGGCAGGGGCGTCTGTCCGTTCCCACCCTCGCCCTGAACTATGGCCCCCGTAGTGCATGGGGCGCGGCCAATCTGTGGCAATTCGGGCTCGCACCGGAAGACGATGCAGCGGCCGCAGCGGCGCACGCGCTGCGCGCCGGCTATCGCCGCGCTGCGATCTTGTTCGCCGATGATGATTGGGGGCGCCGCGTGGGCCTCGGCTTTCTCGAGACCTACGAGGCCCAGGGAGGCGAAATCGTCGAACAAGCAAGCTTTCCCGCGAGCAGTCAGGATCTGCAGGCCGCCGTACAGTACCTGTTGCGGCCGGAGTCCCCAGCCCCCCTATGGCAGGACACGCGCAGGGGGCGACTCGCCGGCTCGCGACGAGTCGATGCACTGTTTCTGGCCGCAAAGTCACGCGACGCACGACTGCTAGTGCCGCTGTTGCGCTTTCACCATGCGGTCGATTTACCGGTTTACGCACCGGATGCCGCGCTGGATGCCCGCCGCAATCAGGAGGCGCTGAACGATTTGCGCGGCGTGCTGCTATGCGGGCCTCGGGACGGACGCGGCGACGGCGGACCATTCGCCCAATTCAACGCCTTGGGGCGCGATGCATTCTCGGTCGCCACACAATTGCCCGAGCTGAGCGCAGGCCAGGCCATCGACGGCGACACGGGACGACTGACGCTATCAACCGGCGGGCACATCCGCCGTCAGGCGACGTGCCGACCGCTTCGACCATAGACCATGCATCGCAGACCCAATGGACAGAGGACGGCCGGCCCGCCCTCTGTCCAGCCCGACTCACTTCAGCAGAATGTTGTCGACATTCTTCGCGTAGGTCTTGTCGCCAATCCCCTTCACGGTCTTGAGTTCATCCGCCGACTTGAACGCCCCGTGGTCCTTGCGATGCTGGACAATCCGCTGCGCGGTCACCGGACCTACACCATCCAATTCCTTCGCCAGTGTCGCGGCGTCCGCAGTATTGATGTTCACCGGTCCGGCGAAGCTCAGGGCTGAATAGAGAACAGTGATCAGAAAAACGATAGATTTCATTGGTTTTCCCTCATTCGGTTTCAATGGATGAGCCTGTGGTGCTCACCCAGGAATTACGTAGAGAAAACCAAAACCCGGACGCGATTGGCTAACCGCTCGTCGGCTTTGCGGGTTAGTGGATAACCGATCAAGCCCGATGATGGAGTCTTCGGATTCATTTGGTCTGGGCGTGCCCATGATCTAACATCGCCAGACACGGCACTGCGCCGGCTTGGGAGGACAAGGTGACAGCTGGAGATCAGACCATCCAAATCGGATATATCGGCGGTCTAGCGCGCCGACTGATCAATGAAGGGCTGCTGTCGGAATCCGTAGCGCGCGATGCGCAGGCGCGAGCGGCCAAAGAGCGTGTGGCGCTGGTGCATTGGGTGGTCACACAAAACATGGCTTCCGCGCTGGATGTCGGCATGGCCGCAAGCCGTGAGTTCGGCCTGTCGTTGCTCGATCTCAATGCGATGAACATGGAATACGCGCCGATCAGTGATGTCAGCGAATCGCTGATCCGCAAGCATCGTGCCCTGCCGCTGTTCAAACGTGGCAAGCGCTTGTACGTCGCGACCTCGGACCCGACCAACCTGCAGGGTCTGGACGAGATCAAGTTCAATACGGGGCTGGCTACCGAGCCGGTGCTGGTCGAGGACGACAAGCTCGGCAATTTCATCGACTCCGCCCTCAGCGCCATCGAAGCGGCGTCGCTGGATGTCGGCGACGAAGACCTTGAGAACATCGACCTCGACGATGGCGAAGACTCCAAGGAAGCCGACGACATCACACGTGCGGACACCGAGTCCGCGCCGGTCGTGCGCTTCGTCAACAAGATCCTGCTCGATGCGATCAATCGCGGCGCCTCTGATGTGCATTTCGAACCGTACGAAAAGAAGTACCGGATTCGCTATCGCCAGGACGGCATTCTCCAGGAGGTTGCAACGCCCCCTGTGCAGATGGGAATGCGACTGGCGGCTCGCCTGAAGGTGATGTCGAGGATGGACCTGGCCGAGCGGCGGGTCCCGCAGGACGGCCGCATCAAGCTGAACCTGTCGAAGACCAAAGCCATCGACTTTCGCGTGAACACCTGCCCAACACTGTTCGGCGAAAAGATCGTGCTGCGTATTCTCGACCCCACCAGCGCCCAGCTCGGTATCGACGCGCTGGGTTACGAGCCGGAGCAGAAGGAGCTTTACCAGAAGTTCCTGAACAAACCCTACGGAATGATTCTGGTCACCGGGCCGACGGGCAGCGGCAAGACCGTCTCGCTTTACACCGGCTTGAACATCCTCAATACGGCGGACCGGAATATCTCCACCGCAGAAGACCCCGCGGAAATTAATCTCCCCGGCGTCAACCAGGTGAACGTCAACCCCAAGGTCGGACTCACCTTCGCCTCGGCCCTGAAGGCTTTTCTGCGTCAAGACCCCGACATCATCATGGTCGGTGAGATACGCGACCTCGAAACTGCGGAAATCGCGATCAAGGCGGCACAGACGGGCCATCTGGTGCTGTCAACACTGCATACGAACGACGCACCCCAGACCTTGACCCGCATGCTCAACATGGGGGTTCCGGCCTACAACATCGCGTCCTCCGTTTCGCTGATCATCGCCCAGCGGCTTGCACGCCGCCTGTGCAAGCAGTGCAAACAGCCGATCGACATTCCACGCGAAGAACTGCTCAAGGAAGGGTTTGTGGAAGACGATCTGGAAAATCTGACGCTTTACGACGCCAAGGGTTGCGACACCTGCAGCGGCACCGGGTACAAGGGCCGGGTCGGCATTTACCAGGTAATGCCGGTTAACGAGGACATGGGGCGCGCCATCATGGAAGGCTCCAACGCCATGGAACTGGCCCAGCTGGCGAAGCAGCAAGGCATTCAAGACCTCCGTCGTTCCGCCCTGCAAAAGGTTCTGCAGGGCGTGACGAGTCTGGTCGAAGTCAACCGTGTGACGGTCGACTAGAACCCACCACAAGAATCTAGACCATGGCAAAAGCGGCCGTTAAAGAAGCCACCTTTCTCTGGCAGGGCACCAACCGTGAAGGCTCACGGGTCAAGGGCCAGATGCAGTCGTTCAACGACTCGCTGGTCAAGGTGCAACTGCGCAAGCAAGGCATTAATCCGATCAGTGTGCGGAAGAAATCCGATCTGTTCGGCAAGCGGAAGAAGAAAATCACGGCCGGGGATATCGCTGTCTTTTCCCGCCAGATGGCGACGATGATGCAAGCCGGCGTGCCGCTTGTCCAAGCACTGGACATTGTGGGCAAAGGCCACGAAAACCCATCCATGGGCGGAATGATCAGCGAGATTCGAACGGAGATCGAGGGCGGCTCGACCTTTGCGGAGGCCCTGTCCAAGCAGCCGAAACATTTCGACGATTTGTTTGTAAATCTGGTCGATGCAGGCGAGCGCTCCGGCGCGCTGGAAGCCTTGCTGGACAAGATCGCCACCTATAAGGAGAAGACCGAGGCAATCAAGAAGAAGGTCAAGAAAGCCCTCACATATCCGGCGGCGGTCGTCGTCGTGGCCTTCATTGTCACCGGCATCCTGCTCTACTTCGTCGTCCCGCAATTCAAGGAGCTGTTTGTTGGCTTTGGCGCCGATCTACCGGCCTTCACCAACCTCGTGATCAGATTGTCCGAGTTCGTACAGGCGAAGTGGTGGCTGATTCTAGGGATCATCATCGCCGCCGGGTTTGCTCATGCCCAATGCCATCGCCGCTTCCGCGGATACCGTCGAATGCAGGACCGTATCCTGCTCAGGCTACCCGTCGTTGGCGACATTCTGGACAAGTCAGCAACTGCCCGATTCGCGCGCACACTGTCGACCATGTTCGCCGCCGGAGTACCGCTGGTCGACGCCCTGGATTCGGTTTCCCGGGCCGCCGGCAACATCGTGTACGAAGAAGCTGTGCAGCAGATGAAGGACCAGGTCGCAACGGGGCAACAGCTGCAGGTGAGCATGGCGCAGGTCGGTGTGTTCCCCAGCATGGCAGTGCAGATGGTCGCGATTGGTGAGGAATCCGGCGCGCTGGATTCGATGTGCGCGAAGGTCGCCGACTTCTATGAGGACGAAGTCGATAACCTCGTCGACAACCTCTCCAGCCTGCTAGAACCGTTGATCATGGCGGTGCTTGGCGTGCTGGTCGGCGGGTTGGTGGTCGCGATGTACCTGCCCATCTTCAAGCTTGGTTCGGTCGTCTAGTCGCGCACCCAACGCTTTTCCAACGGATTTTCACGTGATTGAACTGTTGCAGACGTCGCTGCCGCTGTGGACGGCCACAGCCGTGGTGATCGGACTGCTGGTCGGCAGCTTTCTCAATGTCGTCATCCACCGTCTGCCGCGGATGCTGCAGCAGGGCTGGCAACGCGAATGCCGTCTTCTGTTGGAACTTCCGGACCAACCGTCTGAATCGAAACCAGAGTCGTTGGTTTTTCCAGGCTCGCGTTGTCCGGCCTGCCGCGCCGACATTCGTTGGTACGACAACATCCCGGTGCTCAGCTTTTTGCGGCTCAAGGGCCGATGCCGGCAGTGCAGCACCAAGATCGGCTGGCGCTACCCGCTCGTCGAAGCAATCACCGCGCTATTGACCGGCGTGGTCGCGTGGCAGCTGGGGTTCGGTTTGTTCGGCGCTGCCGCGATTGCCCTGACCTGGGCGTTGGTCGCATTGTCGACCATCGACTTTGATCACCAGTTGCTTCCGGACAACATCACGCTGCCCGCGCTATGGGCCGGCCTGCTACTCAGTGTGCTGGGCGGCCCGGTGTCCCCTGCGGACGCGGTGATCGGCGCGGCGGTGGGCTATCTGTCGCTATGGTTGGTGTTTCACGGTTTTCGCCTGATCACCGGCAAGGAAGGCATGGGGTACGGCGATTTCAAGCTGCTTGCCGTGTTCGGTGCCTGGCTAGGTTGGCAAGCGCTCCCTCTCATCATCTTGCTGTCATCCGTGGTCGGCGCCCTCGTCGGCGGCGGACTGATCGCCAGTGGCGCTCTGCGCCGCGACCAGCCCATGCCCTTCGGCCCATACATTGCTGCGGCGGGTTGGATCGCCATGCTCTGGGGCGACGCCATCATTCAGGGCTATTTTTCATTCGCCGGACTGTAGCGCCTTGATCTGGACAGTCGGGCTGACCGGCGGTATTGCCAGCGGGAAATCCGCGGCCAGCCGCGTGTTCGAGTCGCTGGGTATCCCCGTACTCGACGCCGATCAAACCGCGCGAGACGTGGTGGCGCCCGGCACCCCTGCCCTGGAACGCATCGTGCAAACCTTCGGACAGGAGATACTGACCCCGGATGGCGCGCTGGACCGTGCCGGCCTGCGACGCATGGTCTTCAACAACGCGTCCCAAAGGCAGGCGCTGGAGGCGATTGTCCATCCCGCGGTCCGACAGGCCATGCAGCAATGGCGGGCATCGCAGAACGCAGCCTACTGCGTTCTCGCCATCCCGCTGCTCGTCGAATCCGGGCTGACGACGATGACCGATCGCGTGCTGGTCATTGACGTGGACGAAGCCATTCAGCGCCAACGCCTGATGGCGCGTGACCAGATCGATGCGGCACTCGCGGAGCGGATGATCCGGTCACAAATCACACGGCAGGATCGTCTGGCGGCGGCTGACGACGTCGTCGAGAACCATGCGGGCCTGGCGGAACTGGAGTCTGAAATTCAGGATCTGCACCGGCGCTACCTAAGTCTCAGTCGGGGTGAATGAGCAATTGCTGTTGATGTCGTTACAATGCCGTTTCGCAGCGGGGCGCAGTGCATGATGGGACCGATAACGTCCTCCGACACAATCTGGTTCGAACAGCCACTCAATGAACGGGTGCGGACCTACCTGCGCCTGGAATTCTTGTTCAAGCGTCTGCGACATCACCGAGCGGATGCCAGCTATTGGGGCCGCCGCGCCGCGGTGGGGGCGTTGCTGGACATCTTTCTGCTGCTCGGACGCAGCGACCTCAAAGGTGACATCACCAAGGAACTGGGCGAACAGCACGCTCACCTGCGACGGCTTGAAGCGCAACCCGGCGTCAATGACGATCGGCTAAGCGACGTGCTCCAGCGCATCGATCAGGCGGTCCTTGCGATCCAGGGACTATCCAGCCAGTTCGCTGGAGCTGCGCTGCGCAACAACGATTTTCTGGTGAGCATCGCCAACCGCATCGCCATACCCGGCGGAACCACTGGCTTTGACCTACCCAATTTCGAGCTCTGGTTACGTCGGCCTCTGGAAGAGTCAGAATGCGATCTCAACGCTTGGTGCTCCGACATTGGCGCGTTCGAACGAGCCATTGAGCTCGACCTGGATCTGATTCGCGCCAGCGCGGACCCGAAATCAGTGATGGCGCGCGAGGGCATCCATGTCCAATCGCTGGAGGGCCCCCGCCAGATGCTGCGCATCGGTGTCCCTGCCGATTGCCGAGCCCACCCAGAGATCAGCGCCGGCAAACATCGGTTCACCGTGCGCTTCATGGAAACCCGTGAGACCAGCAGCCGCAGCCATCAGGTGCGAACCGATGTCGAGTTCCAGTTAGCCTGCTGCGGAATCGGCTAAGCGCCCGCAATCGAAGTCGCTCGATGATGCATTGTCAGACCCTCGCCGCCACCGTTGCCACTCCCCGCAACACGGTCCGATCGTGGATGCAGCGGGGAGCCGCCTAATGGCGGAGCCCGCACGACTGGTCCGCTGTCCGCACTGTGGGCAGCGCGCAAAGGCCACACAGGAGAACCCTTGGCGTCCATTCTGCAGCCGCCGCTGCAAGCTGATCGATCTCGGCGCCTGGTTCGAAGAAGAGCACCGCATCGCTGGCGACTCGGAGCGGTCGTTCGATCGCGAAGACTAGGCTGTCAGGACCAGAATCCGCGAATGCCCGCCACGCCTGTTGCGCCTGCCCAACGGGCGACTGTCAGGTCTGATGGCGCCAGCCCGCCGATGGCGTAGCAAGGCTGCCCCCTGGCGTCAGCAAGCTGCCTGAAGTATTGCCAGCCTATCCCCGGCCGGTCCGGGTGTGTCGGGGTTGCGCGAAGATTGCCGATCACCAATGCATCAGCGCCCCACGTCATCGCCGCGTCACAGTCGTCTGCCTCGTGACAGGACGCGATACACCAGCGCGCCCAAACCGGCCGTTCCGGGCGTGCCTCGGCGCGAACCTGCCGCGCTGGCGCGTGCCAGCTCAAGGCACCGGCCGGCAGATCGGCATCCCAATTCACGTGAGGTCGGTCGACAACCAGATGCGGTCCGTCGACACGCCACAGATCAAGTACAAGTGCACGGTAGGCAGCATCGCTCAAGGACGGAAGCCGCAGGCGCACCATCGCCTCGAAATCCAGTTGTGAGCATCGCGCCTTCAGACCGGCCATCGAGACATCAGGCGGCGTCACCGCGTAGAGCGCAGGCATTTCCAGCGCCTTGATGATCGGTCGATCGGCCTCCAGCAGACCCGCCGCGGACAGCTCGCACACATCCACCCAGCGCACTGCCTGGCCTTCCAGTCCGGTGGGGTCGGCGCTCCAGGCATCGACCAACCAGGTATCCAGCAACACTTCGCGATCCGGGTAGCGATGCCGCAATCGGATCAATCGCTGGCAGTGCTTCAGGTGAATGCCGAGTTCCTCTACGAGTTCCCGGCGTAACGCTGCCTGAATCGATTCGCCCGGCTCGCATTTACCGCCGGGGAACTCCCATTGACCCGCACCCGGCTTGCCCTCGCGCCTCTGGCTGATCAACACCTGACGACCGCGCCTCAGCACGCCGACGGCGATATGCAGGCTCACGTCCGATATTCGGCGTTGATCCGCACGTAGTCGTGGCCAAGATCGCAGGTCCAAATCGTGGCCTCGCCTGCTCCGCGACCCAGATCGACGGTGACGGTAAAGGCTTCCTGCTGCATCGCAGCGGAGGCCAAGGATTCCTGATAGCCCGGCGCGGGTTCGCCGCCAGCGAGGACATCAATGTCATCAATCGCCAGATCGACGCCCTCGATCCGCAGACCTTCGAGGCCACTGCGGCCGACGGCCGCCAGCACCCGGCCCCAGTTCGGATCACTGGCGAACCAGGCCGTCTTGACCAGCGGAGAATGCGCAATGGTGAAGGCCACGGTCCGCGCTTCTTCCCGCGTCCTCGCGCCCCGGATACGAATGGTGACGAACTTGCTTGCGCCTTCACCGTCGCGAACCATCGCTTGCGCCAAGTGCTGGCACACCTCGATGATGGCCTCACGACAGGCGCGGTACGCTGGCGTACCCACGTCGATTTGTGGACCCTGCCCGGTAGCGGCCATGGCGCAAGCATCATTGGTCGATGTATCGCCATCGACGGTGATGCAGTGGAAACTCGCGTGAATCGCCTGACCGAGGATCTGATCGAGCGCGGCCTGCGACAACGGCGCATCGGTGGCGACAAAGGCAAGCATGGTCGCCATGTCCGGCCGGATCATTCCTGCGCCTTTGCCGATCCCCGTCACCGTGTAGCGAGCGTCGGGCAGGTCGATTGTTCGACTCATACCCTTGGGCACGGAATCAGTCGTCATGATCGCCTGGGCCGTTGTCAGCCAGGCATCCGCCGTCAGCGCATCACATAACGCGGGCACGGCTGCCTCAATCCGCTCCACCGGCAACGGCTCACCTATGACCCCGGTGGAGAACGGCCAGACCTCGTCAACATCGCAGGACAAGGTCTCAGCCACCGCCTGACAGCTCCGCTGGGCGGCCTGCACGCCTGGCGCACCGGTACCCGCGTTGGCATTCCCGCTGTTGATGACCCAGGCGCGCGACTGCGCGGTACGGCCGCGATGCTCCCGGCAAATCTTCACCGGAGCGGCGGCGAACGCGTTGTTGGTCAGCGCCACAGCCGTCCTTGCGCCCGGCGCCAATTCAATCATGGCCAGATCGTGGCGGCCCTGGTAACGAATACCCGCGGCGACGCTGCCCAGGCGCACGCCCGGAACAGCCGACAACGCCTCCGGTGCTATCAGACCAACGGCCAAGCGGTCAGGCCACCTGCCCGTGGCATTGCTTGTACTTCTTGCCCGATCCGCAGGGACACGGCTCGTTGCGCCCAATCTTGCGCTCGCCACGCGCGAAGGTCTCCGGCTGCGGAGGGAGCGCGGGCCGCTGACTCGGGCCGGCCTGGATTCTGCGTCCGGGTGCGGATGCCTCCGGCTCCGGTGCCTGTTCACCGCCTGCCAGGGCGCTGCTGGCCTCAGCATGGCTGGCCTCACCACGGGCCTGCAACGCTTCGGCCTGAGCCCGCCGCTGCGCCTCAACGGCTTCCACATCCGATTCAGCCTGCACGCGGACCTTCGACAGCGTTGCCACCACCTCATGCTTGAGACGAGCCAGCAAGTCATTGAACAGCTGGAATGCTTCGCGCTTGTATTCCTGCTTGGGATCACGCTGCGCATACGCGCGCAGGTTGATGCCCTGGCGCAAATAGTCCATGGCGGCGAGATGCTCGCGCCATAGGCGATCGAGTGTTTGCAGCATCACCGCCTTTTCGAAATGCTGAATCACGCTCTCACCTGCACGCTGTTTCTTGTCGGCGTATGAGGTTTCCAGCAACTCGTTCACCCTGCGGCGCACGCCGACATCATCCAGCGACGTGTCGGCTTCCAGCCATTGGACAATGTCTTCATCCAGACCGAACTCCGCACGCAAGGCTTCGCTCAAGCCCTTGGTGTCCCATAGTTCTTCCGGAGACCCTGGCGGCAAGTAAGCCTGAACGACGCCGGCGACCACATCCGGCCGAATCGTATCGATTAGACCGGAGACCTCTTCGGCTTCCATCAGATCATTGCGTTGCGCGTAAATCACCTTGCGCTGATCGTTCGCTACGTTGTCGTATTCCAGCAAATGCTTGCGAATATCGAAGTTGTGCGACTCGACCTTACGCTGCGCCGTTTCGATCGAACGTGAGACCCAGCGATGCTCGATCGCCTCGCCTTCTTCCATACCCAGGCGCTGCAACATGGCGCGCATTCTGGGCGGCGTGAAGATACGCATCAGCGTGTCTTCCAGCGACAGGTAGAACCGAGTCAGCCCGGGGTCACCTTGCCGACCTGACCGTCCACGCAACTGGTTGTCAATACGGCGTGATTCATGCCGCTCGGAACCGATCACGTGCAAGCCACCGGAAGCGATCACGGCATCATGCCGAGTCTGCCAGTCAGCCTGCACCGCCGCGCGTGCATCAGCGTCGTCTTCTGAAATCACCGACAGCTCGGCATCCAGGCTGCCGCCGAGCACGATGTCAGTTCCACGCCCCGCCATGTTCGTAGCGATGGTCACTGCGCCAGGCCGGCCGGCCTGGGCAATGATCTCCGCCTCGCGCTCGTGCTGCTTGGCGTTCAATACCTCGTGGCTGACCTTGCGCTCGGTTAGCAGCTGATGCAGCAGTTCGGAGGTCTCAATCGATGCCGTACCGACCAGGACCGGTGCCCCTTTTTCCTGCGCCGCGGTGATGTCATCGACGATAGCGTTGAATTTCTCACGCGCCGTCATGAACACGAGGTCGCCGAGATCCTGTCGCTGCGTCGGCTTGTTGGTCGGTATGACCACGACTTCCAGGCTATAGATCTGCTGGAATTCGAAGGCTTCGGTATCGGCCGTGCCTGTCATGCCGGCCAGCTTGTCGTAAAGCCGGAAATAATTCTGGAAGGTGATGGACGCGAGCGTCTGGTTCTCGCGTTGGATCGCGACCCCTTCCTTGGCTTCGATCGCCTGGTGCAGACCATCGGACCAACGACGACCGGGCATCGTTCGACCGGTGAATTCGTCAACGATCACCACATCACCGCCGCGCACGATGTAGTCCACGTCGCGCTTGAACAGGTACCGCGCCCGTAACGCCGCATTCAGGTGATGCATCAGCACGATATTCTGTGCGTCGTAAAGGCTCTCGCCTTCAGCCAGCAAGCCGGCCGCTGACAGCAGCTGTTCCACCCGCTCATGTCCGTCTTCGGTCAGGTGAACCTGCTTGCCCTTTTCATCGACGGAAAAGTCGCCCGGACCGTCCTCTTCTTCCTGCGCAACCAGATTGGGAACGACGGAGTTGATCTTCTGATAAAGGCTCGGGTCATCATCCGTCGGACCGGAGATGATCAACGGCGTCCGCGCTTCATCGATCAGGATCGAGTCGACCTCATCCACCACGGCAAAATGCAACCCGCGCTGCACCTTGTCCTCGGCAGAGAACGCCATGTTGTCACGCAGGTAATCGAAGCCGAACTCGTTGTTCGTGCCGTAGGTGATATCGGCGGCATAGCCGGCGCGCTTCTCGTCCGGGGTCTGGCCAGAGAGCACGACGCCGACGCTCAGGCCCATGAAGCGATAAAGCCGCCCCATCCACTCGGCATCGCGGCTGGCCAGATAATCGTTGACGGTGATGATGTGCACGCCCTTGCCGGTCAACGCATTGGCGTAGGTCGCCAGCGTCGCGACCAGGGTCTTGCCCTCACCGGTACGCATCTCGGCGATCTTGCCGTCATGCAGCACGGCACCGCCGATGACCTGGACGTCGAAATGACGCATGCCCAGCGTGCGCTTCGCCGCCTCCCGAATCACCGCGAAGGCTTCCGGGAGCAAAGCGTCCAGTGACTCGCCCTGGTTCAGACGACCGCGGAACTCCGTGGTCTTGGCTTGCAGCGCAGCGTCATCCAGCGTGGAGATACTGCTCTCCAGCGCATTGACCTGATCCGCAAATTTGCGTTTCCGATTTAAAACGCGCTGGTTCCGGCTACCGATTAGCCGGCTGAAGAAGGTATTCGCCATGGGTCAGAAATGGGGCCTGCGAACCGGGAATCAACGTCCACATCGATTGATGCGGCGCGGCATTGTAACGCAGACGATTTGGGATGCAGGCGCCGTCGACTCGTGCGCCGTTAGCTGCCCCGGCCGCTTAGCCCTGTGCGCGGATGTATTTCGCCGGATTGACGACCTTGCCGTTGCGCAAGACCTCAAAGTGCACATGCGGCCCGGTGGATCGGCCCGTGTTCCCCATACGGGCGATCACATCACCCTTGGCCACACGGTCACCGACCTTGACGTCGTGCTTCTGGTTGTGACCGTAGCGCGTGACGTAGCCATTGCCGTGATTGATCTCGACCAACATGCCGTAACCATGGCGATGACCCGCCCAGGTGACGACACCGCTGGCCACCGCCACGACCTCTGAACCTTCCCGCCCCGCGAAATCCATCCCGTAGTGATGGGCACGGCGACCGGTGAAGGGATCGGTGCGAACGCCGAACAGCGAAGAGATCCAGCCGCTGAGAATCGGCCGCCCTTCGGGATGTCCCTCGCTTTGCAGACGGCTGGCGAGGATCAGGTCCTCCAGCACACGCATCTCCCGCTCGCGACCGGCGATCTGGCGATCCAGCTCGCCCAGAGTCCCGGTGACATCTTCCAGACGCGGCAGGTCGCCTTCGATTTCAATTTCGGGGCCACCAACCGCCGGCGCCGCATCAAAGACGAACTCGCCTTCGTCAAGGTCGGCGACTTCAATCAAGCGCTGGCCGGCTGCATTCAGGCGCATCATATCCGCCTGCAGCATTGCCACCTTGCGGGCCAATGCCTGCGTGTTCTCTTGCAAATACTGTCGCGTGTCCGCCACTTCCTGACGATTCGCGTCAATGGCAGCCTGCCATTCGGCGGTCACATCCGACGGCAGGGCAACCTGCGCCGGCGCGACGGGCGCCGTCAGACGTCCAATGCCCACACCGGAGGCAATGAGCAGGCTCACCGTCGCAACGGCCGCTACCACAACCCATGGGCTACGCGGATCAAATTGCCAGCGCCGAGAACGGCCCAGCCGGTTGTCTATTACAATCAGTTCCATGTCTTACCGTATCGGTCGTCGCGCTCGATCTCTTGCGGATCGCATCCGTTCAGACCGTTCCCCCCTCAGGGATTGGTCTCGATCTGCCAAGCAGACCGTTATCCTTCAAGAGCAGTTGGAACAGCGCCTCCCCGGGCCACTGTCCTCCCACGTGCGGTTTGTTCGGATGGATCAGACCACGGCCGTCCTGGCCGTACCCTCACCCGCTTGGGCAACCCGTCTGCGCCAACATCGCACCGCGTTGATGCATATCGTTGGCTCAGCCCTGGGTTCCCCCTGCACTGATATAAGGCTTTGCATCACTCCGGTGCAAGCCCGACCGGTGCAGCGAAACGTTCCGCTCAAACCCCTCCCGCGACACATTGAATCCATGCGTCGCCTCTCGCTTAGCACGAGCAATGCCAGATTGGCTTCAGCCCTCCGACAGCTCGTACACGAATTCCAACGTCAATCTTAAGCGGCGGCGGCGGCCGGTCGCGGGGAGTAAGTGATGGGCGGGCGTTCTCCCCGCTCGAAAGTCACCATGTCCCAGGCGTCCGGCTGCGCGAGCAGCCCACGTAACAGCTTATTGTTCAGCGCATGGCCGGACTTGTAGCCGGTGAATGCGCCGATCAAATTGTGACCCATCAGGTATAAATCGCCGATGGCGTCGAGAATCTTGTGGCGTACAAATTCATCCTGGTAGCGCAGCCCATCGCTGTTGAGCACCCGGAATTCATCCAGTGCAACGGCGTTGTCCAGGCTGGCGCCCAACGCCAGATTGTTGGCTCGCAGATATTCCACATCGCGCATGAACCCGAATGTACGGGCACGCGAGACTTCCTTGACATACGACGTGGTGGAAAAATCGATCGTAGCGTGCTGCTTGCTGGACGAGAACACCGGATGCTCAAAGTCGATCCCGAAGCTGACCTTAAAACCGTCATGCGGATCGAACCGAGCCCATTTATCGTCTTCGGTGACCTGCACCGGCTTCTTGACGCGGATGAAGCGCTTTGGCGCCTCCTGCTCAAGAATGCCCGCCGACTGCACCAGAAAGACGAACGGTCCGGCACTGCCGTCCATGATGGGAACCTCGGGCGCCGACAGCTCGATCAGAGCATTGTCGATCCCGAGGCCCGCGAGAGCTGACATGAGATGCTCGACGGTCGACACCTTGGTGCCATCCGCTTCCAGCGTGGTGTTGAGCATGGTATCGGTCACCGCATGGGCATCCGCCTTGACGTCCGGCGTGCCATCGAGGTCCACGCGCCGAAATACGATGCCGAAATCCGCCGGGGCTGGGCGGATCGCCATGTACACCTTTTTGCCTGTGTGCAGTCCGACGCCAGTGGCGCGAATCGGATGCTGCACGGTTCGTTGTTTCAACATCTCATTTCCTCAGCGGCTGTGCCCGAACACGGCCAAGCATCGACGGACAGCCTGAGACAGACCATCGGTCAGCAAGTTTCGGAATCAGCCCCCGCGATTCTTACTCGATGACGGCGTGCGCCCCTCAGGGCAATATGCGCGCGTCCAACCCGGAACCATACCACAGGTGCATGGTTATCCGGGTGTGACGCGGGCCGAAATCACACCGTCGCCGCGTTCAAGAATCCCCCCGCCATTCCGGTTCAGTCGGCCTGATTACGCAGGAACGCCGGCACATCCAGAACCTCGATATCCAGGTCTGACAGGTCGTCCAGACGCCGGTTCTTCTTCTGGTCGCGACGGATGTAGGTCGGCTTTTCCAGATCGCCGTACTTCACCTGCCCCCCGCTATCGCGGCTGATAGGCGTGACCACTTCGTGATTCTCGTAGGACTGCGACCGCTGGTTTCCACCCAGACCCGTGGCGACCACGGTCACCCGCAGCTCGTCGCCCATGCTCGGATCCAACGCGGTACCCACGATCACCTCGGCGGATTCGGCCGCCATCTCGCCGATCACCTCGTTGACCATTTGGAATTCGAACATGGTCAGATCGTCGCCTGCGGTGATGTTGACCAGGACGCCCTCCGCACCGGTGAGTGTCAGCTCGTCCAGCAGCGGACTCGCCAACGCGGTTTCGGCAGCTTCGCGAGCACGATCTTCACCACTGGAGCGGCCAATGCCCATCATCGCCATGCCAGGAATCGACATCACCTTGCGTACGTCAGCGAAGTCGACGTTGATCAGACCACCGGCCGTGATCAACTCAGCGATACCCTGCACCGCGTTATGCAGCACGTCATTGGCGGACTTGAACGCGCTCTTCACGGTGACGCTCTTGCCCAGCACCGACAACAGCTTTTCGTTCGGAATGACGATCAGGGAATTGACCAGTCCTTCCAGCGACTCGATGCCCCGGCCGGCGACGTCCATGCGCTTCTTGCGCTCGAACGGGAACGGCTTGGTGACAACGGCCACGGTCAGGATTTCCAGTTCGCGGGCGATCTCTGCCACAACAGGCGCCGCACCCGTGCCGGTTCCACCACCCATGCCAGCGGTGATGAACAGCATGTCGGAGCCCTCGATCGTCTCGCGAATGCGTTCGCGATCTTCCATCGCTGCGGCACGGCCGACTTCAGGATCGGCCCCGGCACCCAGACCGCGAGTGATGGTCGAGCCCAACTGCAGGATGGTGTCGGCCGAGCAGGCATCCAGATGCTGCACGTCCGTGTTGGCACAAATGAATTCGACACCCTGAATACCCGCGTCAACCATCTGGTTGACCGTATTGGTGCCGCCGCCGCCGATGCCCATCACCTTGATGACTGGACGATTCGGCTGGTGTTCGATGAGTTCAAAAATCTCAGCCATGGTGTTACCTCGTGTTTGCCCCAAAAAGTCGATCAGAAATTGCCTTGGAACCAGCTCTTCATGCGTTCCCAGACTTGTGCGAAACCGGACCCTTCGGGTTGTCCGGTGTAGTGCGGGAGATTTCTCTGCCCGAAGATGAGCAACCCGATGCCGGTGGCGTGTTGCGGGTTGCGGGCGACGTCGGTCAGCCCTTGTACGGTGTGCGGCATGCCGAGGCGGACCGGTAGGTCAAAGACCTCCTCCGCCAGCTCGACCACGCCTGCCATCTTGCTGCTGCCGCCAGTCAGCACGACGCCGCCGGCCAGCATCTCGTCGAAACCTGACCGGCGCAGCTCGCGCTGAATCAGGAGGAACAGTTCTTCATAGCGAGGGCGGATGACCTCGGCCAGCGTCAGCCGCGACAGGCGACGCGGCGGACGGTCTCCGACGCTATCGACCTCAATCTGTTCGTCGCGCTCGAGCATTTCGGGCAGCGCATGCCCGAACTTCACCTTGATGGCGTCGGCATGCTGGGTGGGGGTACGCAGGGCGACGGCGATGTCGTTTGTCACCTGATCGCCGGCGATGGGGATGACGGCCGTATGGCGAATCGCACCCTTGTGAAAGACCGCGATATCGCTGGTGCCGCCGCCGATATCGACCATGCAGACACCGAGATCCTTTTCATCGTCGGTCAGGACCGCGTAGCTGGACGCCAGCTGTTCCAGAATCAGCTTGTCCACATCCAGCCCACAGCGCAGCACGCACTTGTGAATATTCTGCGCGGCCGACACGCTGCCGGTGACCATGTGCACCCGGGCTTCGAGACGCACGCCGGACATGCCAATCGGTTCCTGGATACCCTCCTGGTCGTCCACCGCGAATTCCTGTGGCAGTACGTGCAAGGTCTTCTGGTCGGCCGGGATTGCCACTGCACAGGCCGCATCGATCACACGATCGACATCCGCCTCGCTGACCTCTTTGCTGCGCACGGCGACAATGCCGTGCGAGTTCAGACTCTTGACGTGACTGCCGGAAATCCCCGTGTAAACCGACTGGATACGGCAGCCGGCCATCAGTTCAGCCTCTTCGACCGCCCGCCGGATCGACTGCACGGTGGACTCGATATTGACCACCACGCCCTTTTTCATCCCGGTGGATGGGTGCGTGCCGATGCCGATGATCTCGATCACCTGTTGCTCGTTCAGCTCGCCGACGATCGCGGCGACCTTCGAGGTGCCGATATCCAGCCCGACGATGAGATCTTTCTGTACTTTTCTCGACATGGCGTCAGTTCCTCTCTGAGGTTTGCGGGGGTTCACGCCAGCCCACTGCAAACCCATTGGTGTAGCGAAGATCAATCGTGGCCACGGCCTGCCAGCGCTCGGCCAGTGCCTGGCGAACCGGGCCGGCGAAGCGCTGCATGCGTTCAGGAATCCCCGTGCGACCCAGTCGCAGCTGCACGCCATCGGAGAGTTCCGCCGTCCAGGCACCGCGGTCGTCAATGGCCAGAGCGTTGAGTTCCACGTCACCCAAGGCCGGGGTCTCCATCAGCACTGCCCATTGCTTGAGCATGTCCTGCCGTGCTTCCGGGGGCCCGTCCAGACGCGGCAATCCGCTCGGCCAGCTCGCCTGCGGGGGCGAAAAAATGGTGCCGTCGCCAGCGATCAGGGCCGAGTCGCCCCAACGGGCAACCGCTCGGTGTTCGGCAACGCGGGCCAGCAAACGGTCTGGAAACCGGCGCGAGACCTGTGCGGACGCCACCCAGGGCAACGCTTCTAGGCTGCGCTCAACGGCTTCCGGAGACACCTTGAACAACCCGGCGTCCAGATAACCGATCGTCGCGGCGCGCACGGCCTGAGGATCGGAATCCACCACCCCGTGCACCTCCAGATTCAAGGGTCCGGACTGGCTCGCCAGCACCCAGAACACCACCAGGGCCGTGACCAGCGTCAGCAACAACGTGCCGAACCAAGGCCGCTTGGGCGCATCCGTCGCGACCGCGCGAATGGGCCGCAGGGCGTCGATGGCCACACTCATGGCGTGCCCTCCAACGTGGTCGTCAGAATCCGGACCACCAGGTCTTCCATGGACCAGCCCAGCGCCGCAGCGGCCTTCGGCACCAGCGAATGCGTGGTCATGCCCGGGGTGGTGTTCACCTCCAGCAACTTCGGCTGGCCGTCCGCATCGATCATTAGATCCACGCGTCCCCAGCCAGCGCAGCCCAGCACGCGATAGGCCTCGGCAGCGAGCCGCGCAACGGCGGTTTGCATCTCGGGCGCTAGCCCGCAGGGAATCAGATAACGGGTGTCGTCTGACAGGTACTTGGCTTCGTAGTCGTAGAAACCGGCGGCGGCCTCGATTCGGATCGGCGGCAACCAGGTCTCGCCGACGACGCCCAGGGTGTACTCGGCGCCCCGGATCTCGGCCTCGATCAACACCGGCCCCGGGTGCTCGGCGGCAGCAGCCACCGCCAGACGCAGGCTATCGGCATCCGCCGCACGCGCCACACCCACGCTGGAGCCCTGCCATGCCGGCTTGACGAACACCGGCAGGCCGAGCCGATCGATGATGGCATCGATATCGACCTGGGCCGACTCACGCAACAGCACATCGTCGGCAACCGGCAGCTTGGCCTGACGCCAAAGCGCCTTGGTTGCGCCCTTGTCCAGCGAGTTGGCGCTGGCCTGCAGGCCGCTTCCCGTCACCGGGAGACCTTGCAGCGCGCAGGCCCCTTGGAGAATGCCGTCCTCCCCCGGCGTGCCGTGGAGAATATTGAACACCCGGTCGAAACCTTGGGCTTTGAGCTGCAGCAGGTCAGCCGGTTGCGGATCGACGCGATGCGCATCCACGCCAGCAGCCAACAGGGCATCCAGCACGCAGGCGCCGGAATCCAACGACACCGCGCGCTCAGCGGACCAGCCGCCCATCAACACCGCCACGCGACCGAAGGCGGCGGGGTTTGGAGCGGGATTCGAACCAGGCAACGGCATCACGCGACCTCCCCGACAATGCGGACTTCGGGGACCAGATCCACAGCGAACTTGTGCTGAACCGTTTCGCGTACCTGCGTGATTAGCGATTCGATGTCGGCGGCCAGCGCATGGCCGCGATTGATAATGAAGTTCGCATGCTTGGTCGACACCTCGGCATCACCGATCTGGTGGCCCTTGAGCCCGGCGGCCTCGATCAAGCGAGCGGCGTGATCGCCAGTCGGATTGCGAAACACCGATCCGCAGGATGGCTTGCCCACGGGTTGCTTGGCCTTGCGTTCGGCAATCATGTCGCGGATGCGACCGGCGGCGCCGCCGTTTTCGTCCGGCTGCAACTCCAGTTCCGCGGCGACGAACCAGAGATGGGGTTCCGGCGGGGTCACGCTGCGGTAGCCGATCTCGAAGGCCTCGGCACCTAGCGTACGGGTGCTGCCGTCGCGGCCGATCACGTTCACCGAGCGCACGACGGACCAGGTTTCGCCACCCCAGGCACCTGCGTTCATCGCCAGCGCGCCGCCTATCGTGCCGGGAATTCCGGCAAAGAACTCACCACCGGCCAATCCCCAGCTCGCGGCGAGCTTGGCCAGCCGTGCGCAGTGCACGCCAGCCTCAACGAAAATGCGGGTATCGTCCACACGCCGCACCGTATCCAGCACCCCGTGGATGCTGACCGTTGTGCCGCGGAATCCGCCATCGCGAATCAGCAGATTACTGCCCAGGCCAATCCACAGAATCGATTCGCCAGTCGGCAAGCGGTGCATGAACTCTGCGAGATCGTCACCATCCGCCGGCTTGTAGTACCGGTCGGCCGGGCCACCGACACGCCAACTGGTGTAGCGCATCAGCGGTTCGTTGATCCGCAGTTCGCCGCGCAGGTGCCCGAGACTCACGGTGCACCCCCAAACTGCGACATCAACACGCTCGGCAGGCTGCCAACATTGCCGGCGCCCAGCGTTAGCAGCACATCGTTCGCCTGCAGTACGTCGGCCAGCACGTCCGGAACCTCCCCGATCGAATCGACGAAGATCGGTTGCGACTTGCCACGAGCACGGATGCCTCGCGCCAGGGCTCGACCGTCGGCGCCGGCGATCGGTTGCTCACCGGCGGGATAGACTTCGCTGAGCAGCAGCGTGTCGACATCCGCCAATACGTTGCAGAAATCGTCGAAAAGATCCCGCGTCCGGGTGTAGCGATGTGGCTGGAAAACAACCACCAGCCGGCGTTCCGGCCAGGCCGCACGCATGGCTGTTATCGTCGCCTGGACTTCGCGTGGATGGTGACCGTAGTCGTCCACCAGCATCACGGTGCCGCCGTCGACGACCAGCTCCCCGACCCGCTCGCAACGTCGGCCGATGCCGCCGAACTGACTCAGCGCTCGACCAATCGCTTCGGCGCTCACATCCAGCTCATGGGCCACGGCGGCGGCCGCCAGCGCATTGAGCACGTTGTGCTCCCCCGGCAGGTTCAGGTGCACACGCGTCGGCGAGACGGCATTGGGAAGGTGCAAGTCAAAGTGACTGCCAGAGCCATCCACCGACACGTCGGTGGCCCGCACATCGGCGGATTCACCCAGGCCGTACGTCAGATGTGGACGACCGAATTCCGGAAGCAGCTCCTCCACCACAGCGTCATCGACGCATAGCACCGCCAAACCATAGAACGGCAACTGATGAATGAATTCGATGAAGGTCCGCTTGAGCTGACTGAACTCGCCGCCGTATGTCTCCAAGTGGTCCGAATCAATATTCGTCACCACGGCCATCAACGGCATTAGATGCAGGAACGACGCGTCTGACTCATCCGCCTCGGCGACCAGATAAGGTCCTTCGCCCAGACGTGCGT
Organism: Abyssibacter sp.; assembly: GCA_023146115.1. Classification (GTDB taxonomy): domain Bacteria; phylum Pseudomonadota; class Gammaproteobacteria; order Nevskiales; family OUC007; genus Abyssibacter. The sequence goes on along the minus strand of JAGLCS010000059.1, from coordinate 24,202 downwards.
TGGCGCCGGCAGATAACACCTTGCCGCCGACGACAAAGGTCGGGTCCAGCTCGCCCTCCGCCAGCACGGCGGCGACCAGGCTGGTCGTGGTCGTCTTGCCATGCGTACCCGCCACGGCAATGCCGTAGCGGAAACGCATCAGCTCGGCGAGCATCTCCGCGCGGCGAACCACCGGAATCCGGTGCTCCTGCGCATAGGCGACCTCGGGGTTCTCGGGGTCCACCGCAGTGGACGTCACCACAACATCGGCATCGACGACATTGTCAGCCGCATGACCGATCGCAATCTCAGCCCCCAGGGAACGCAAGCGCTCGACCGTCGGTGACGCCCGAAGGTCGCTGCCGGCCACTTGGTATCCAAGGTTCAGCAGCACCTCGGCAATACCCGCCATACCGACGCCGCCGATCCCGATCATGTGAATGCGACGGACGCGACGCATCGGCTGGTCCACGACACTGCGGTGCCTCATGCGGCACCCCCGGCATCCAGACAAACGTCCACGATCCGCTGGCAGGCATCCGGCCAGGCCATGCGCCGCGCGTTGGTGGCCATTTCGAGCCGACGTGCGCGATCGCTTAGCAGCGGTAGAAGAGCATCCGCGAGCGATTCCGCCGTCAGGCCGGATTCAGGCATCAGCACAGCGGCATCCGCATCGGCCAGATAAGCCGCATTCGCCGTCTGATGGTCGTCTACGGCGGCCGGGAATGGCACCAGAATCGACGGGCAGCCGGCAGCCGCAAGCTCGGCAACGGTCAATGCGCCGGACCGGCAGACCACGATGTCCGCGGCGGCATAGGCGGCGGCGATGTCATCGATGAATTCCCGGATCGTTGCCTCAACGCCGGCCTGAGCATAGGCGGCTTCAGCAACGGCCAGCGTGCGCCCGCCCTGATGTGTCACAACCGGCCGCTGAGCCGGATCGATCAAGGCGAGTGCTGCCGGCACGCGCTCATTCAGCGCCCGAGCACCCTGGCTGCCACCGACAACCAGCAGCCGTGGCCGCTCGCTATCGGGCACCTGTCGCTGCTCCGGCGCGGGCAGGGCCGCGAACACCGACCGCACGGGGTTGCCCACCACCTCGGCCTGGGCCAAAGCACCCGGAAACGCCTGCAGACTCACGGTGGCCAGCCGCGACAGAACACGGTTGGTCATGCCGGGCGCGGCATTCTGCTCATGAATCACCAGCGGGACCCGACGCAACCATGACGCCAGCCCCGTCGGCCCCGCGACAAAACCGCCCATTCCGAGCAGCACGTCCGGTTGCTCTTCACGCAGCAGCTGCCAGCATTGAGCCACGGCGCGCAGCAAGCGCAACGGCGCCTGTAGCAGGGTCAAGGCACCCTTTCCGCGCACGCCGGCGATGGTGAGCCAGCGAGCCGGAATCGACCGCCCCTTGAGAATGCGCGCCTCGAAACCCTGCTCGGTGCCCAGCCAGACCACGTCATGGCCCATCTCCAGCAGGCGCTCGGCAACGGCCAGACCCGGAAACACGTGCCCACCGGTACCACCGGCTGCGATCGCGACCTTCATCGGGCCGCTCCTGCCGGTCGCGCAGGACCGTCGGTTTTCTCCGCCATCCGGTTCTCGCGATCCACCCGCAGCAGCAACCCGAGCGAAGCACAGGTCACCAGCAAACTGCTGCCGCCGTAGCTGATGAAGGGCATGGTCAGGCCCTTGGTGGGCAGCACGCCCATGTTCACGGCGATGTTGATCGATGCCTGTAGGCCGACCCAGGCGGCAATGGCCCAGGCCACATACGCGCTGAAGAAGTCCTCGCGATTGGCGGCCGTTTGCGCCACCAGAAATCCGCGCCAAACCAGCACGCCGAACACGGCCATTAACACAACGACGCCGACCAGGCCGAGCTCTTCGGCAATCACGGCGAACAAAAAATCGGTATGCGTTTCCGGCAGGTAAAGCAGTTTCTGAATGCTGTTGCCAAAGCCGACACCGGTCCATTCGCCCCGCCCAATAGCGATTAGCGACTGCGTGAGCTGGAAGCCACCATCAAAGGGGTCGGCAAATGGATCACGAAAGCTGGAGAGTCGCTTCAGGCGGTACGGCGAGGACACGAGCAGCACCGCCAGCGTGCCGACGCCCACCGAGCCCAGCAGCAACAGATGGAGCAGCTTGGCCCCTGCGAGGAACAGCATGACCGCGGCCACGGCCAGCAGCACAGCGGTCGATCCGAAATCAGGTTCCGCCAGCAGCAACACGGCCGCGACGCCGAGCGGAAGCACCGGCCGCAAAAGACCGCGGATTCTGGTCTGGACCTGTGCCCGGTGGCGGGTCACATAGCTGGCCAGATAAAGAATGATGCAAAGCCGCGCAACTTCTGACGCCTGGAGATTCACCGGCCCGAGATCCAGCCAGCGACGGGCACCGTTGACTTCGTGCCCGATGCCCGGAATCAAAACCAGCACCAGCAGCAACAACCCGAATCCCAGCAGCGCGAAACCCGCACGGGACCAATACCGCATCGGAATCGAATACATCGCCGCCGTCGCGATCAGACCCAAACCGGCGAACGCCAGCTGGCGGCGGAAGTAGTACAGCATGTCACCGGTCTGGCGCTCGGCGACCGCCACCGACGCCGATGCCACCATGATCAGGCCGAAGACCAGCAGTAACCCCCCAGCCCCCAGCAACCAGTGATCGGTGTAACGACCCTGCAGGGTCGGCCGCAGCATCAGCGTGTTCAAGCGGAGCATGCGTCACCTCCGCCACCGACGAGTTCGACAAAACGCTCGCCGCGTTCGATGTAATCGCGAAACTGATCCTGGCTGGCGCAGCCCGGCGACAGCAGCACCGTGTCGCCATTGGAGGCAATGGACCGGGCTCTCTGCACGCTTGCGGCCAGATCGGCCTCGACGTGTATGGGCAGGCTCCCCTCCAGGTGAGCGCGAATCCGTCCGGCGTCGTGGCCATAAAGAATCGCGGCCCGGCCGCGTGATGCCAACGGCTCAGCCCAGGGTTGGAAATCACCGTCCTTCGCCAGACCACCAGCGAGCAACACAATCGGCGGCGTCACGCCGTTGAGCGCCGCCAGCGTGGCACCGACATTGGTGCCCTTGGAGTCGTTGATCCAGGTTACGCCGTTCTGCTCCGCCACCCACTGGCAGCGATGAGGCAGGCCGGGAAACTGCGTCAAAGCTTCGCGCACCCGGCCGTCGTCAGGCTCGACACCCACCGACTCCAGCAGGGCCAGTGCCGCGGCCACGTTGGACAAATTGTGATCACCGACCAGCCGCAACTCGGACGCGGTGATCCATGTGGCCTGTTGATGCAGCAGTGCTGTCCGCCCCGACTGCGAGCGGATTTCCCAGTCCGCAGCGACCCTCGCGCTAAAGGTTCGGCGAATGTCCGACGTGGGCATGGCTGCAACAGCCGGATCGTCCAGATTGACTACGGCGCAACGCGCGCCCTGGTAAATGCGCGATTTCAGCGCGGTGTAATGTTCCAGCGTCTCGTGCCGGTCGATGTGATCGGCGCTGACATTCAGAACGCAGGCGGCATCGCAACGTAGGCTTTCGGTCAGCTCGAGCTGAAAGCTGGATAACTCCAGAACGGCGAGATCGGCCTCCTGTGACAACAACTCCAGCGCTGGCGTACCGATGTTGCCTCCGACAGCCACCCGCTTGCCGGCTGCCTCGAGCAAGACCTGCAGCAGCGTGACCACGGTGCTCTTGCCATTCGAACCGGTCACACCGATGACCGGCTTGTCCCAGGCACGGGCAAACAGCTCGATATCGCTGATAACCGGAATGCCACGCGAACGCGCCTCGACGAATAGGGGATCGTCAAAGGGCAAGCCCGGTGAGGCAAGGACCGCATCAACGCCCAGCAACAGGTCCACGGAAAAGGGGCCAAGATGCAGGTCGATACCGTCCTGCCAGGTATCGGCAAGCGCCAGGTCGGCGCGGTTGTCCGCGGCACGCAGCTGTGCGCCCTGTTCCAGTAAATGGCGAACAGCCGAACGACCGGTCAGACCCAGACCGGCGACCAACCAGAACTGTTGGGCGACGCCGCTCATCGCACCTTCAACGTGGAGAGGCCGATCAAGACCAAGACCAGGGTGATGATCCAGAAGCGCACGATGATCTTTGGCTCGGCCCAGCCCTTGAGCTCGAAATGATGATGCAGCGGCGCCATGCGGAAGATGCGGCGCCCGGTCAGCTTGAAGGAGGCCACTTGCAGAATCACGGACACGGTCTCGGCGACAAACACGCCGCCCATGACGACCAGCACCAGTTCCTGCCGAACCATCAGCGCGACCACGCCCAGTGCACCGCCTAACGCCAGCGCCCCGATGTCGCCCATGAACACCTGGGCCGGGTAGGTGTTGAACCACAGAAAGCCCAGACCCGCACCGCCAATAGCCGTACAGAAGATGGCCAGTTCGCCAACGCCGGCCACGTAGGGAATCCCCAGGTACTCGGAATACACCGTGTTGCCGGTGGCGTAAGCGAACACGCCTAGCGCCGAGGCAACCAGCACGCAGGGCATGATCGCCAGGCCATCCAGCCCATCGGTGAGGTTCACCGCGTTGCTGGTGCCAACAATGACCAGATAACCCCAGAGCACGAAGAAGCCGCCCAGCGGGATGGCCAGCTCCTTGAAGAACGGAAAATAAAGCGTGGTTTCCACCGGCGTCTCGGCCGTCGCGTAAAGCACTCCGCTCGCCATAAAGCCAGTCAGGCTCAGCCAGAAGTACTTCGCTTTGGCCGACAGGCCTTTGGAATTACCGAAGCGGATTTTCCGGTAGTCATCAATAAAGCCGACGATGCCGAATGCGACGGTGACGAACACCGCAATCCACACGAAGCGGTTACTCAGGTCCGACCACAGCAGGGTCGCGATAATCACGGCTGCCAGGATCAGCAACCCACCCATGGTGGGCGTGCCGGCCTTGACCAGGTGGCTTTGCGGCCCGTCGTCGCGAATGACCTGGCCGATCTGCCGGCTGGTCAGCCGGCGGATCAGGATCGGCCCGAAGACCAGCGACACGACCAAGGCGGTCAGCACCCCGAGAATCGCGCGAACCGTCAGGTAATCGAACAGGTTGAAGCCGCTGTAGATCCGCTCCAGCACATCGGTCAGGTGGTACAGCATCAGTGCACCTCCGCCACGGCAAGCGCCTGGACAAGGCGCTCCATGCGCGCGCCACGTGATCCCTTGACCAGCAGGCAGACGTCTTCATCCCGCGCCTCGGCGACCTGCTCCACCAGTGCGTCCATGGAGTCCGCCACGCTGGCGCCGGCACCGAATCCGTCGGCCGCATGAACCGCCAGATCGCCGATCACGAACAGCCGCTGTACACCGGCAGCACGCGCCTGCTCACCCGCTTGCCGATGCGCCTGCTGAGCATCCGCGCCTAGTTCATTCATATTGCCTAGAGCCAGCCAGCGCCGACCGTCCTGCTGAGCCAGCACGCTTAGCGCCGCCGCCAGGGACGCCGGATTGGCGTTGTAAGTGTCGTCAAGGATTTGCGCGCCGGTCGCGGCCACGCGGGGGGTCATCCGTCCGGGCGCAGGTTCAAGCCGGCTCAACCCGTCGGCAATCTGGGCCGCGCTGCAACCCAGTGCATGGGCCGCTGCCGCTGCTGCCAGGGCGTTCATCACGTTATGTCGGCCGGCCACTGGCAGACGGACCTCGACGCGCTCATCGACCAGGACCAGCGTGAACAGCGTCCCGGTCGCGTCGGGTCTCAGGGCCTTCGCTGTCACCTCCACTGGTGCCGTCAAGCCAAAGCGCAGCCTGCGATGGCCTTGCGCCAGACCCGTCCACAGATCGGCATAGGCGTCATCGGCATTGATCACCGCCACGCCGTCCTCACTCAACCCTCCGTAGATTTCACCCTTGGTCCGAGCCACACCGTCCAACCCGCCAAAGCCTTGCAGGTGAGCGGCTGCGGCATGGGTGATCACTGCGACTTGCGGCGGGGCAATGCCGACCAGCTCGGCGATATCGCCAGGCTTGCTCGCGCCCATTTCCAGCACCGCGTAGCGATGCTGCGCGCGCAGGCGCAGCAGGGTCAGTGGCAAGCCAATGTGGTTGTTCAGGTTCCCATGCGTCGCCAGCGTCGATCCCACAGGCTCAAGAATCGCCGCCAGCATTTGCTTGACGGTGGTCTTGCCGTTGCTGCCGGTCACGGCCACGACGCGCAGGTCGTGGCGCTGCAACCAACCGCGGGCCAGCGACTGCAATCCGCGCAGGCTGTCGTCGACCAGAACCTGCGGAAAATCCAGTTCGGTCAGCTCCGAAACCAGCGCGCCGGCGGCACCCAGCGAGGCCGCCTTGCGTACGTAGGTGTGCCCGTCGAAACGTTCACCCTTGAGCGCGACATACAAGTCCTGCGCCTGCAAGGTCCTGGTGTCCTGCGTCACGCCGGTGAACGCGGCGGCCTGCCCGTGCAGCGTGCCGCCGGTCGCCTGTGCAACCCAGTCAAGCGTGTCCATGGGACACCTCGCTGCCGGTCTCACCGTGCAAGATCTGGGAAACGATGCCGCGATCCGAAAACGGACGACGTTCAGCACCGATGATCTGCTCGGTTTCATGCCCCTTGCCGGCGATCAACACGATGTCGCCGGCCTTGGCTTCGCCAATCGCCATCCGGATCGCGCGCTCGCGGTCATGTTCGACACGCACATGGCGACGCTCGCGCATGCCGCCGAGAATCGACGCCACGATGTCGTAGGGCGATTCGCTGCGCGGGTTGTCATCGGTGACCACCACGGCATCGGCCAGGCGGGCCGCAGCACTGCCCATCAGGGCGCGCTTGCCTGTATCCCGGTCGCCACCGCAGCCAAACACGCAGATGAGCCGTCCAGCGCAATGAGGCCGCAAGGATTCCAGCGCATGGGCCAGGGCCTGCGGTGTGTGCGCATAGTCAACAACGGCCAGTGGCGCGTCTGGCGCCGCGAAGCCCTCCATGCGCCCCGGCACCGTCCCGAGCTTGGGTAGCACCTCGGCGATGGCGTCCAGATCGATGCCGCGATGTTCCAGCACCGCCGCCACCGCCAGCAAATTGTAGATGTTGAAGCGGCCCAGCAGCCCGCTGTCCACCGTGCGGGAACCAGCAGGCGTTTGCAGCCGGAAATGCAGCCCTTTGGTCGTCAGCCGCACATCGCGCGCCAATGCGAATGCACCGGCATCTGGCGTCTCGCCCTCAATGCCATACACACAGGTCGGCAGATCAGCTCGCAGTTCGCCCGACCACAACGCGCCAAGATCATCATCGCGGTTCAGCACGGCCAAACCCAGACTCGGCACATCGAACAACAGCCGCTTGGCCGCTGCGTAGCGCTGCAGATCACCGTGGTAGTCCAGGTGGTCGCGGCCCACGTTGGTCAGAATCCCGACATCGAATTCAACGCCGGCGACGCGGCCCTGATCCAGGGCATGCGACGAGGTTTCCATGACCAGCGCACGGGCGCGGTCATCGACCAAGCGGCGCATCCAACGCTGGATGCGCACGACATCCGGCGTTGTGTGGCTGGCCAGCTCCAGGGCGTCAACCGGGCCGTAACCCAGCGTGCCGAGGTAGCCGGCAGATTCCCCGAGTCGGGTCAGTGCGTGGGCCAGCAGATAGGCTGTGGATGTCTTGCCGTCGGTACCGGTGATGCCGACACAGAACAGCTCCCGCGATGGATGATCGTAGTAGCGGGCCGCGATCTCGCCGACATGTTGGCGCAACTGCTCAACGGGCCACGCAGGCACGTTCAGTTGCGGCACGTCGACGCCAGGCTCCGGCTCCCACAAGACGGCCGCTGCGCCGTGCTTGAGCGCATCGTCCACATAGTTCAAGCCGTGCGACTCAAAGCCACTGCAGGCCAGGAACAAACCACCATCCCGCACGCGACGGGAATCGGTCTCGACGCCGCGCACCGACACGCTCAGATCCGTGCCTGACGACACCAGTCCGTCCAGCAATGCCGCCAGCGCCCGCCGAGGTTGAGCCAGTGCCACCATCATGTCGGCGAAGATTGGTCGGTGGAGGCCGTCAACGCCTCCGAAGCGGGCGGCTGAAAGTCAGCCGGGGGAATTCGCAGCAGGCGGGCGGCGCTTTTCATGACTTTGGCGAACACCGGGGCGGCCACGACGCCACCGTAGTAGCCGCCGTGCTGCGGCTCATCGATCACGACCAGACCGACAACCTGCGGGTTGTCGGCCGGGAGCATGCCGGCGAACAGCGCCATGTGGGTGTTTTCGTCGTAGCCGTCGGCCTTGACCTTGCGGACCGTGCCGGTCTTGCCGGCGACTCGGTAACCGGGCACAGCCGCCCGATTCGCCGTGCCGTCCGGCGCCACGACACCTTCCAGCCAGTGGCGTACGCGCTGGGCGTTCTCCACCGACACGACCTGCCGCAGCGGCGGAGGCACCTCATCCAGCTTGACCAGCGACAGTGGCCGCAGTCGGCCGTCGTCAGCCAGGCTCGCGTAGGCCCGACCCAGCTGCAGCGCCGTGACCGCAAGCCCATATCCATACGAAGCCGTGGCGGTCGCAATCTCACCCCATTCGGTGAAGTGACGCATCACGCCACTGGCCTCGCCGGGAAACCCGGTCCCGACGGTCTCGGCCAGACCAAAATCGTTATAGGCCGACCACACCCCTTCGGCCCCCACCTGCAAACCGATCTTCGCCGCGCCGACCTGGCTCGATTTGCGTAGGACACCCGCCAGATCCAGCTGCCCGTACCCGCGAAAATCACGGATCTGCAAACGGCCGACCTTGTAATACCCGAGGCCGGTGTCGATCTGTGTGCGCCAGTCGATGATGCCCGCATCCATGGCCTGGGCAATCAACAGCGGCTTAACCGTTGAGCCCGGCTCAAAGGTGTCGGTGATGACACGGTTACGCACGCCAGCCGTGCCGATCTCGTCACGCCGGTTGGGATTGAAGCCCGGCTGACTCGCCATCGCCAGCACCTCGCCGGTGCGCGGGTCCAGCAGCAGGACCAAGCCGCCGCGAGCACCCGAGCGGTCCACGGCATCCTTGAGCTCGCGGTAGGCCACATACTGCAGCCGCAGGTCGATCGACAGGTGGAGATCCTCGCCCGGATCGGGTGGCGTGAACTCGGCAAGATCCTCCACGACACGACCGGTACGATCGCGAATGACACGCCGGCTGCCCGGTGTGCCCTGCAGCCATTCATCGTAGGCCAGCTCCATGCCCTCCTGGCCGCGGTTGTCGATATTGGTCACGCCCACGAGCTGCGAGGCGATCTCACCGGCCGGATAAAAGCGGCGGTATTCACGCTGTAGAAACACGCCCTCGGCATTAACCGCCTGAACACGACGAGCGTCTGCAGGCGCCATATGCCGCCGCAGGTAAACGAAGCGGCGCGATTCTCGGGCCTGAAGAAACGCCCGGAGTTCATCTGGCGCCTGCCCCAGAAGGCGCGCGACCAGCGGTAGCGAGGCGGTATCGGCCAACAAATCTTCCGGCACGGCCCAGACGGACTCGACCGGCGCCGACAATGCCAGCGGCTCGCCACGGCGGTCGCGAATCGCGGCCCGGCCGGCCGGCACCTGCACCGTGCGCTCGAATCGCTTCGCGCCTTCGGCCTCCAGAAAATCCCGGTCGCGGACCTGTAGCTCAAAAGCTCGCCCGACCAGCGCAAACACGCCGAGACCCAGACCCAGCAGAATCACCCTCGCGCGCCACGGCGAGACCGGCTGCGGCTCGGCAGCCTCAACGCGATGATTGTTCCGCGCACGCGTCATGGCGTGACCTCCACGGCGACGAACTCGTCGGGCTCCTGCATGTCCAGCCGTTCCCGCGCGACGCGTTCGACCTGACCGTGTGCAGCCAGCGCGGCTTCTTCAAGCTGCAGCTGCGCCCATTCGGTCTTAAGACGGTCGCGCTCCCAGCTCAGCTCCTGCTGAGCATCAAGCAGTGCCCGACTACGATGCTTGCTCACCGCAACGGCGATGGCTGTGGTCGCAATCAGCGTCGCGATCACAGCAGTACCCCAGCCCCTGCGCATGGCTCACCTCCGCCGGCGGCGTTCAGCCGCTCGCAGGGTGGCGCTGCGCGCACGGGGATTGCTCGCCACTTCGTCCGGGCCGGGACGCAGCTTGCGCACGACCAGATCCAGCTCGGCGGGCGGGCGTGGCGCAGCCGGGACCGGCGGCAGCGGCGGCTCGGCGTAATGGCGCATGAAGCGCTTGACGATGCGGTCTTCCAGCGAATGAAAGGTGATCACTGCCAGGCGCCCGCCATCGGCGAGCACGTCCATGCTCTGCGCCAGACCTTGCTCCAGCGCATCCAGCTCGCGATTGATGTGCATGCGAACGGCCTGAAAGCTGCGCGTCGCCGGATGCGATGCGCCGGGCTTGCGTCGCACGATGCCGTCAATCAACCGTGCCAAGTCTGCAGTTGTCAGGAGCGGCGACTCATCGCGCACGCGGACGATGGCCGCAGCGATGCGGCGAGATTGCCGTTCTTCGCCGTAGCGCCACAGCACATCGGCGATCTCGCGGGCATCCGCACGTGCCAGCCACTGCGCCGCGGTCTCACCGGCAGTGGAATCCATACGCATGTCCAGAGGCCCTTCGCGCATGAAGCTGAATCCACGCTCCGCATTGTCGAGCTGGGGCGAAGAGACACCCAGATCCAGCAACAGACCATCGACGGCGCCGGTCAGCCCGGCATCCGCGACCCACTCGCCCAGAGTCTCGAAACCGCCGTGAACCAGCTGCAGACGCGGATCACCCCGGAACCGCAGCCAGCCCGCCTGGCAGGCCGCCTGATCCTTGTCGAAGGCGATGACACGACCGCCAGGCCCCAACCGCTCCAGCAGGCCCGCGGTATGACCGCCACGGCCAAAGGTGCCGTCGATGTAGCAGCCATCCGGACGCAGCGCCAAGGCATCCAGCGCAGCGTCGTATAGCACCGAAATGTGCCGTTCGGCCGCCATCAGTAAACCGTCGATTCGTTGCGTCGAGACCGCCATGTCACAGACTCACCTCGGCCAATGCCGCGTCGAGCTCCTCTGCCGACACTCGTTCGGGGGCCATGGCTTCGCGATAAAGCGGCTCCGACCAGATTTCGAGCTTGTTGATCTGACCCACGATGGCGATGCGCTGTTCCAGCCGGGCCTCGCTGCGCAACTCGGGCGGCAGCAGCATGCGGCCCTGCTTGTCCAGCTCGATGTCCTTGGCGTGGCCGACAATGCGGCGGCGCAGGAATTCGAACGGCTTGGTCGAGGGCAGTGCCTTGAGCTGCGCCTGCACCGAATCCCATTCCGGCAATGGATACAAGACAAGCAGCCTGTCGTCCGGCTTGGCCGGCAACGTGATCTTGAGACGCGCGCCGCACAGCTCGGACAGGGGCTGGCGATAACGTGCCGGCAAGGCCACGCGCCCCTTTGTGTCCATTGTCAGCAGGTCTGTCCCGCTGAAGCTGATCATTGCGTTGCCCTCGTCCCGGTAACCGGGAGGAATTGCTAACCCACAATTCCCCACTTCAAACCATTGGCGGGACTATAGGAGCCACCGCATAGCCCGTCAAGGTGAAATATTGGTTAATAAGCTGTGGGAAACCACAGCTAAAACAGGGGTTTAGGGCATAGCCCTCATCCAAGCCGAGCGGGGAGACATGGACAACAAAACAACGACTTAAGGGCGCATTCTAAAGTGAATACACAGCGTTTTGAGACGCATTTTGCCTGCGCGGGTGGTGAAAGGTGGGGAATTTTTCCGACAAGCGGTCCCCCAGTGGGGGAAGGTGTCGTTTCAAAGGCAGAAAGAACGGAGTCGGCCGATAAGCCGGGTTCTGTCGAGGGCAATCATTCATCTGGGATCCGCGTCGCCACGGACCTCAAGCAGCCTACCCGGGAACAGCGCGGGCCACGCCTATGGTTCCCCTATTTGGCCTTGCTCCGGGTGGGGTTTACCGTGCCGCTTCCGTTGCCGGTTGCGCGGTGCGCTCTTACCGCACCGTTTCACCCTTACCTGTGCACCACCGAAGTGGGCCATCGGCGGTTTGTTTTCTGTTGCACTGGCCGTCGGCTCACGCCGCCCAGGCGTTACCTGGCACCCTGCCCTATGGAGCCCGGACTTTCCTCCACACATGAAACGTGCAGCGATTGCCTGGCCGACTCCGGCGCGCATGGTACCGGAAACCGGCAAGAAACCCTGATATCGCCGCTCAATCCGGCGATTGATCCTGCTTGAGCTCCAGGGCACGCTGGTAGAGAGCATTTCGCGGCTGTCCGGAAACGTCGGCAGCGACGCGTGCGGCCTGTTTCGTCGGCAGACTGGCCAGCAAGAGCATCAGCAGCCGGTCAACGTCCACCGTGGACTCGACCGCGGCCAGGGGACATCCGCCGACAACCAGCACCATCTCTCCGCGTATCGCCTCGGGATGGGCCTCGGTCCAATCCAACAAATCCGCCAAGGTCGCGCCTACGAATTGCTCGAAGCGCTTGGTGAGTTCGCGCGCCAGCCAAGCCGGACGGTCAGCACCGAACCGAGCGGCCATGTCGCCAAGGGTCGCCACGATTCGATGCGGCGCCTCGAAAAACACCAGCGTACGTTGCTCATTCCGCAGCGCATCGAGCGCCTGACCGCGGGCGCCGCTCTTGGCAGGCAGAAACCCCTCGAAGGCAAAACGGTCGGTCGGAAGCCCGGTGGCGCACAAGGCCGTCAGAATGGCGCTGGGTCCGGGGACCGGAACCACTTGCACCCCCTGCGCCCGCGCGGCGCGCACCAGACGGAAGCCCGGATCACTCACCAAGGGCGTGCCAGCGTCGGAGATCAACGCAATCGCATCGCCTTGCAGCAGACGGTCGACGAGGCCAGCGACCTGCTCCCGCTCGTTGTGGTCATGCAAGGCGCGCATCGGCACTTTCGAACCGATATGCGCCAGTAGGCGCTGGCTGGTGCGGGTGTCCTCGGCGCAGATCAGGCTCACGCCCGACAGCACCGCGCCCGCTCGCGGGGACAAATCCCCCAGATGGCCGATCGGCGTAGCGACCACGTACAGCCGACCGGGCTCGACGGCGAAATCTTCGGGCACTGGGTACACTTCGCACATGAATCTGCGCGCACCTTACCCGATTTGCCTGGCGGCTCTCGCCGGGTTGTTGTTGGCGGCTTGTTCGACGACACCCGTTCCGCCGACGACGCCGACTGTCAACGCACCCACGACCCCGATTGAGGTTCCAGCGGCGGAACGGGCCTCCCGCTTGATGCAGCAGGCATCCGGCGCGGTCGAGCCCCGCAGCAGCGAGCTTCGACTACAGGCCGCCGAGCAGTACATAAAAGCGCAGGACATCAACGCCGCGGTGCGCGCGCTCACCGGCGTGAACGAGCAGGCGCTATCGGCAGACCAACGCGTGTTGCCGGCTATCCTGCGCGCGGAGATGGCCTTGCAGCAGGGGCACCCACTGCCGGCGCTCAACGTGCTGCCGCCGCCGGCCCCGGGCTACCGGCCGGAGTACAACGATCGCATCCAGTCCGCCTACGCGGAGGGCTTGTTCCAGATCGGAGACCTGCCCTACGCGGTGGAAGCGCTGGTGCAGCGCGAGGCCTACCTGACCAACCGTGAGGACATCGCCCGCAATCGCGCCGCGCTATGGGACCGGCTGATGCAGGCACCGCTCGCCCCCAGCATGTTCGAACGGGCTCGGGCGCTGGATTCGACCACCCAGGGCTGGCTGGAACTGGCGCGGCTCGCGCGGTCCGTCTGGGCTGATCCCGATGCTCGCCGCGCTGCGGCCGCAGACTGGCGTCAAACCTTCTTCGGACACCCCGCCGCCGACCAGTATCTTGCCGAGGCCCTGGGCCGTGCGGCCGAGAGCGCAACCCCACCCGCGCGTGTTGCTCTGCTGCTACCGCAGACCGGCCCGTTCGCAGTTCCCGGCCAGGCCGTGCGGGATGGCTTCATGACCGCATGGATGCTCGGCGGCGGCTTTGGCGAGGTTCATGTCTTCGACACCGGCGATGGCGATGTGTACGCAGTGTTGCAGGCCGCACTCGCAATTTCGCCGGATATCATCGTAGGACCGCTACGCAAGGAGGCCGTGGACACGGTCGCCAGCGCCTCCACCAACGGCATCCCGGTGCTGGCGCTCAACCAGGGAACCGACTCGGCGCGCGCGATCGGCCGCAAGTATCAGTTCGCGCTCAGCCCGGAAGAAGAAGCCCGCCAGATCGCCGACAAGGCCTACGACCTCGGGCTCAAGCGCGTGATCGCCCTAGTGCCGGAATCCGATTGGGGTGCGCGTTCGATGTTTGCCATGAGCGAACGCCTGCAAGCGCGTGGCGGCACGGTGCTCGCGTCACGGACCTATGACCCGGATGCGCGCGACTTCTCCGGCCCGATTCGCGACCTGTTGCAGCTGGATTCCAGTCGCGACCGCCATCGCGAAGTCGCGCGAGCCCTGGGCACACGTCCGCACTTCCAGCCGCGGCGCCGCAACGATGTGGACTTCGTGTTTCTGGCGGCGCCGGCTGAGACCGCGCGCCTGATCAAGCCTCAACTGCGCTTTCACTTCGCCAGTGATCTACCGGTGATCGCGACGTCACAGGTTTATGACGGCCAGGCGGACACCCAGCGCAACGCAGACCTGGAGGGCATTCTCTATCCCGAGATGCCTTGGGTACTGGATGAATCCGGCTCCATCGCAGACATCCGCGAACAGATCAACGACCTGTGGCCCAGCACGCATGCGCGCTTTCCCCGGCTCTACGCGTTCGGCTTCGATGCCTATCGCCTGCTGCCCGTCCTTGCTAACGACGGCATTGCGTCGGGGCCGCTGATCGATTCGGCCACCGGGCAGCTGTACGTCCGTCCCGATGGCACCGTCGGGCACCGGCTACAATGGGCGAAATTCGACCGCGGGGCACCGGTTCCTCTGGACGCCGGTGACGAGATCCCTTGATCGGCCGTCTTCGCCGCGGCGCCGTAGCGGAATCCCGCGCCGAGCACTGGCTGAGCCAACAAGGCCTCAAACCCCACGACCGCAATGTGCGATGCAGGCTAGGCGAGATCGACCTGATCATGCGTGACGGTGCAACCATGGTCATGGTCGAGGTCCGACAGCGCGCAAACGACGCCTATGGCGGCGCAGCGGCGTCGGTCACCGTGCACAAGCAGCGCCGACTGATCGCCGCCACCCGATGGTGGCTTAGCCGACATCCGCAATTTTCCGCGTCCCCCATCCGATTCGATGTGATCGCAATCGACGGTGACGCAGCCCACAACCCGATTCAATGGATTAAAGGTGCGTTCGATGCCGAATGACCCAACGACCGCCGCGCCCCCAGCGTCGCTGCCCTCCGCGTTCGAGGAGGCCTGCAGCCGTGCGCTACCGCCCCGGCGTTTTTCTACCGACCCGGCCGACTGCCTGCCCTACGGTTCCGACAATAGCCGCCGCACCATGCTGCCGCAGGCCATTGCGATTCCCGACACGGCAGAAGAGGTTCAAGCGATTGTCAAAGCCTGCGCAGAGCACCGCATACCGCTGACGACGCGGGGGCGCGCAACCAACACCGTCGGCGGCACCGTGCCCGTCAAGCATGGGCTGGTCCTGTCGCTGGAGCGCATGAACCGGCTGATCCGCATGGCACCGGACGATCGCTACGCCGAAGTTGAACCGGGCATGCTCAATGCCGAATTGCAGTCGATCGCCGGCGAGCACGGTTTTTTCTGGCCGCCGGATCCGACCAGCGCGGCCTACTGCTCCATCGGCGGCAATCTGGGCTGCAATGCCTCGGGTCCGCGGGCCGTGAAATACGGAACCTGCCGGGAAAACACGCTGGGCATCACTGCGGTTGATGGTCAGGGTCGGCTGCTCAAGACCGGGGTTTACACGACCAAGGGCGTGGTCGGCTACGACCTGACGCGCTTGCTGGTGGGCTCCGAGGGCACGCTGGGCATCATCACCTCAGCCGTGCTCAAGCTCACCCCAGTACCCGCCAGCAAGGCGACGGTGCGGGCCATCTACGACAGCATCGAAGGGTCGGCCCGCGCGATTGCACGGGTCATGGCGCAGCCCGAGACGCCCTGCGCGCTAGAATTCATCGACCGCAACGCCATCGCCGCCATACGGGCCGGTGCGCGCGGCACCCAGGTCGACCTGCCGGCCAATGCCGCAGCCATGCTGATGATCGAGGTCGATGGTAGCCGGGAGTCACTGAGCTCGGCGATCAGCGCCGTTTCCGACGCCGCCAGTGGCGACGGCCTGGTCGAGCTGCGCCAAGCCACTGATGCCGGTGAGATTGCCGCCCTCTGGGCCACCCGCAAGGCCTTGTCGCCGGCGTTGCGTCACATTGCGTCCAAGAAGATCAATGAAGACGTCGTGGTCCCGGTGTCCAGACTGCCCGAGTTGATCGCCGGCCTAGATGCGCTGGCGGAAAAACACCAGGTTCACATTGTCAATTTCGGCCATGCCGGCAACGGCAACATGCACACCAACCTGCTGGGCGAACCCGAGGACATGGAGCGCATGCATCGCTGCCTGGATGACGTGTTCGATCTGGTGCTGAGCCTGGACGGCACGCTGTCCGGCGAACACGGTGTCGGCATCGAGAAACGGCCGTTTATTGACCGCGAAATACCGGCCGCCAGCCTGGACGTTATGGCGGAGTTGAAACGGGTGTTCGACCCCCACGGCATCCTGAACCCCGGCAAGCTGCTACCTGACCGAATCTAACAACACGCGGGCGCCCAGGCTGCGACGGGAGCGGTGACACGACCCGTCGCCGTATTCACTTGACGACTTTCAGGTGGCCACGCCGGGTGCCCTTGGTGCTCGGGTCGTCGCCAGGGTCGGGGGTTTCAGGCGGTTCGGGCGGTTGGCCGTCGGGCGGCGGCTCGCCATCGTCCAGACCCTGAAGCATCATCCCTTCTCCGTTCTCGCGGGCGTAGATGGCCAGCACAGCCTGAACGGGCACCCAAACGATCATCGCGCGCCCACTGAAGCGGGCCTCGAAAGAAATTCCGTCGTTCTCCAGGCTCAGCGCTCGCACCGCCGAAGGGCTGACGTTGAGCACAATCTTGCCATCCTGCGCATACCCGGACGGTACCTGGACACCCTCGATCGCGATGTCCACCAACAGGTGGGGCGAGAATTCATTATCGACGAGCCAGTCGTACATGGCCCGGATCAGATAAGGGCGCCGGGAGGTCGTCACGGCAGCAACCAGCAGGCGGCTAGCACGCAGCTAACCCTGGAACCCTTCTTCGATCTCGGTGAGACTGGCCTTGAAAGCCGGACGCGCGAACAACCGCTGCGCGTACTCGCTCAGATTCTCGGCCGAGGCCGGCATCTTCACGCCCAGCGTATTGAGCCGCCACAGGACAGGTGCCATGGCGCAGTCGACCAGACTCATGTCGGAGCCGAGGAAGTACTTGCGCCGCCCCATGCTGGTCGCCAAGCCGGTGAGACCGGAGATCAAGGTCTTGCGCGCTGCACGGACCTTCGCTGCCGAGCCATTCTCGATGATGTCCACCATCTTGTAGAACTCGCCGCGGATCTCCTCGATCGCCTGCCGCGCGGCCGCACGCTCTGCGGGGTCGATGGGCATTAACGGCGGATGGGGGAACCGCTCATCGATGTACTCGATGATCGTGCGCACATCGGTCAGGACCAGCTGCCGGTCGATCAGCACTGGCAGTTCGCTGGCCGTATCGACCTTCAAATGCACCAGGTCTTCGTTGTCGTCGCCCGGCCGCAAGAACTCGATGTTCACGTTCGCGAGATTCTTCTCGCGAACAACCACGCGGACCAGATGCGACAACAGTCCAGCCGGTCGGGAAAAAATCGTCAGATACGCGCGACGACTCGCTAGCACGGCACTATCGCTCATGAGCAGGCCTCAATGTACATCCTTCCAGAACTCCCGCTTCAACAACCAGGAGAGGATGAACAGCACGATCAGATACGCAATGACCTTGAAGCCCAGAGCCTGACGGTCCCGCTTGCCGGGTTCGGCCGCATAGGTCAAAAAATTGGTGATATCGCCGACGGCGGCGCGGAACTCAGCCTGCTCCAGCGTGCCCGGCTCAACCTCGACGAAGGCAGGCTCATGACCACCGCCATGGCCGCCTGAGGACTCGCCATGTGACGCGTCACCGCCATGGTGTTCGTCCATCGCCTTCCAGCCTTCGAGCTCGGCGAGCACGTTCGGCATGGACGCGCCCGGCAGGACGACGTTGTTCACGCCCATTGGGCGGGATTCGTCCAGGTAGAAGGTCAGCAGGTAGCTGTAGATCCAACTCGGGCCGCGCGACCGCGCGGTCAGGCTGAGATCCGGCGGCGCCTGACCGAACCAGACCGAGGCCGGCTCGGAGGGCATCGCCGTGTTGATGTGCTCACCCGGCTTGGCGCCGGTGAAGATCAGGTTGTCCGTGAGCAGATCCTCCGGAATCTCCAGATCTTCAGCCATGCGGTTGTAACGCAGGTACTGCAGCCCGTGGCAACCGGAGCAATAGTTCATGAACAGCTTGGCACCACGCTGCAGCGAGGCTTCGTTGCCCAGTTCCGGCGTGTAGCTGTACGGCAGTGCGCCACCACCAGCGGCGAACAGGGGCGCCGACACCAGCAGTGCGACGACGGCAGCAATGCGAGAGATCATCGACTTCATGTCAGTGCGCATCCGTGACTCGTTCCGGAACGGGCTTGGTGGAGTCCAGCTTGGAAATAATGGGAAGACCCAGGAAGAAGGCGAAATAGATCACCGTGCCAATCCGCGCGAGCAGAATCTTGGACTCGGTCGTCGGCTCCGTCCCCAGCCAGAACAGCATGATCACAGCCACCGTGAAGATCGCCAGTGCGATCTTGAAGATCGGCCCCTTGTAGCGAATCGACTTGACCGGACTGCGGTCCAGCCAGGGCATGAAGAACAGGATCAGCACGGCGCCGCCCATGATGATCACGCCGCCCAGCTTCGATGGCACCGCCCGCAACATCGCGTAGAAGTGGGCGAAATACCACACCGGTGCGATGTGATCCGGTGTCACCGCCGGATTCGCCTCTTCGAAGTTCGGCGCCTCAATGAAGTAGCCGCCACCCTCAGGCATGAAGAACAACACGACCGAGAACAGGATCAGGAAGAACACCGATCCCATGATGTCCTTGACCGTGTAATACGGATGGAACGGAATGCCGTCTTTCGGGATGCCGTTCTCGTCCTTGACCTTCTTGATCTCGACGCCATCGGGGTTGTTGGAACCCACCTCATGCAGCGCCATCAGATGCGCCACCACCAGGCCGACCAGCACGAAGGGCAGTGCCACCACGTGCAGGGAGAACAGGCGATTGAGCGTCGCGTCCGAAGGAACGTAGTCGCCCTGGATCCAAACCACCAGATCGGGCCCAATGACCGGAATCGCGCCGAACAGCGAGATGATCACCTGCGCGCCCCAGTAGGACATCTGCCCCCAGGGCAGCACGTAACCCATGAACGCCTCGGCCATCAGGCAGACATAGATCAGGCAGCCGAAGATCCAGATCAACTCGCGCGGCTTGCGGTACGAGCCGTAGAGCATGCCGCGGAACATATGCAGGTAGACGACGATGAAGAACGCCGACGCGCCGGTAGAGTGCATGTAGCGGATGATGTCGCCCCAGGGGACATCCCGCATGATGTACTCGACGCTGCCGAAAGCCAGATCGGCATCCGGCTTGTAGTGCATCGCCAGGAAGATCCCGGTCAGCAGCTGGTTGACCAGCACCAGCATCGCCAGCGAGCCGAAGAAGTACCAGAAGTTGAAGTTCTTCGGAGCGTAGTACTCCGATACGTGATCCTTCCACATCTTGGTGAGCGGGAAGCGATCATCGATCCAGCCCAGAAAGCCGGTCGTCTTATGGGGGTTTGCCTGGATGCCCATGTTACGCGGCCTCCGTGTCTTCGCCGATGACAATCACTGCCTCGGACTCGTAGCGATGCGGCGGCACTTCCATGTTCAGCGGTGCAGGCACGCCCTTGTAGACGCGGCCGGCGAGGTCGAACTTGGAACCGTGACAGGGGCAGAAGAACCCGCCCATCCATTCGCCCGGCACGTCAGCCGCTTCCGGCTCGGGGCGGTACAGCGGCGAGCAGCCCAGATGCGTGCAACGACCGACCATGACCAGCAATTCCGGCTTGATCGAACGGGTTTCGCCGTCGACGTAATCCGGCTGCTGCGGCTGCTTCGATTCCGGGTCGGCCAGCTGGCCTGACAGCTTGGGCAGCGTCCCCAACATCGTCGGCGTGCGCTTGACGAGCCAGACCGGACTGCCACGCCAGGTGTACGTCACCCGGGCGCCGTCTTCGACCTTGCTGACGTCCGCTTTCACCGGCGCACCAAGAGCTTTCGCCCGGGCGCTGGGCTTGAAGCTCGCTAAAAAAGGAACGGCGGCCGCCGCGGCTCCTGCGCCGCCGACCACCGAGGTTGCAAGCGTGAGGAAACGACGCTTCCCCGCGTCGACGCCCTCGTCTTTCACCTGGCTCATGCTGCCCCTAATTGATTGACAACTTGAAAAGACAAAGCTGGATTGACCACGCTATTGACGCCTGGCGGCGTGGCCCTGCACACCGAATACGGTGCGTGCACACAGGTGGTGCCGGTTCGCTCAGGCAGTGCGCGAGTATAGCACAGCGACCAACGGCTCAGCGCCGACCAAACACCTCGAATGCGCATGCCACCAGCCTCAGACGCCGCCACCGCGCCGACGCGCGGACTCCGCATGCGCGGCGAGCCCCTCCACGTCCGCAAAGTGCCCGGCCAGCGGCGCCAGCTGGACAGCGGCAGCGGGAGAAACCTTGATCAGGCTGCTGCGTTTCTGGAAGTCCTGCACGCCCAGCGGGGACGAAAATCGTGCCCCCCGCCCGGTCGGCAACACGTGATTCGGCCCGGCACAATAATCACCGAATGCTTCCGGCGTGTGCCGCCCCAGGAAGATCGCGCCGGCATGCCGAATGCTCGGCAGCAGACCGTCCGGATCAGCGACTGACAGCTCCAGATGCTCCGGCGCCAGTCGATTCGCCACCTCGGCTGCCTGCGCGAGGTTCTCGACATGAATCAGTGCGCCGCGTGCGGCCAAGGAGGCACGAATAATCGCCTCGCGCGACTGCGCTCTCGCCATCTCGTCGGCCCGCGCGCGAACCTGTGCAAGGTAGTCGGCATCCGGGCAAACGAGAACGGCCTGCGCATCCTCGTCGTGCTCCGCCTGCGAGAACAGATCGAGCACCGTCCAGTCGACGTCGGTCTGCCCATCACAGATCACCAGGATCTCCGACGGACCGGCCAGCTTGTCGATGCCCACCGCGCCGAACACATGGCGTTTGGCCGCCGTCACGTAGGCATTGCCCGGCCCGACAATCTTGTCCACCGCAGGCACGGTCTCGGTGCCATAAGCCATGGCAGCCACGGCCTGCGCGCCGCCGATGCAAAACGCGTGGTCAATGCCGACGAGATGCGCGGCGGCGAGCACCCATGGGTTGATCTGCCCGTCTGGTGTGGGCGCAACCATGACCAGCTCGCGGACACCCGCCACCCGCGCCGGCACTGCGTTCATCAGCAGCGATGACGGATAACTGGCCTTGCCACCCGGCACATAAAGACCCGCGCGATCGAGCGGGGTGATCTGCTCGCCCAGCTCGCAACCGATGTCGTCGGTGATTCGCCAGCTCGTCGCCACCTGCTGCTCGGCGAAGCGGACGAGACGTTCGTGGGTGCGGACCAGCGTGTCGCGGGCCGCTGCGTCCAGCGATTCGAAGGCCTGCGCCATCGCTTCGGGGGACAACCGGAGTTCGGCGACGCCGGCAAGGTCATCCCGACGATCAAAACGGCGCGTGTATTCCAGCACGGCGGCATCGCCACGCTCGCGAACGTCGCGGCAGATCGATTCTGCAGCCTCGCGCACGTCCGCGCGTTCCGCCGCATCGCTGGTGGCCAGCGCATCGACGCGCGACCAGAAATCGGCATCGCCGGCGGCGATGGTTTGAATATCAAGCATCCGCCGTCACCTGAGCGAGCTGGTCGATCAATCGCTGCACGGCCGCATGCTTCATCTTCATCGCGGTCTTGTTGACGATTAGCCGTGAACTGATCTCGGCCACCGGCTCCAGCGGCTCCAGACCGTTGGCGCGCAGGGTATTGCCGGTGTCAACCAGATCGACGATGCAATCGGCCAGACCCACGAGCGGCGCCAATTCCATGGAACCGTAGAGCTTGATCAGCTCGACCTGCCGGCCCTGCGCGGCGAAAAACCGACGCGTGGTCTCGACATACTTGGTGGCCACGCGCAGGCGCCGCTGCCCCACATCAAGGCAGCCGGGACGACCGGCCACCATCAAACGGCAGCGGGCGATGTTGAGATCCAGCGGCTCGTAGACAGCATCGCCGCCATGCTCCATCAATACATCCTTGCCGGCGATGCCGATATCCGCCGCACCATGCTCGACGAAGGTCGGAACATCCGAGGCGCGGATGACGATCAGCTTGGCGTCGCCGCGATGGGTCTCGAAGATCAGCTTGCGGCTGGTGTGCGGATCCTCGACCGGCTCGATACCGGCCGCGGCAAGCAGCGGCAGCGTGTCCTTGAGAATCCGCCCTTTGGAGACTGCAATCGAAAGCATGGGACTGACCCGGTGGTCTAATTCAGGAAATGCGCCGAATGATCGCACCGAGCTGGGAGAGTTTCTCCTCGATGCATTCATAGCCGCGGTCGATGTGGTAGATCCGATCAACCACGGTCTCCCCTTCCGCAGCCAGTGCGGCGATCACCAGACTCGCCGAGGCGCGCAGATCGGTGGCCATCACGGGCGCGGCGCGCAGGCGTTCGCGGCCACGGACGATGGCGGTGTGGCCCTCGATCTTGATGTCCGCGCCCATGCGCTGGAGCTCCAGTGCATGCATGAAGCGGTTCTCAAAAATCGTCTCGGTGATGGTGCCGACACCGTCGGCAATCGTGTTCAACGCGGTGAACTGGGCCTGCATATCGGTCGGAAACGCAGGGTGCGGGGCGGTGTGCACATTCACGGCCGTCGGCCTCCGACCCTGCATGTCCAGGGTGATCGTCGACGCGGTCGTATCGATCTTGGCTCCGGCTGATTCGAGCTTGAGCAGCACGGCATCCAGCAGCGTCGGATCGGTGTCGCGCACATGCACTCGCCCGCGCGAGATCGCACCGGCCACCAGAAAGGTCCCGGTCTCGATGCGATCCGGCAGCACGCGATGCTCGGCAGCATGCAGCGCCGCCACGCCACGTACACGGATGGTGCTGGTGCCCGCGCCTTCAATCTGTGCGCCCATCGCGATGAGACAACGCGCTAGATCCATGACCTCCGGCTCACGCGCGGCGTTTTCCAGCAGGGTTTCACCATCGGCCAGACAGGCCGCCATCATCAGGTTCTCGGTGCCGGTGACCGTCACCGTTTCCATGACGATCCGAGCGCCCTTGAGGCGACCGGCGCGGGCATCGATAAAGCCGGCGTCCACCTCGATCTCGGCGCCCATCGCACGCAAGCCGGCGATGTGCAGATCCACCGGACGCGAGCCGATGGCGCATCCGCCCGGCAGGGCGACACGCGCAGCACCATGACGCGCCAGTAATGGCCCCAGCACGAGTATCGACGCGCGCATGGTCTTGACCAGCTCGTAGGGCGCCTCATGCGATTCCAGATTGGCCGCGTGAACACGCACGCCATATTGATCGGTGATGGTCACGTCGGCGCCCAGACGCGCGAGCAACCGGTTGGTCGTGGTCACGTCTTCGAGATGGGGCACGTTGTGCACCATCAACGGCTCCTCCGTGAGCAGGGCCGCGCAGAGAATCGGCAACGTGGCGTTCTTGGCCCCGGAGGCGCGCACCTCGCCATCCAGCGGGCCATTGCCGGTGATCGCTAATTTGTCCATGGGGGGCCTGTTTAAGCGGGCGCGCGAGTGCGCAATTGCAGGGCGTGAATCTCGGTTCCCATGCGATCACCCAGCGCGGCGTAGACCATGCGATGACAGGCCACGACTGACTGGCCGGAGAACGACGGCGAGATCACGGTCGCCTGGAAATGCTGACCGTCGTCTCCGATGACTTCGACCTCGGCATCGGGGAGACCAGCCTCGATCAGGCTTTTGATGGTGATTGCATCCATTTGTTTGGGTATCCGGTCGTTAAGGGAAACTCTGACCTATTCCCGCCGCCAAGTTGCTGCCTGACAACAGGCTAGGCAAGGCGCGAGAAGCGAAGTTTGGTCATTCCAAATAAGCG
>JAGLCS010000058.1 GCA_023146115.1 Abyssibacter sp. | reverse complement strand
TTGACATGAACGTCCCAATAGCCTTCCATCAAGCTGCTTTCCATGTCATATGTGTCGGCATCCAGCCATAGCACATTGCTAAATCGAAGCCCGGAAAAAGCCATCATCAGCAAGATGATTACATTCCTTGGGTTTTCCGAATACAGAGGCATCAATCCATCGTGGCCAGCAGTGAGAATCGGTGACGAAAAACTGGAAACATCGATAGTTCCTACACGTGTCTTGTAATCTGCAAACTCAATGTCTTTGTCAACTTTGACAGTGCCACACCGAGCTTTAGGCTTTGGAGCATGGATGTTTTCAATCATTGCTTCCGCAAGAACATAAACAAACTCTCTAAAAAGAATCCAATACTCAAAGTCTGGTACCTTCTTGCGGCTAGTCCTGTAACCATAACCTCGAAAGGCTCTCCTATCACTTAATGTGATTGGATTCGAATCAAGCCGGCAGCCCGGATTTTCGCTCAACTTTGCGGACACGTAGTCAAAAAACAGACCTATATCTGCCAAACAGTCACGAGGTGCGTTGGTTTGCTCATCCTCGGCGTCATAGTAAATTTCCAAAAACTCAACAATCGTCAAAGGCATTCGCGAATCGGCCGATACGCCCCATTGATTCATAATTAAGCGGGAACGCCCCACGAATACTGCACTGTGAAACAACTTAGGTTCTGATGGCCATCGGACCCGATCGATCTTACATTCATTGATGGCATATGGTAGGTAGCCAAAAAGGTATGCGTTGAAAATTGAAATATGGTTATTTTTGTTTTTTTTCGTAGACGCCTCGCGAAGACTCCCGATGAAATCCATCTCGGCGAGAAGCCATGTGCTGTTGGGTTGTTCTTCAATTAGATTGTCGAACTTGTATTTCGAAGCTGGCCCATCAAAGACCCATCCACCGAAGTTTTTCTCCCGCCGTACTGGTTTTTTGAGAACCTTTGTGCCTTTGAGACCAGCCCATGCAAGAGAAGTCTGTCGTTCTTCGATGAAGGTTTGGCCGTTAATTATTACTTCTTTCTGGCCCGGATCGTTTTCGCCCGGACTCGGATGCAAGTTATCTTCGAGCCATGCGATATCTGGCGTGTAGTTTTCGTCTGGATCGTCCAGAGCGGAGGGTGCACCGTTCAGAACAAGAAAGTCGGGAATAAACCCGATACTACGATCAGAGGTGGAGAGGTCATTATTTTTGAACCAGTTGATTAGGCTTCCATTTATTTCTTTGACCTCATTGACACCTGAATAGAAGCAAAGTCTACAAAACGATCTCAGAACATGTTTTGTCCACTTGTACCTATGGCCATTATCATCGCAGTATTTATAGAATGCATCAGCGACATCTGACCAGTTATAGATTTCATTGTCTCTCTGGTGCCAGACGAGTTCATGCGAAAACTTGAAAGATGGCGTCAGTTCTTTCCATAACACTGTATCCTGGAATTCAGCGTTTACTTTTGCTGGAGGGCGGACTTCATTTCGTGTGCTAAAAACTGCCGCTTGATTTTTTACGGCATGTGATGCAATCAAATATACGAGAGCTAAGAAATAAGCCCTTTCAGCCTCTAATATTGTTACGGAAGTTAGCTCCTTCATCTGAGCTCGCTTCTCTGCGGGGTTGCCGGAGCAAAAAAGCGTTTGGAACAGGCGAGTGAATGCATCCGCCATCCCTACTTGTTCTGACAATGAAGTAAGGGAGCGCTCGATCGCATTGTGAGCGCTTATCATTTTTTTAGATTTCGCCGATTCTTTTGATTGCCTGATTAGCTCTAAGATTTCTGGAAGCTGATCCGGATCTAGTATTCGAAATCTAGTCACGACCAACTCCGACAAGTGATCTTGCGCTGCTTACAAAGCTATCTATAGAGAGATGATTGCTTTTCATTGCTGAGTTAAAAGACTCAATCATTGCATTAACTATCATGCGATCCCGTACGGCATAGAGCCTTGTGGTCTCTATGGAACGGTGGCTCATAATATTCATTACCACGTTTTCATTGAGGCCATATTGCTCTCCATTCTTGAAATAGTTGAGCATGAATACTGCGAACCAATGTCTCAGCGAGTGAAGGGTGTAAACCCGTTCAAAAGTGATCCCCTTCTGCTCCATAACGGACTGCGCCTCTTTTATAGGGATGTTGTGAGAAGTTGCATCGCCGAGATACCAGGGCCGCCCTCGCGCGTTGTTGGACAGGGATACGAATAAGAAGTCATGGGTGATACTTTCCCTTGGCCTCTCGTGGCTCAGATATTCTTCCAGCGAGGAAAAAAACACCGACCTGAACGGCTCAATAAAGTGCAGTTCACCATCCTCCCGTTGCTTCCAGGCCAACTTCTTTCGCCATTCCACCGGAACATGGTTGTATGCACGAGGTCTGTTGTTCGGGTTGATTGCGACGACTGATTCATTTCGAGGATCGATGTCATCTAGCAGCACCTGGAGGGCTTCGTGAGAACGAATACCTGTCCCCAACATCAGGGACCATAGGCACTTGTCGCGTGCTGTCTGCGCGGCATCCAACAGGTCTACAACTCGCGTCAGAGGGAAAGCTTTGTTCACACGCGAGCCCACAGCTCTTAACTCCGCTGGCAGGGAGAAATAGCTGCTGTTGGTTATCTTCGCACCGCCTGATATGCAACCACTCAGCCAAGACTTTTCATACAGAATTCTTGACTCCCTCTGGGTCAATGACTTTTTATCCAGGAGCATGTTGTGGATCGTGTCTTTCGCAACCTGCTGGTCTAGCAAGCCCGCTGCTGACAAGTTGACCAACGAAGAGTGGTACGCAGCGCTATCCAGAAGAAATCCGTTGACAGTGGAAAGCATCCTTCTCACAGACGCCTTGGAGTAACCGTTTATACCGGTTTGCGCGGCCACAGCTTGAGCAAACTTACTTGTCGTAACCCTTGATCCAAGGTATTGCGGATATGCGCCCAGTACGTCGGCTATTGGCGTTTGAAGGGGGCTGAATGATTCGTAAAGATGAATGGCCGTGTAGAAGTATTCGAAAAATACTTTTAGATCTTGGCCTATGGAATCCAGAGTATTTTGGGAATTCTTGGCGCTTTGCCGTGCTCGTTTCCGAATGTAATCACGAACAAAGGGGACCTCACATCCGTTCTCATCATCCAAGAGGGCGTACAGGGTTCTGCCTGTAACCTCGTCGTCAAACGTGACCTTACGAATGCGGCCTTGTCTAGGACCCCGTGCTGCTCTTTTCTTGCCCGTTTTCGTTAATTCGTTACGCATGCATCAGATTATACTACATTATCTGATTATAGCAACGCATGCACCATTGCATGATAAAGACACAATGGATCCACTCAATTGACGGGAATTGCATTGCATCTTATTGTTTTTATTGCAAATGTGGCATCGGCCTGCCCAGGCTTGAACTGGGAACCTGCCGCTTAGAAGGCGGCTGCTCTATCCAATTGAGCTACAGGCCGATAGAGAAAAACACATTGTAACGTGTGCAGTATATCCTACTACACATAAGAACCTGCGACCGCCGGCTTAGAAGGCCGATGCTCTATCCAGCTGAGCTACAGGCGCGTGCAGTGGTACGGCGCGCGTAGTCTAGCGGATGGCAGGCTTTTGCCGCGAGATGCTTCGCGGTGGTGGGATGGCTGGGTCAATAATTGACAAGTGTCATTTATGTCTCTAGCGTCGGCGGTAAGAAGGCGCCCGGCCACCGTTGTGGCCAGAGGGGTCAGACACTGCGTTGGAGACAGAGGACATCGCCATGACAGCAGAGGCAATGACGCCAGATCGCGGGCGCTACCGGGTCGCGATCATCGGTGCCGGGTTCGGCGGGTTGGGAATGGCCTACTACCTCAAGCAGGCCGGCATTGACGACTTCGTGCTGCTGGAAAAAGCCCAGGATGTCGGCGGGACCTGGCGTGAAAACACCTATCCGGGTGCGGCCTGCGATGTCCCGTCGCACCTGTACTCGTTCTCGTTCGAAAATCACTACCCCTGGTCCAGCCGCTACGCGCCACAGCCCGAGATTCTCGGGTACATGCGGCACTGCGCGGACAAGTTTCGACTGCGTTCGCATATCCGGTTTGGCGCCGAAGTCGCGCAGGCCCGGTATGACGAGTCCGACGTTTGCTGGCGATTGTCGCTGGGTGACGGTTCGACGATCGAAGCGGATCACGTGGTCAGCGCGGTTGGGCAGCTGCATCGGCCGTCGATTCCGGCCATACCGGGCCTCGAAACATTCCAAGGCCGCTACTTTCACTCGGCGACCTGGGATCACGATCACGATCTCGCAGGCCAACGGGTCGCCGCGATTGGCACCGGCGCCAGTGCGATCCAGTTCGTGCCGGCGATCGCGCCGAAGGTCGCCAAGCTGCATGTCTTCCAACGGTCGCCAGGCTGGGTGATTCCGAAGTTCGACCGCGTATTCTCAGGCACTGAACAGTGGTTGTTCCGCCGTTTTCCGGTGCTACATGATGTCGATCGCTTTCGCATCAAGTGCCTCACCGAAACCTTGGCGCGCGCTTATGCGGGCAATCGCTGGATTGAGGGAGCCGTGTCGGCCTTGTCACGTCTGCAATTCAAGATGCAGGTGCGTGATCCGGGGCTCCGCGCGCGGCTGAAGCCGGACTACCCCATCGGCTGCAAACGCATTTTGCTTACGCGTGACTGGTTGCCCACCTTGATGCGGGACAACGTCGAGCCGGTGACCGACGGCATTCAGGAGATCACCGCAGGAGGCATCCGGACCGAGGATGGCCGCGAGCGGGAGGTGGACACCATCATCTTCGGCACCGGCTTCGCCGCCACGCAATTTCTCACCCCCATGCGGGTCACGGGCCGCGACGGTCGCGATCTGCATGAAGACTGGGCGCGAGGGGCCGCCGCCTATCTCGGCATGGCGGTCAGCGGGTATCCGAACTTTCATGTGCTCTACGGCCCCAACACCAACCTCGGATCGGGCTCGATCATCTACATGCTGGAATGCCAGCAGCGCTACATCGTGAGCCTGCTGCAGGCACAGGACGAGCAAGGCTGGTCCACGGCCGAGGTCACGCCTCAGGCTGAGCGGGCCTGGATTAACGAGATGCGCGAGCGCAGTGCGGGCACCACCTTCGAAGGCGGCTGCCAGAGCTGGTATGTCACGGCTGATGGTGTGAACACGAACAACTGGACCGGCACCATGCGCGAGTACCGCATGCGTACCGCCACGCCGGATCTGGCCGCCTACCGGTTTGAGACCGGCGCGGACAAGCCCAAGCGCCGAGCTGCCTGAATCCAGCGCGGGCGCGCGTCTGCCGGTTCGGCGACACCGGCTGTGGCAAGGTTGCTCGATCCCCGATTTCTTTGATTTGGAACCGTGACATGGATTACGAAAATCTACTGGTCAGCCGCCAGGGCCGGGTGGAGGTCTTGTCGATGAACAGGCCAAAAATGCTCAATGCCTTGTCGATGGATCTGCTCACCGAGCTGAACCATGCGCTGGATGCTGCCATCGCCGACGCCGAGGTGGCCGTCATCGTGCTGACCGGCGAAGGGCGTGCCTTTTGTGCAGGTGCGGATGTCGGTGGCAGCCCTGCAGACCTGCCCAGGGATGAGAGCGGCAAGCTGGATCTCGGCGCCGCGCTGGAAACGCTCTACAACCCGATCGTCCTGAAGCTGCGGAACGCCCCCAAGCCCGTCATCACGGCCGTTAACGGGCTTGCGGCCGGCGCCGGGGCAGGCTTCGCTTTGGCGGCTGACCTGACCGTGGCCGCCCGGTCCGCCTACTTTCTTCAGGCATTCGTGCATCTGGGCTTGATGCCGGATGCGGGCTGTACCTACACCTTGGCGCAGGCGCTCGGGCCACAGCGCGCGATGGGTCTGGCGATGTTGGGCGACAAGCTCAGCGCCGAACAGGCACAGCAGTGGGGCCTGATCTGGGATGTGCAGGATGACGAATCCTTGATGGAGCACAGCATGGCACTCGCGACCCGGCTGGCCGAGGGGCCGCGACTGGCGCTGACCAACATCAAGCTGGCGGTTCGGGCCGGTGAAACCGGCTCCATGGAGGCGCAGCTGCAGATGGAGCGCGAACTCCAGCGGGACTGCGGCCAGACGCAGGATTTCATCGAAGGGGCCATGGCATTTGCTGAGAAGCGGTCGCCTCGGTTCCAGGGCCGCTGAACGATGCAGTCGAAACGGCAAACTGTGCTGGACCCGCTCGCCGTGGCGCGCGTACCGACGCAGGATCGCGCTCGTGCCCGTTTCGATGCCGTCCTGACCGAGAGCGAAAAGCTGCTGGAGGAATCGGGTCTGCAGGGGTTTTCCATTCCGACCATTGCCGAGCGGCTGGAGATGACGCGAGGCAGTATCTATAGCTATTTCCCCACGCCGCACGCGATTCTCAACGAACTGGCGAAGCGCCACCTGGATGCGCTGGAAACCGTGCTCAACGAACGCATCGGGGAGTTCGCTGCATTGTCGTGGCGGGACGCAATCCAGCGGGTGGTGGACTACGCCGTCGACTATCACAACGCCCACTCCGTGGCGCGAACGCTGATTCTGGGCGGCGCCGTCACCGATAGCAGTTTCCGGGCGCAGGACATGCTGATGCGCCGTCTGGGCGACCTGGGGCGCCGCATCTGGGCGAACGAGCAGCTCTCACTGCCGTTGGAGCCTGATGTCGCCACCCTGGTGGCGGACATCGGCCTGAGCTGTTTCCGGCGCTCGTTTCTGGAACACGGCTACATCACGCCCGACTATCGTCAGGCTGCGGTACTCGCGATGCAGGGATACCTGGAGCACTACGAAGTGCCGGCGACGTCGCCCATCGATACAAACGTAACAACGCGCAAGGAGTGAAGGTGTCTGCAGATAACAACCAGCCATCCGGCGGACCGTTGGCCGGCTACAAGGTGATCGAGCTGGCGGGGCTCGGCCCCGCGCCGCTGGCCGGCATGATACTCGCCGACCTGGGTGCGGAAGTCGTGGTGGTGGAGCGCAAGGCCAGCAAGCAGGCGCTGCCGGAATGCAGCCTGCGCGGCAAGCGCTCGATCGTGCTGAATCTCAAGGACCCGGCTGACACCGAGCGGCTGCTAATGCTCATCGAACGGGCCGACGTGCTGATCGAGGGGTTTCGTCCCGGTGTGGCCGAGCGTTTGGGTTTTGGGCCGGATCAGGCTTTGAAGCGAAACCCCAAGCTCGTATTCGGCCGAATGACCGGCTGGGGTCAATCCGGTCCGCTGGCACAGAGCGCCGGCCACGACATCAATTACATCGCATTGACGGGCGCCCTGCATGCGATCGGGCACGCTGGCGAGCGGCCAACTCCGCCGCTGAACTTGGTGGGCGACTATGGCGGCGGCACCATGTTTCTCGTCACCGGTGTTCTCGCAGCCTTGCTGGAGGCTCAGCGATCAGGGCAGGGGCAGGTTGTAGATGCCGCGATGACGGACGGCTCGGCCGTGCTCATGGCGATGTTCCACTCCATGCACGCCATGGGGCATTGGCAGCCGGAGCGTGGTGCGAACCTGCTCGATTCCGGCGCACCGTTCTACGATAGCTACGAAACCAGCGACGGGCAGTACATGTCTGTCGGGCCGCTGGAACCGCAGTTCTTCGGCGAGTTCATCCAAAAGCTCGGCCTGGACGCCGGTTATGCTGCCAAGCAGTACACGCCGGACGTTTGGCCGCAGCTCAAGCAGGACATCGGCGATGCATTTCGGACCAAGACGCGCGATGAATGGCGCGTGATCTTCGAGGGTGCGGATGCCTGTGTAGCCCCCGTGCTGAATTTTCTGGAGGCGCCGGAGCATCCCCACAACGTCGCACGCAAAACCTACATCGAGATTGACGGCATGACGCAGCCCGCACCGGCGCCGCGCTTTAGCCGCACGCCGAGCGAAGTGCGTTTTGGTGCGAGACCCGCCGGGTCAGACACGGCCGCGGTGCTGCAGGACTGGGGCATCGAATCGTGAGCGCGCCCGCGACCCTGGACGAGCGCTACGCCCAGCTCCTGCAAAGCCACGCGCTGGTCTCTCGCCGATGGTCGTCGCGGTTTACATCGTGACGATTACCGTGCTCGAACATCGCAACCGGATGTTGGTTCAGGCGGAGTAGGTGGGGCCCGCGACGGCCGCGCTAGTTGGTCTGCCGCCGTGGTTGTTCGCGGGGGTGTCACATCGGTGACCGATGATGCCGCGCTGGTTTAGCGCAGCGTCTTCCGGTTAACGATGGATATTCGAACATGACATGTCGGCTTCTCTCCGTCGCCAGCGTGGCCTTGGCGTCGCTGGCGGGGGCGGCATTTGCCGCCGAACCCCTGCCGTTCCACGGTTGGACGCTCACCCAGGACGACATGGACTACAACCTGGCCGTGATCGGGCAGGTTCGAGATTTCGGAGTGACGCATGTGCAGTTGTCGCACCGCATCGTCACGCGGGTCGATCAGTTTCAAACCGAGCCCGAGGTGGTGCAGCGCGTGCGCGTGTTGGCCGATGCGATCCATGCCCAGGGCGGGCAGGCCATCGTCTGGATGCAGGAGCTGAACACCTCAGACACCTATACCTACTGTTTCGATCTCGATGGCGAGGATATGCAGGCGAAGATGCAGGCCTATCGGGATGCATTGACGGCCGCGCCGGAGATCGACGGCGTGATGATCAGTTTCGGCAGCGCCCCGACCGAGCTCGCCTACATCGTGCCGTCCTGCCAGCCGCTGGCATTCGCGGCGGTCAAGGAAAAGTACAAGGCGATGATCGAAGCCGTGTCCCGGGTGGTCATGGACGAATTCGGCAAGCAGGTTTACGTCCGCACCTTCTATCACAAGGGCTACGAGATCCCTTATCTGCGGTCCGCGATCGCGGAGACCCAGCGGCCGATTGTCGCGATGTCGAAATCCGAGCCGAATGACTTTGAGCCCTATTACCCCTTGAATGCCCTGATGGGCGACATCGGGCCTCACGACCAGATTTTTGAACTGGACTGTGCCGGTGAGTACTGGGGTCGAGGCGCCATTCCGTTCGTGGCGGCGGAATACTTCGCCCAGCGGTATCGCGAGGCGCGAGCGCGGCAGACGGACGCGGCGAGCCCGTTCATCGGCTCGACCTGCCGGGTGGATCGCTATGAATACTCGGCCATGGGCACGCTCAACGAGGCCAATCTGTTCGCACAGGCGCAGCTCGTCGGCGACTCCGATCTCGACTGGCAGACCATTCTCGATCGGTTCATCCGCTCGAAATTCGGAGTCGAAGCGGGCACCGCCCCCCATCGGCAGCTGTTCGACATACTGCGTCGCACCTACTGGGTGGGCCGCAAGATGTACTACGCCAAGGGGGAGTGGGCCTTCAAAAAGGGCAGTGAGCTGCCGGCCAGCAACGCAGATGCCCTGAGCCTGATGTTCGACAAGACGATCTCGCAATGGGATGTCGCGTACGCACCGGTCACCGCGCAGTTGCTGTCGCCTTCGCGACAGGTGGTGCTGGAACTGTTGCAGGAAAAGTTCGAGGCGATGGACCTGGCGCAGCGCAATCTGGATGCCTTGCCGGAGCTGCGCACGCGCATGGCCGCGCAAGTCTTCGCGTCGCTGGAGACCTTGCTGACCAAGCAGCGCGTGGCGACGGAGATCTGGTTCCACATGGCCGGCGCCGTGTTTGGCGGGCGCAGCCTGTCACCGGAATCGTCCGCCTGGGTGAGCTGGCATCTGGACGAACTGGAACGGCTCGCGGATGCGCTCGACAACGGCGCGTACCCGCAGATCGTGGATCCGTACCCGTTCCCCAGTTCCGATTTGCGTGCGTTTGTCGACAACACTCGCGGCGGCTTCAGCCAGAGCGAGGCCGCCGAGCCCACCTGGTTGGCGATTACGGGTATCGACGTGCTGAACGCGACCGATCAGAGCATCGAGGTCCAGTGGGACGCCAAGGCAGGTGTTAACTACCACGTCCAACTCACCGAACAGCTGCCGAGCTACACGCAGACGCGTGTCGTTGGAGCCATCGTGGACGATGGCCCCATGCGCGTGACCATCGACGGCCTTTCAGCGCGGACGCCGTACTGGTTCCGTGTCCAGGCCGACGGAGACGGCGAGACGATGGTTTCCGGCGACTACACGGCCTGGACCCGAAAGGCCGGTGGGGACGCAGCCGATCCTGACGAGACCGACAGCGACGCGGCGCCGGGCGGTTCGGGAACCATGGGTTTGGTCACACTGCTCGGCCTGTTCTGGCTGGGTGTCCTGGCGGTGCATGGACGATCCATCCGGCGAGGTTGATCTGATCGAGCCTCGTGATCACGCGGCGGGGCCCTCGATTCGCCCCGGTGACACCCGCGTCCGATGGTGCGCCACGGCTGGCCTTGCGCCGCCGAGGTCGCGCTCAATCCGCCCGGCTGGGTACAAGAGCAGGTTAATTAACTCAATGAGTTAATTGCCAATCTTCGATTGGATCTCTCAGAGTCTAGGGTCGCTCGGCCGCATCCGATGAACGGTCGAACGCCAATGTTGCATTGCAGCATTCACGCCCCTATTGTGCATGGCAACATCCTTACTAATAGGTAAGCGTCATGTTTGTAGATCCAATTGCAATTCTTGCCTGGGCTGTTGTTGCGGCGACGGCTGTGTTCGCTCTGTTGGGTATGGTGATTCCTGCCGCATTTGATTGGCGGTCGAATCATGCGGCGGCGCCGTTTCGTGTCGGACCGTTCTCCAGCGAGTTAAACGATGTAATCGATGCCGATCTGCATGCCGGCACGGTCGCTGATTGAGCGTCGATGTCGTCGCGGGCTAACCGCGCGGATCGAACAGGTCCACGTACTCGTTAACCGGTCGCTGTTCCAGCGAGGCCTGATCCGCAGAGGTATTCCAGATCCGCGATTGCTGATCATCCGGAAAGATGCGGGCGAGGTTGGCCCTGAACTTATCTTCCAGCAACGGCACGCCCTCAGCACGACGGCGTTTGTGACCGACCGGGTATTCAACGACGACTTCGTCGAGTGACGTGCCGTCGTTGAACTCGATGGTCAGCGCGTTGGCAATGCTGCGCTTGTCTGGGTCCAGATAATCCTGCGTAAAGGCGGGGTCTTCCACGCAGTGCATGGTATTGCGCAGCGCGTCAATGCGCGGATCGGCAGCAACATCGTCTTCGTAATCCGCAGACGTCAGCCTGCCGAAGAGCAGGGCGACGGCGACCATGTACTGCACGCAATGGTCCCGATCCGCCGGATTGTGCAGCGGCCCCTTCTTGTCGATGATGCGAATGCAGGATTCATGGGTGCGAATCGTGATGCGTGCGATGTCCTGCACATCGCGTCCGGCCTGCTGCAGTTGCTGGTGCAAGGTGATGGCCGCTTCGGCCGCTGTTTGCCCGTGAAACTCAGCCGGGTAGCTGATCTTGAACAGGATGTTGTCCATCACGTAGTCGCCATACGGGCGCTGAAATGTGAAGGGCTTGCCATCGAAGGACACGTCATAAAACCCCCAGGTCTTTGCGGACAGGGCGGTGGGGTAGCCCATCTCGCCGCTCTGGGCGATTAGCGCCAGACGAACACCACGACTGGTGGCATCGCCCGCGGCCCAGCTCTTGCGGCTGCCGGCGTTGGGGGCATGGCGGTAGCTCCGCAGGCTTTGGCCATCAACCCACGCGTGGGACACGGCAGCCAGTTGTTGCTCGCGGGTCAGGCCGAGCATCTGGGCGACGACCGCGGTTGTGGCGACCTTGACCAGTACAACGTGGTCCAGTCCGACCCGGTTGAAACTGTTTTCCAGCGCGATGCAGCCCTGAATCTCATGCGCCCGAATCATCGCGGTGAGTACATCACGCATCCGCAGAGGTTCGCCGCCAGTGCGTAACGCGTTCCGGCTCAACCAATCGGCCATCGCGAGAATGCCGCCGAGATTGTCGGAAGGGTGTCCCCATTCCGCCGCCAGCCAGGTGTCGTTGAAATCCAGCCAGCGGACCATCGCGCCGATATCGAAAGCAGCCTTGACCGGGTCCAGCTGATCGCCCGTGCCGGGCACCTTGGCGCCGTTTGTCAGTGATGCGCCGGGTACCACCGGCCCCAACAGCTTGCGGCAGGCGGGGTATTCCAGCGCTTCCAGACCGCAGCCCAGCGTATCGATCAGGCAGTGGCGGGCGGTGGTGTAGGTCTGCGTCGAGAAGTCAGGTGCGGCGTTCACGTAATCGACGATATCGACGATGACATCGTCCCACTCGTGCGCGTCGGGGGCGGCGTTTTTGGGGGCATCCATAGGGATGCGACCCTTGTACCGTGAGCTTGTTCCGCAATCGGCTCTCGGAGGTGCCCGGTGTTTTGTTAGGTCGGTGCGTCGACCGGCACGCGAACCGAGCCTTCCATCAACACGCGTGCGCTCCGGCTCATGATGGCCTTGGTGACCTGCCATTCGCCGTTTATGAGCTTGGCTTCGGCGCCCACACGCAGCGTTCCGGAGGGATGGCCGAAGCGTACGGCGGTGCGGTCCTTGCCGCCGGCCGCGAGGTTAACCAGCGTGCCGGGAATAGCCGCGGCGGTGCCGATGGCGACAGCGGCGGTGCCCATCATGGCGTGATGGAGCTTGCCCATAGACATGGCGCGCACGAGTAGGTCGATACCGTCAGCCTGGACGGGCTTGCCGCTACTGGCGACGTAGTCCGCAGGGGGGGATACAAAGGCGACCTTGGGCGTGTGCTGCCGGTCGGCGGCCTCGGCGATGTTATCGATCAGGCCCATTTTTACGGCGCCGTACGCACGAATCGTCTCGAATCGCTCCAGCGCCGTCTTGTCTTCGTTGATGTCGCCCTGCAACTCGGTGCCGCGGTAGCCGATGGCGTCGGCGTTGACGAAGATGGTCGGGATGCCGGAGTTGATCATCGTGGCCTTCAAGGTCCCGAGGCCGGGAACTTCCAGGTCATCCACGAGGTTGCCGGTCGGGAAGATCGAGCCTTCGCCATCGGCCGGGTCCATGAACTCGATTTCGATCTCGGCGGCCGGGAAGGTCACACCATCCAGCTCGAAATCGCCGGTTTCCTGCACCTCACCGTTGGTGATCGGCAC
This sequence comes from Abyssibacter sp., assembly GCA_023146115.1. Taxonomy (GTDB): domain Bacteria; phylum Pseudomonadota; class Gammaproteobacteria; order Nevskiales; family OUC007; genus Abyssibacter. The sequence continues at coordinate 12,813 of JAGLCS010000058.1, read as the reverse complement.
CTGCGCGACAATCGTCTTGCCGATGTTCACCTGCCAGATTCGCACCGTGACGATGCCGTCTTTCGGGATGCGATCAGCGTCGATCAGGCCATTGGAGATCGCAAAGGGGCCGACGGCCGCGGACAGATTGCCGCAGTTGCCGCTCCAGTCCACAAAGGGCTTGTCGATCGAGACCTGACCGAACAGGTAGTCGACATCGTGATCCGGCTGGCTGCTCTTCGACAGAATCACGGTCTTGCTGGTGCTGGACGTCGCGCCGCCCATGCCGTCGGTGTGCTTGCCGTAGGGGTCCGGGCTGCCGATCACGCGGAGCAGCAGGCGGTCACGCGCCGCACCTGGAGCCTGCGCCGCTTCAGGCAGTTCGGCGAGATTGAAAAAAACGCCCTTGGACGTGCCGCCGCGCATGTAGGTTGCGGGAATTCTGACTTGGGGAGCGTGGGTCATGGGGTCGTTCCGATAATTGAGTTGCAGAGGCAGCAATGGGCGCGCGAGGCAAGGCGTGGCGTGGTCACTGACCCCGTTGATGATCGGATGCGGCAGCCCATCCGGTATCGGCTGTTTCGACGGGGGCTCAAAGTTTTGGGCACCGGAGCGCAAGCCGCAGCACTTGGAGGCACGCGGTTCATGCTTGGTGACGGTGCATTATCGGATGTTTCCCGTGATGCTCAAAGTGCGCCGGTACGCCGTGACCAGCGACCATCGCGTTGATGCCGAGGTGGTTTGTTCGCACCGCCGTACGGCAAGTGGGTGTTTTTTCCGGTCGCGGGGGCCCCTGTCCGGGGCTGTGGTGCGGTGATTGTGTCAATCGTCATAGTCATATCGCTTGGACGGTGGCCGTGTCTGTGCTGCAATTCGCCTCCCCGCGAATCACGGCGCGCCTGAATCCGGCGCGCTGTCAGGACTACAGACATGCCCGCATACCGCTCTCGCACCACCACATTCGGTCGCAACATGGCCGGCGCGCGCGCCCTGTGGCGTGCCACCGGCATGACGGATGACGACTTTGGCAAGCCGATCATCGCCATTGCGAATTCCTTCACCCAGTTCGTGCCAGGTCACGTTCATCTGAAAGACCTGGGGCAACTGGTGGCACGAGAAATCGAATCGGCAGGAGGTGTCGCCAAGGAATTCAACACGATCGCCGTGGATGACGGTATCGCCATGGGGCATGGCGGCATGTTGTATAGCCTGCCCAGCCGCGATCTGATTGCCGATAGTGTCGAATACATGGTCAACGCGCACTGCGCTGATGCACTGGTGTGCATCTCCAATTGCGACAAGATCACGCCCGGCATGCTCAACGCAGCCATGCGGCTGAACATTCCGACGGTGTTCGTCTCTGGCGGGCCGATGGAGGCCGGCAAGGTGAAGCTCGCCGGCAAGGGCGATATCAAGCTGGACCTGGTCGATGCCATGGTCAGCGCGGCCAATGCAGACGAATCCGATGAGGATGTCGCCAGCATCGAGCGCAGCGCCTGCCCGACCTGTGGATCCTGCTCCGGCATGTTCACGGCCAATTCCATGAATTGCCTGACCGAAGCCCTGGGCCTGTCCTTGCCCGGAAACGGCTCGTTGCTGGCCACCCATGCCGAGCGAAAAGAACTGTTCCTGCAGGCCGGCCGCCAGATTGTCGATCTGGCCAAGCGTTACTACGAGGGCGACGAAGAGGCCGTGCTGCCGCGGGCAATCGCGACCTTCGAGGCCTTCGAGAACGCCATTGCACTGGATATCGCCATGGGCGGTTCCACCAATACCGTCCTGCATTTGCTGGCGGCCGCACACGAGGCGGGGGTGGATTTCACGATGGCGGATATCGACCGCATGTCCCGCAAGGTGCCGAACCTCTGCAAGGTGGCGCCGGCCACGCAGCAATACCATATGGAAGACGTGCATCGCGCTGGCGGCGTGATCGGCATTCTGGCCGAGCTGGATCGCGGCGGTCTGCTGCATCGGGATTGCAGCACGGTGCATGAAAAGACGCTGGGCGACGCCATCGCCCGCTGGGATGTCATGAGCGCCGCCGAGGCCGAGGTGCGGTATATCGCCGGGCCCGGCGGCATTCCGACCCAGATTGCATTCAGCCAGTCGGCGAGCTGGCCGGATCTGGACGTGGACAGGGCGAACGGCTGCATCCGCGATGTGGAGCATGCCTACTCGAAAGACGGCGGACTGGCCGTGCTCTACGGCAACATCGCCAAAGAGGGCTGCATCGTGAAAACGGCTGGGGTGGATGAGTCCATCCTCAAGTTCTCCGGGCCGGCGGTCATCTTCGAAAGCCAGGAAGAAGCCATCGACGGCATCCTGCTCAGCAACAAGGTCAAGGCTGGGGACGTGGTGCTCATCCGTTACGAAGGCCCCAAAGGCGGGCCGGGCATGCAGGAAATGCTTTATCCCACCAGCTACCTGAAATCCAAGGGGCTGGGCAAGGCCTGTGCGCTGATCACCGACGGCCGTTTCTCGGGTGGAACCTCGGGCCTGTCCATCGGCCATTGCTCACCGGAAGCCGCAGAGGGCGGCGATATCGGCCTGGTGGAGTCCGGCGACACCATTGAAATCGATATTCCCAATCGCAGCATCCGTGTGGTGCTCACCGACGCCGAGCTCGCCGAGCGTCGGGAATCGATGGTGGCGCGCGGTGCGGCGGCGTGGAAGCCGGTCAACCGTGAGCGGGTCGTGTCGCAGGCGTTGCGGGCTTACGCTGCGCTGACGACCTCCGCCGCACGCGGCGCGGTGCGGGATTTGTCCCAGCTCGACCAGTAGCCACCACGGCATTGCCGCGTGCTTCGGGTTCGCGAAGACCGGGTCTGGGATCAGGTTCTCGGGGCTCAGAGCGTGTATAAGAAAACGATCGAACTTCCGCGTGTAAGCATCGCTGCCAAATGGTGTTTCTGAACTTCAACTTGGCGGATGCGTGGAGCGGCCGGCGTGCGATCGCGGCCATGCGGATGAGTTGTTTCGTGGTCGCGCTCTTGACCGCGGGATGCGGCTTCGCTGATGAAGAGGCTTCGGCAGACGTCACGACTCCAACCCAGTTCGCATCAAGCAGTCGCCCGCCTGCCGAGGTCGAGCAACCGGTCTCGGTCTTGCCGCCGCAGGCGCTGCCCGGCGGTGAGACGACGTTTCTCGAGTTAAGCCCATTGTCGGCGCTCAGCGCGGACGCGCTGTCGCAGCCCTTCGGGAACTTGACCAGCGAAGAGCGCCTGGATTTTGTCGTTGGCAATTCGTTCTTCACCAACCCTTGGGTTGCCGCGGGTGCTTCCACAGCAGGTCGGGACGGCCTTGGGCCGTTGTACAGCGCAGCGGCCTGCCAGGATTGCCACATCCGCGACGGCCGCGGCCATGCACCGGCCGGCCCCGACGAATTTCTCACGTCTGCGGTTGTGCGCCTCGCGCTTGCGGGTGGCCAAGCCGATCCGGTGTACGGACGGCACTTGCAAACGCGAGCGGTTCCGGGACTTGCTCCGGAGGCCCGAGTCTCGGTGCGGTGGCAGGAGTCGCCAGAGACATTGCCCGACGGTTCAGTGATCACCTTGCGGCGTCCGGAGCTCGTGGTGACCGACTGGGCTTATGGTGAGGCCGACGCAGGCCTGCGGCTGAGTTTGCGTGTCGCACCAGCAGTGATCGGGATGGGGCTGCTGGAGGCCATCCCCCCAGCAGATCTCCGCGCTTACGCCGAATTGCAGCGGCGGGACGGGCTGGTCGGTCGGGTGCAGGCGGGCATCGCGCTCGCGGGCGAGCCTGAGGCGATTGGGAGATTTGGCTGGAAGGCCACTCAGTCGAGCGTGGAGCACCAGGCATTGGATGCATTCGCCAACGATATCGGCATTACCTCAAGCCGTTTTCCCAATGACGTTTGCACCGAGACTCAGCTAAGCCTCGGCTGTGCGAATTTTCCGTCCGGCGGCCAGCCGGAGTTGTCGCGGCAGGTTCAACAGGCGGTGGTGTTTTACGCGCGGCACCTGGCGCCGCCGGTGCGGCGCCAGACGGAAGATGCCGAGGTCAAAGCAGGCGAGCACCTGTTCACCGACATCGGCTGTTCTGGATGTCACAAACCCAGCTGGCGCACGGGTGATTCCCCGAGCTCGCGCGCCTCGGCAAACCAGTTGATCTGGCCCTACACCGATCTGCTCTTGCATGACATGGGCATCGGGCTGGCGGACGGCCACGTCGAAGGTTTGGCTTCGGGGCGGCATTGGAGGACGACTCCGCTTTGGGGGCTAGGGCAGGTCAAGGCTGTGGGTGGAGAGCGTGCAGGTTATTTGCACGATGGGCGTGCGCGCACGATCGCCGAGGCAATTTTGTGGCACGGCGGAGAGGCGCAAAGGGCGCGAGATGCCTGGGCTGCCTTGCCCGAGCGACAACGCGCGCTGGTACTGTCATTCCTCAAGTCGTTGTGAGCGGGCCGGGTGGGCGAATCGTTTCAATACCTTCACGCGGTGGTCATGGGAATTTATTAGCATTTCGCGCCCTCGTTCGCGCGTTCTGGTTCCGTATGTTGAATTCCACCCTGAGTCGAAGCCGTTCCATCGCCGTTCTCGCGGCCCTCGCGGGCTTGTTGGCGGCTTGTGGCAACAGCCCACCGCCGGCGGATGTCGCCGATTCGCCCACGAATCCGGTGGATCCCGTCGATCCGAACGTGGAGCTTTGCTCCGGCACAGAGATCAACCCGGAGCGCTTGTTCCTGCAGCAAGTGGGAGCGGACCGGGCGATTATCAAATGGCGTGGCAACGTGGATGGCGGCGATGAGGCCACCGACGTCTGTTTTGGCACCCACATGAATGCACTGCCGGCGTCGAGCCTGACAGCTGCCAACGTCACCGAGACCGAACACCGCGAAGCGTTGTTGACCGGGTTGACGCCCGACACCACGTATTACTACTCCGTGGGCGGTGCAGCCTCCGCGCTGCAAACCCGTCACTTTCGTACGGCGCCGGTCACCGGCGAAAGTCCGGCGGACGGCAATGTGCGCATGTGGGTGCTGGGTGATTCCGGAACTGCCGGCAGTACGATTGATCCTGAAGGTGGGGATGCCCGCGACGTACGCGACGGCTATCTCACGTGGGCGGCCAACAACGGCGGCGAGCCGACCGATCTGATCCTGATGCTGGGAGACGCGGCGTACCTGGATGGTACCGACGCCCAGTTCCAGTCTGCTGTCTTCGAGACCTATCCCGATATTCTGAGTTCGGCCGGTCTCTGGTCCACCATCGGCAACCATGAAATGGGGGTCAGTGGCCTGTCGACGGCGACGAGCACCGGTCTCTATCTGCCCGCTCAGGGCCAACGGGATCCGCTGCCCGCCAGTCCCATGCCCTATCTGAACATCCACACGCTGCCGACCCAGGGTGAGAACGGCGGCGAGCCCAGTAATACCGAACAGTACTACTCGTTCGACTACGGCAACGTGCATGTGGTGAGCCTGGATTCGCAAGTCGCGATTCGCGACAGCGGCAACAACGAAACGATGAAGCAATGGCTGATCAACGACTTGTCAGCCAGCAGCAATGATTGGACGCTGGTGATCTTCCATCATCCTCCCTACACCAAGGGCAGCCATGATTCGGACTCGGCCGTGCTTGGTATCGATCAGCCGATCTTTGACATCCGCGAGCAGTACACGGAGATCTTCGAAGATCACGGGGTCGACCTTGCATACAGCGGCCACAGCCATTCCTATGAGCGCTCGTTCTACCTGAACGGTCACACGGGGCTCGAAGCCAGTTTCGACCCGAATGTGCACGCCGAGCATGACGGGGCCGGGAACCCGCTGACGGGTCAGGATGACCAGGAATATCGGCAGATTTCCAACAACTCAGGTGTCGACGACAAGGTGGTCTACACGGTGGCCGGGAGTTCAGGGCAGGCGACCAGCACATCCGATGGCTATCCGCATAACGCGATGGCGTATAGCGAGATCGTTCTGGGGTCGGTCGTCATTGATGCCACGGCAACGACGCTAACAGCGCGATTCATCAACATCGATGGCGACGTGCTGGATTTCTTCGTCATTAATCGGTGACGCGGGCCCCCGGGCTGCTCCGATGTCGCACGGTTACCGTTACCGGCTGGGTTGATTACGCTCTCCATGCAATCAGCGCGTTACATCATCTTGCTTTGTGTCTGCTTATGCAGTCTCCCGGCGAGCGCAGGGATTGGATTGAATGAACGGTTGGTGCTGCTATCGGAGCGCATTGCGTCTTCGCCGAGCGATCCGGATCTTTATTTGCGGCGGGCGCTGATCTATTCCGATACCGGGGAATTCAAGCTTGCATTTGCCGACCTGGATACCGCATCCGGCTTCGGCCCGGTGGAGAACACCTATTTTGTGCGCGGCATCCTGTTTTATCGGCTTGGGCAGTTCGACCAGGCTCTGCCGTTGTTCGACGCGTTTATCGATGCGAACCCCCGTAACCCGGATGCCCTGATTTATCGGGCCAGAGTATTGCGTGATGCCGGGCAAACGAAGGCGGCTCTGGCCGATTATCTCGCTTACTTTGCATTGAACCCGCAGGCAGGACCTGGCGACTACGTGACAGCAGCACATCTGATGACCGTGATGGCGGAGCGGGGGGACGCCGGTCGCAGTCACCAAGATGTTCTGGAATTCCTGGATGCGCGCATACGCGAGCTGGGCGCCGCCCCGCAATTGCAGCGATACGCCATCGAACTCGAGCAGCAGGCCTGCCGTAGCGAGCAGGTCATCGAGCGCCTGAACCAGTTGTATCCAAATGCCCGCAGGGCGCCCCAATGGCATCTTCAGGCCGCGGAGCAGTATCTCTTGCTCGATCAAAAGGATCGGACAGACAAGGCGCTCGAGACGGCGCGAGCCTTGTTGTCCCAGCGTCGGCCGACAGCCATCAAGGCCGAGTTGTCCCATCGCGCGGCGTTTCTGCATGCCGTTTTGGAACAGCGCGTCATGAGCACGGATACGTTCGATGCGGTTCTTCGTCGCTTCTATCCCGATGGCTTGCCGGCTGGGCATGCTGGGGCCGCTCAGGTTGCACATGTCCATTCGAGCGCGAGCGGTCGCCCGGCGCATTCGCATGAGCACTCGCAGGAACATTCGCACGCCACGAGCGATTCGCATACGCACCGACCAGACGCGGAACCGCATACCCACGCGCACGATTCCGCGTCGATAGGCGGTTTTGAGCAACCGCAGGCCAGCACCGCCGCATATCAGCCCGAGTGGGCAGGCCCCGTGGCGGTGTTCGTTCGGTGCTACCGGAGCGCCGTGTCTGCGGCGCCGTGAATCGCACCGCTCTCGTTGCCGCCTTGGCAAGCGTTTCACTTTGCTTGGCTGCGGCCGTGTTCTACTCAACGAAGCCATCGGCGGCGGTATCTGCGCACGGTGACGTCGCCAAACGTGAGGTGCTGCGTGGATATCGGCGACTAGGGCATCGAAGTTTCGAGGCGGCGTATCACTCGGCTGGCCAGCTGAAGACACAGATCAAGCGTCTGCTGGCCAATCCATCGGACGAAGCTTTGCTGACCGCCCGCCACGCCTGGCGTGATGCGCATCGAGATTATTCACGGACCGAGGTGTTTCGATTCGGCAACTGGATTGTCGATGACTGGGAGACCGGCGTGAATGCGTGGCCGGTCGACGAGGGGTTGCTGGACTATGTCGATCGCAGCTACGAAGCCTCGCCCACCAATCCGCTCGCTCGGCAGAATCTCGTGTCGCAGCCCGACATCCAAGTCGGCGGCATCACTATCAGTGCCAATACGCTGGATTGGGCGCAGCTCAAATTTATCCACGCAGGCAGTGACAATGAATCGAATGTGGTGCTCGGCTACCACGCCATCGAGTTCTTGTTGTGGGGGCAGGATTTGCACCGATCCGAGCCTGGTGCGGGACAGCGCCCGTGGACCGACTATTCCGCCGCAGCGGAGGGCTGCACCAGCGGTATCGCGCCCGCGCCGGTCGAGCACTGCCAGCGGCGCCGCCAATTGCTGCAGACAATGGCCGAGCATCTCTACAGTCAATTGGCGACCATGACATTGGATTGGGCGGGTAACAGTCCCACGAGCTATGGGCTGCACATCGCCGAGGGTGATATCGACGAGGGATTGCGCCGCATGTTGTTCGGCATTATCCGATTGGCTGGCGACGAGATGGCGGGGGAGCGTATGCGGGTCGCTCTACTCACCCACGCACCGGAAGAAGAGCAGGACTGCTTCTCCGATGACACGCACCAATCGCTCTACAACAACGCGGTGGGCATCCAGAATATCTACTACGGTCACTATCAGAATGATCGCTACCAGTCGGGGGAGCACTATCAAGCGCCGCTGAGCCTTGCGGCGCTCGTCCGGCGCGTCGATGACGCGCTGGCCGACCAGATCGATGAAGCGATCTTGAGAACGCAGCTTGCGCTCTCGGCAATCCAGCGACTGGGTGAGGGCGGGCAGACGTTCGACCTGCTCATTCGGCCAGGTCATCCGGAAGGTCGTCGCGCTATCGAAAAAGCGATAGAGGCTCTACAAGCGCAGAGCCAGTTGTTTGAGCAACTCGGGGGACGACTGGGGTTTGAAAATAGTCTGAATCCGCAATCACCGATGCGTCGCTCCGCGGGCTGAACGCTGCCGAGCTTCTCTGGTGCTGGACGAAGCGACCGAGATGGCCGCACGCAGTGAACTACTTGGCCAGCGATTCAGGCTCAGCGAGTGCTTTGGCGAAGTCGACGCAGAATCTGGCTGCATCCGCTCCGTTGATGACCCGGTGGTCGTAGCTTAACGACAGGGGCAACATGTCTTTCCAGGCGATCGCCTCTCCGTTTCTGCAGGGTTTTTCGTAGGTTTTGCTGACGCCCAAAATCGCGACCTCGGGCGCATTGATAATCGGTGTGAACGCGGTTCCGCCGATCGAGCCCAAGGAACTGATCGAAAAGCAGCCGCCCGACATCTTGTCCATGGGCAGCCCTTTCGTTCTCGCCATCTCGGAGAGTTCCGCCAGTTCCGTCGCGATCTCAGGGATCGACTTCTTGTCGGCATCGTGGATGACCGGCACGAGCAGCCCTGCCGGTGTATCAACTGCAATACCGATGTGGAAATACTGTTTGTAAACGAGATTTCGGCCCGTGGCATCGATTGACGCGTTGAATTTGGGCTGTGCTTTTAGCGCTGCCACCGCTGCCTTGACCAGATAGGGCAACGGGGTGATCTTCACGCCGGAAGATTCTGATAGCGCCCGCCGCGCGGTGGTCAAGGTGGAGACGTCGGCTTCATCGTGGTGGGTAACATGCGGAATCGATACCCAGTTGCGGGCCATGACACTGGATACCAATGTCTGGATGCGCGACATCGGTTTCATGTCGACGGGGCCAAACTGGCTGAAATCGATGTTCGGCCAAGCGGGCAGCTTGAGCAGCGGGGATGTCGGTGTCTCGTCCGGTTTTGTCACACGTAGTCTCGTGTTGGTGGCTTGTGGTGATCGGCGCGACGGATCGGTGCGTCTCCCAGGCGATCACGTCTCATGGTCATCGAGAATATAAAGCCACAAGGCGACTGATCTTGACTGTCCGCGCAACGTGGATTTCGCGGAGCGGGCTTTTTGTTGATCTGCCGAGTCTAGGGGGTGGTTAACGCACAGAATGTGCTTATGCTTAGAGCGGACTCACTGGATATTTTTAGTGAGCTGCCAGTTATTGACAGATGTCATTAAATTGGCATGGTACAAGTAGTTGCGGGCAGTGAACCGACCGATCGAATGGTCGCAAAGAAGTCGGTCACCGGCCGCATACTTGGCGTGAATGCCGAGACAGTCTCGAAACGAGACGGCATTCACTGAATCGCTTCATGTGATGGTGCACGGCATGGCCGGCGTCACACTTGGGGTGAATGCCTGGTGGCCTGGGCCACTGGGGAATACGAATAGAAACGGAGAGGGCGCGTGGCTTTCGAGTCGCCTGCAATCAGAATCCGTGCGACAACTGGAGGAGACGACGATGCGTTCGCGCCTAGCGAAAGCACAGCCCAGCGGGGAAGTGCCGGCCATACGATGCCGGGCGATAGCGGAGGCCGGTGGGTGATCTGCGGCAAGCAGACCATTCGGGTCGGCGGCGCTGCGCTGTTGCTGCTCGCCCTCGGCGCCACTGCGGATCGCGCCCATGCCCAGGATCAAGCGGCCGACCCGGCGAAGCCGGCGGCAACGGCTCCAGTAGATGCACGTGATGACGCATCTTTAGATGCCGTCGTACGGCAGATGCGGGCTGCCAGAGAGCAGGCAAAGCAACGTCTGCAATCCCGGGAACAGGTCTTCAAGGCCCGCCTAGACGAGTCCAAAGCGCAGCTATCGTCAGCCGAGCAGGCATTGGCGGCAGCGGAGGCCGAGGGCCGTCGTCTGGAGGGCGTGTTTGACGCCAACAAGACGGAGCTGGCGGACAAGGCGGAGTTGCTGAAGGACAAGATCGGGGCGTTGAAGGAATTGTTTGGTGTCTTCCAGCAAAACGCCTCGGACCTGATTGGCGCGTTCAACGGCTCGGCGACCAGCCTGCAATACCCGGATCGTGACGTGTGGCTGGAGGGTTTTGCCAACCGGATGAAGAACGCCTCCGAAGTGACCTCGGCGGACGACATCAAGACCCTGTGGTTTGAGCTGCTGCGGGAGATCAACGCGCGCGGTCAGATTGTTCGGCTCAGCGCACCGGTTTTCACCCCGGCGGGCGAGTCGTCCCGGCGCGAGGTGGTGCGCCTGGGCGGGTTCAGCCTCATCACCGCCCAGCCGTCGCCGGCGTACCTGCAATGGAAGGCCGGGCAGCAACGGGTCGAGACCATGGTGCGCCAGCCCGTGGGGCCGTATGGGCCGCAGATCGAGCGCTACCTGGCCGGGGATCAGGCGCTGAGCACGGTGAGTCTGGACCCGACCGGCGGCACCCTGATCGAACTCCTGGCTGAGAAGCCCACGGTGGAAGAGCGTGTCGACCAGGGTGGTCTGGTGGGTTACATGATCATCGCCCTGGGCGCGGTGGCCTTTTTGCTGGCGGCGAGCAAGCTGCTGGACATTGCCGTGATCAGCCTGCGTGTGGGCTTGCAGCGCCGGCGGATGGACCAGCCCAAGGCCAACAACGCCCTGGGCCGATTACTGCTGGTGTACCGCGACAACGCCCACGCTGACCCCGAGACCCTGGAGATGCGCCTGCATGACCGGGTGGCCAAGGAGACCGGTCGGATCCAGCGGTTCCTGGTGTTTCTGGCGATCATTGCCGCGGTGGCGCCGCTGATGGGTTTGCTGGGCACCGTGGTCGGCATGATCAACACCTTCCAGGCGATCACCCTGTACGGCACGGGTGATCCACAGACCATGGCGGGCGGGATCTCGCAGGCCCTGATCACCACCGTTCTGGGTTTGGTCGTGGCGGTGCCGGCGGTGCTGCTCAACGCCGTGGTCAGCGCCCGGGCCAAGCGGGTCATCAACCGGCTGCGCCAGCAAAAGGCCCTGCTGCTGGGTGATCGGTTGGCCGAGCGCACCCGGTCGTCAACCGCTGCTACGTCGTCGCCCCTGGGCGCGCCGCAGACGGCCTAGGAGAGCGGCATGAGTGATGCGCTGAGCGACGATCCGACGACCGAAGACGAGACCGGCATTGACCTGACGCCGATGCTGGACGTGGTCTTCATCATGCTGATTTTTTTCATTGTCACCGCGACCTTTGTGAAGGAAGCGGGGGTGGACGTGCAGCGTCCGGAGGCGACGACGGCGGAGCGCCAGGACCTGGCGAACATACTGATCGCGATCACCCCGGAGGATGACGTCTGGATTGACGGCAACCGGATTGACGAGCGGGACATGGCGACCGTGATCAAGCGCCTGCATGCCGAGAACCCGCAGGGCTCGGTGGTGGTGCAGGCCGACCGAGCATCGACGCACAAGACCTTGAAGGTCGTGCTCGATGCCGTCCAGAAAGCCGGCGTACCGCAGGTCGCGGTGGCCGCAGAGGATGAGACATGAGACAGACCAGAGGCGTGGTTGTGCAACCGCAACGGGAGACCCGGACGATGAAGCGCAAGTGGATAGTGGGCGCAGCGCTGCTGCTGGGCAGCGGCGTGGTGGCGGGCGAATCGGTCCGTGACGTGATCCAGGAAGGCGATGCCTGGCTGGTGGCGCAGCGCGCCTCGCAGGAGCGGGTCAACGGATATGCGAGCCAGACGGCGGAGACCGATGCCGAATACCAGCGACTGCTGCGGCAGATCGAAGGGCTGGAGGCTTACAACCGGCAGCTGCGCACGCAGATTGCGGCGCAGGATCGCGAGATTGCCAAGACGGATGCCTCGATTGCCAAGGCCACCGAGGTCGACCGTCAGCTGCTACCGCTGCTGATCAACATGGTCGACACCTACGAAGAGCTGGTGGCGGTGAGCCCGCCGTATCTGCCGGACGAGCGGGCCGAGCGGATTGAATTTTTGCGTGAGACCGTCGACCGGGCCGACGTGGCCGCGGCGGAGAAATTCCGTCAGGTGCTCGATGCGTACATGACCGAGCTGTCCTACGGCAACACCATCGAGGCCTACACCGACACCATTGAAGCCGAAGGGGGCGAGCGCGAGGTCAACGTGCTGCGTCTGGGCCGGATTGGTTTGTTTTACCAGACGGCGGACCGGGTCCACACCGGGCGCTGGAACGCCGAGGCCGGGCGCTGGGAGGCGCTGGGCGCGGACTTCCGCAACGGGATTTACCAGGCCATCCGGATCGCCAACAAGCTGACCGCGCCGAGCCTGCTCACCGTGCCGCTGCCGCCGCCGCAGCCGGGGGAGATGGCCAGCCGTGACCGGCACAACGCGCCCCTGGTGGCGCTGGGGGCGGGCGCACCATGA
>JAGLCS010000057.1 GCA_023146115.1 Abyssibacter sp. | reverse complement strand
GCCCGCGGCAACGAGCGCGTGCTGGAGACCAAGATCGGTGCCCTGCGCACCGAACTGGGCCCCAATGCGGCGCTGTTTGGGACCTTGCAGGGCATCTCCTCCGAACTGATCGGCGTATTTCGCAACTCCTCGACCTCGTTGCAATACCCCAACCGGGATGCCTGGCTGAGCGACTTCATCGAGCGCATGGAGAAATCCTCCGAGATCTTCACCATCGACGAGCTCGAGCAGCTGTGGTTTTTGATGCAGCAGGAGATCACCGCCTCTGGAAAGATCGCCTCGCTGCGGGCCGAGGTACTGGGAGAATCGGGCGCGCGCGAGACTCGCGAGCTCGTGCGCCTGGGCAAGTTTGGGCTGATCACCCGTGACCCGGCGCCGGCGTATCTGACCTGGGACACGAACAGCCAGCGGGCCTCGCTGCTCAAGCGTCAGCCTGAAGGCGATGCGCTCTACAAGATTGACGATTACCTGACCAACACCCGCGGAGTGGCGTCGGTGGCCATTGACCCGACGGCCGGCTCGTTGCTCAGCCGCCTGGTCGATGCCCCGGGGCTGCGTGATCGCATTGCTGCCGGCGGTCTGATCGGCAACCTGATTCTCACCCTGGGGGCGGTGGGCGTGGCCATTGCCGTCTTCAAGCTGATCAGCATCATGATCGTCAGCGCCAAGGTGGCCCGTCAGCGCGCCGACATCCAGCACCCCCGGGCCAACAACCCGCTGGGGCGGATGCTCCAGATCTACGAAGACAATAAGGAGCAGGACACCGAGACCCTGGAAATGCGCCTGGGCGAGGCGATTCTGGAGGAGCGGCCGAAGATCGACCGTTTTGTCGGCACCATCAAGGTCATCTCGGCGGTGGCGCCGCTGATGGGTCTGATGGGGACCGTGATCGGCATGATCGCGACCTTCCAGGCCATCACCCTGTTTGGCACCGGCGATCCCAAGACCATGGCCGGGGGGATCTCCCAGGCCCTGGTGACCACGGTGGAGGGTTTGACCGTGGCGATCCCGACCGTGCTGCTGCACGCGGTGGTCAACGCCCGGGCCACCGCCTTGATCAACACGCTCAAGCACCAGACCGCCGGACTGATTGCCGAGCGCATGGAAGCCCGGGCCGAGCGCCGGGCCGCGTAGTCACCGACTCATGGAATCCTTCGAGTTTTTCCTGGCCGACATCACCTTCCAGGTGACCAATTTCATGATCCTGGGCGGCGACGTGCTGCTGCTGATTGCCGCGGCGATCTTCATCATGTGGGGGTTTATTGTCGAGCGGGCGCTGTTTTTCTACGTCCGTTATCCCGGTAAGGCGCGGCGCATCCGCAACCTGTGGGCGGCGCGCAGCGACCACCACAGCTGGCAGGCGCACAAGATCCGCCTGGCGCTGCTCAACGCCATGCGTCAGCAGACCCGTGCCTACATCAACACCGTCAAGACCGTCGTGGCCATCTGCCCGTTATTGGGCTTGCTGGGCACGGTGACCGGCATGATTGCCGTGTTTGACGTGATGGCCTCGGCCGGCATGGGCAACCCGCGGCTGATGGCCGACGGCGTGGCCAAGGCCACGGTGCCGACCATGGCCGGCATGGTGGGGGCGCTCTCCGGTGTCTTCGCCATCTACTGGCTGGAATGGCAGGCCAAGCGGCGCATGGAGCACCTGGCGGATCACCTGGTGACCGAGCACAGCGACGAGGTGCCGGCATGAGGGATTTTCTGAGTGAAGGCGATGACGATGCGGTCGATTCCGAGATCGACCTGACACCGATGCTGGATGTCGTCTTCATCATGCTGATTTTTTTCATCGTCACCGCCAGCTTTGTCAAAGAGGCCGGTTTTGACGTGAACCGGCCGCCGCAATCCAACCAGCCGCCGAAGAAGGACGAGATCAAGAACATCCTGGTGAGCATCGCAGCCGACGGGCAGTTGTTTATCAACCGTCGGCCGGTGGATGCAGGGGCGCTGACGGCGAACATCAAGCGCCTGCATGCCGAGAACCCGAAGGGCGCGGTGGTGATCCAGGCCGAGGACGACTCGGCCAACGAGCGGCTGATCACGGTGATGGACGCGGCGCGCAAGGCCGGCGTCTACAACGTCTCCATCGCCTCGAACTAGGGGGCAGGCCGATGAGTACACCGACCCAAGCGACAGCGACCACCGCCCCACCCAGCGCCATCGACGAGGTCATCCGCATCCACTGGATGCACGGCCTGGTGCGCACGCTGATCGGCATCGCCATCGGCTTGCTGATGACCTTCTTGCTGTACTGGCTGATGTCGGTGCTGGTGGCGGCGGGCAAGAACGCGCTCACCGAAGCCCCGGCGGGGCGGATTGTCGACTTTGTGCGCGTGCCCAACCCGCCGCAGCTGCGCACCGAGCAGCCCAAGCCGGAGAAGCCGAACAAGCCGCAGATCGCGCCCAAGACGCCGCAGGTGCAGACCCAGGCGGTCAAGCCACAGGGCAACACCGTGAACATCGGCGCGATGTCGGTGGACAGCGACCTGGCGGTGGACACCAGCGCGGGCCTGTCGGCCTCCGACGGCGAATACCTGCCCATCGTCAAGGTGGCGCCGGTGTATCCCCGGCGGGCCCAGACCCGCGGCATCGAAGGCTGGGTGCTGCTGAGTTTTACCGTGACCGAAACCGGCAGCGTGATCGACCCGCAGGTCATCGACGCCGAACCCTCGGGCGTCTTCGACTCGGCCGCCAAAAAGGCCGTCGAACGCTTCAAGTACAAACCCCGGGTGGTCAACGGACAACCCCAGGTCGTCACCGGCGTCGAGCATCTCATTACCTTTAAGCTGGATGATTGATATGCGTCTGCTGCACATCACTTTGCTATCGCTCATCGTCTCCACGTTGCTGAACAGTCAGGCGGCCTGGAGTGCCAATGACGATGACAAGCGGCGTAAGCCGCCGACCAAGGTGACCGAGAAGCTGTCGCCTGAGGTGTATCAGAAGATTGAAGAAGCGCAGACCGCCCTGGAAGAAAAGCGCCTGAACGACGCCGAAGCACTCATGAACGAGTTGAAGGCCAAGGCGGACAAACTGAATGACTACGAAAAGGCCCAGACCTACAACTTTCTCGCTGCGATCCACTACGAGCAAAACCGCACCGACGCCACCATTCAGGACTACATCGACATTCTGAAGTTGGAAGAGGCGCCGGAGCAGATTCGCAACAACTCACTGTTTCGTCTGGCGCAGCTGTATTTCGTCCAGGAAGAGTACGAAAAGTCTGTCCGCATCCTTGATGAGTGGATGCAGCGTGTCGAGTCGGTGCGACCGGAAGCGCATATGCTCAAGGCGCAGGCGTACTACCAGCTCGAGCAGTACGAGCAGGCCGAAGGCCCGGTGATCTCGGCGATGAAGGAAGCAAGGCGGCGTCAGCAGTCACTGCAGGAAAACTGGTTGGCGCTGTTGCGCGCCATCTACTACGAGCAGGGTGAGTACAAGAAGGCGGTCAAGGTGCTCGGCGAACTGGTCGAACGCTGGCCAAATCCGAACTATTACAAGCAGCTCGCCGGCATGCTGGGACTGATGGGGCAGCAGCAGGGCCAACTCTACGTCATGCACGCGGCCTACAGTGCAGGCATGCTGGAAGCCGAATCCGAGATTCTGAACATGGCTCGCCTGTACATGGCAGAGGATGCGCCCTTTCCCGCCGTTGAGCTGATCAAACAAGGCTTGAGGCAGGGCGAGATCGAGCAAACGGCTGAGAATCTGCAGTTACTCGCCCAAGCCATGGCCCTGGCCAAAGATCATGAGGGCCAGATTCCAGTGTTGAAGAAGGCCGCCGAGCTATCCGGCGAAGCGCGCCAGTACCTGTACCTCGGGCAAGCCCAGGTGGCGCTCTACCAGTGGGCGGATGCTGCCGAGTCCTTGAACAAGGCACTGTCGATTGGCGATCTGGATCGGACAGGCAGCGTTTACATGCAGCTGGGCACGGCGTATTTCAATTTGAAACGCTACGGTCCGGCGCTGCAGGCGTTCAAAGAAGCCCGCTCTTATCCGGATTACACGAAGCAGGCCGCGCAATGGGTGACCTTCGTAAACCAGGAAATCGCCCGGCAGCGCGCGATCGGTCAACTCTGAGCTGGAGACCCCACGCCTACCGTAGATGGCTTGCGTAAGAGCCCCAAAGCACAGGGCATGCGTGGGCCAGCGAGCAGTCTGCCCCCCTCGGTGAGATCGGTCCAAGCAGCGTTGATTCGCCCTCTGCGAATTGGCGCGTGTCTCTTGTCTGAAACGATTAAGCGTCGCTAATCGCTCTCTGGCTCTCAACGATTGCAGTGCCCTGGCACGGGGCGGACGCTGCGCGCGGAGGCGCCAACGGTGCATCGGTCCCACGCTATGCAACTGCTGGCTAACAGCCAAGTCAGAATGCTTGTCTAACCTCTTGCTGTTTTTCAATCTAAATCAATGCACTAACCGTGTGTGTCGCCGATCGGTCTGATCGGAATCCGGGCACCACGCACGCGATATCGGTCAAGATCTCAGACTCCCGCCATCTTGATTGTGGATGGTCAATCTCGGGTTGCAAAGCGCGTTCATTATGCGCAAAATGAATGCCGTTCATTTATGGGCTAGAGTTCATTGACTCATCGTCGGCCGATCACCCCATGAGCACAGCGCAGCGGCGCGAACGTGAGTTCGCTGCCCGGGAAAAAGCCATTCTGGGCCACGCTCGGACGATGATTCGCGAAGCAGGGTTTCTGAACCTGCAGATGGCTGAGTTGGCGCGCCGTTCGGAATATGCAACCGGCACGCTTTACCACCACTTCCGCTGTAAGGAAGACCTGCTTTATATGCTCGCCACCGAAGGCATGCAGGAACGCCAGATCATGTTGAGACGGGTCGTCGATTGGGACGCCAATTCTCGTGATCGCATGGCGGCGACGGGGTATGCCGACTGGTTGTTCGTGGAGGCACATCCTGATCATTTCCGCCTTGAGCAGTTGGTGCGCGCGGCCGATATCTGGATGCGGGCGACACCGCAGGTCCGCGAATCGACGATGGATTACGGTGAGGCTTGCGCCCGGTTGGTGTTCGGGATCGTTGGAGACGCGGCGCGGATGGGCGATCTGGACCTCAAAGACCGGACCGCCCAGCAGATCGCCTTCGGGTTCTGGACGATGTCCGTGGGCACCCACACGATGACCCACGCGGAAGGGCTGATCGAACGTTTGGACGTGCGACAGCCGTATGTCATGTTGGCGCGCAATTATCAGGCGCTGTTGAACGCGCTGAACTGGATGCCATTGCAGGACCCCGGAGACGAAAACGCGTTGCACATGTTTTTTGAGCGTGTGCACAGCGAGTTGTTTTCAGATTATCCGGTCCCGCGGTGGAGTGGACGCAAGGACGAGTCGGAGTCACAGGATGATGCTTAGATACTTGGCTGTTGCGGCAGTCTCCGCATGGTCGGTCGTGGGGGTGGCGGCCGAGGTGCCCCTGCTGACACCGGACGATGTCTTCACTCTCGCGTTGGAGCATGACCCTGTATATGCCGCCGCCGTTGCTGAGCAGGCGGCCGGTAGTCAGGCCTATCGTATTCGTCGCGCCAGCGTGCGGCCGAGTCTATCGGCCAATGCTGGCGTTGCGCGCGTTGACCGGCGTATCGAATCCGAATTCTTCACAGGCGGTTCCGGCGGCGCTTTTGAGGAAAACTACGACGAGTACAACTATGGCGTTTCGCTGACGCAACCGCTGTTTCGTTGGGATCTGCTGTCGCAGCTCGATATCGGCCGTGTCGAGGTGGTCGCCGCTGAAGTTGCTCTCAAGCGGACCCGTCAGGAATTGATGGGGCGCCTGGCGCGCGCCTATGTCGAGGTGTTGGGCGCCAACGATGGCTTGCAGACGGCGCAATCGCGCCGCGAGGCAGTTCAGCGGCAACTGGATCAGGTCCGAGATCAGGTGGATGTCGGGGCGGTTGCGATCACCGGGTTACGTGAAGCCGAAGCCGAGTTCGATCTATCCGAGGCCGAAGTGATCGACGCGCAGCTGCGCGTCGACGATGCGGTGGATCAGCTCGCCAGAATCATCGGCACGGCGGCGTTCGAGCTGGCCCCGGTTCAAAGCGTGGAGCCGCTGCAGGAGGCAACCAGCCGCCCGCTGGCCGACTGGTTGATCGCCGCGCAGGAGCGCAATACCAACGTGGTGGCGGCGCGCCTTCGGGCCGAGGTGGCGCGACTGGATATTCGCACCAATGAATCTTCGCGCCTGCCGCAGTTGGACCTGACCGCAAGCTACGGCCGCAATGACACCTCGGAATCCATGATCGGGCAGGATGCCGAGGAGGGCCGAATCGGCTTGAACCTGACGGTTCCGATTTTTACCGGCGGTGCCAATGTGGCGCGGCTGGACGCAGCGCGGGCGACCTATCTGCAACGTTCCGAGGAGTTACGCGCCGCTCGTGAGCTGGCGGAGTCCGAAGTTCGCACGGCCTGGCGCACGGTCCGGGCGTCGAAGCGGCGTATCGCCGCGCGTGAGCGGGCCATGCGGTCCACACGCACGGCACTCAGGGCCGTCCGTGACGGTTACGAGGTCGGGACGCGGACGCTGAGTGATGTACTTGCGGCGGAGCAGTCTGCGTTGCGCGCCATCCAGGAATTCAATGCGGCGCGCCACGATTACGTGGTGGCAGTCGTGGACTTGAAGCTGGCGGCCGGCACCGTGACGGATGCCGATATCCCCAAGATTGACGCCGTGTTCACCGGCAATGAGACAGGGAATGTGAAATGACCAAACGACTTGTCATCGTCCTACTGGCACTCGGTGTGCTGTTCGGCGCCATTTTTGGCTTCAAGGCATTCATGAATGCCCAGATGTCGAAATATTTCGAGAACATGCAACAGCCGCCGGTGGCTGTTACCACGACAACGGCTGAAAAAACGGTTTGGGAGCCCACGATTCCCGCTGTTGGTACGTTGCGGGCCGTGAATGGTGTCGTTGTCTCGGCCGAGTTGCCGGGAGTGGTCGAGAGCATTGACTTTGATTCTGGCCAATCGGTTCGGCGTGGGGACCTACTGATTCAGCTTGATACCAGCACCGATCTGGCGCAGTTGGCGGCGCTGGAAGCTCAACTTCGTCTCGCGAGGTCCGAACTGAAGCGCCAGAATGAACTTCGCCGCCGCGGCACCAATGCCGAAGCCGACCTAGATGCGGCGCAGGCCACCGCTGCGCAGCTTGAAGCGCAAATTGAAAGCCAACGGGCGACCATCGACAAGAAAGCCATCAAGGCCCCCTTCGATGGCGTTGCCGGCATACGCAAGGTGGATATCGGACAGTATGCCGGTGCCGGTACGGGAATTGTGTCGTTGCAACAGCTCGACCCGATGCTGGTCAGCTTTACGCTTCCAGAACAGCGCCTCAATGACGTTGAGCCAGGACAGATCGTGCGGATGCAGGTCGACAGCGTGTCCGACACGGTTTTCACCGGCCATATCACTGCAGTCGAGCCCAGTGTCGAACAAGCGACTCGCAATTTCGCGGTGGAAGCCCGTGTTGACAATGCTTCGCGCAAGCTGCGACCCGGGCTGTTCGCCCGCATCAACGTCGTGATGCCTCAAGTGGAGGAACATATCACCTTGCCGGCAACGGCTATCTCGTATAACCCCTACGGAGATTCGGTCTACCTCGTGACCGACGGCGACGCAGGGGACGACGGCAACCGGTCAAAGGTTGCGGAACGAGTTTTCGTGAAGATAGGGGATCGCCGAGGCGACCAGGTTTCGGTACTCGAGGGTGTAGATGCCGGCGCGCAGGTCGTCACCTCTGGTCAACTCAAGCTTCGGAACGGTTCTCGTCTGAACATCAATAATGATGTCACTCCGGACAACAATCCTAAGCCCAACCCGGCCAACAAGTAGGGGACGGATATGGCGTTCACCGATATTTTCATCCGCCGGCCCGTGTTGGCATCGGTGGTCAGCCTGCTGATCGCTATCGTCGGGCTACGTGCGTTCCAGTCGTTGACCGTGCAGGAATACCCACAGGCCGAGAATGCAGTCATTACCGTGACGACGGTATACACCGGTGCGGATGCAGACTTGGTCCAGGGATTCATCACGACACCGTTGGAGCGAGAGATTGCTAGTGCCGACGGTATCGACTATCTGCAGTCATTCAGCCAGCAGGGCGTCTCCACGATCCAGGCCAACCTGAAGCTGAACTACGACGCCTACGAGGCGCTCACTCAGATCACTTCTAAGGTCAACAAGATCCGTGCTGATCTGCCGAGCGGCTCCGAAGATCCGACCATCGATCTAACGGTTGGCGAGACTACGGCCACGATGTACATATCGTTCTATTCGGAGGTGCTGGAGAACAATCAGATTACGGATTACCTCACTCGCGTGGTGCAGCCCCAATTGCAGACCGTGCAGGGTGTACAGAAGGCCGAGATCTTGGGTGCACGAACCTTTGCTATGCGGATATGGATGCAGCCGGAACGCATGGCGGGACTGGGGGTAACGCCTGCTGATGTATATGCGGCTTTGGGCGCAAACAATGTGCTGGCTGCCGTTGGGCAGACGAAGGGGTCGATGATCTCGTTTGATCTGACCGCAGAGACTGATCTGCATTCCGCTGAGGAGTTCAAGAATCTCGTCGTAAGGGAGGAGAGGGACGCGTTAATCCGGCTCGGTGATGTGGCGTCAGTTGTCCTCGGCGCCGAAAGCTATGACGTCGATGTTCAGTTCAACTCGCAAAAGGCAACCTTCTTCGGAATCAACGTGGTACCAGGCGCGAACGTGCTCGATGTGATTGCGGACGTTCGTGAACTCTTTCCCAGAATCGTTGAGCAAATTCCAGAAGGCCTTGAAGCCGAGATCGTCTACGACGCCACGCGCTACATCGAGGATTCGATCTCCGAGGTGCAGGCCACGCTGATCGAGGCGATGGTGATCGTGATCGTCGTGATCTTTCTCTTCCTTGGCAGTGTCCGAAGCGTGATCATCCCGGCGATCGCCGTACCGCTGTCGCTGCTGGGCGCAGGTTTCGTCATGTTGGTTATGGGGTTCTCGATCAACCTGCTCACTTTGCTGGCGCTGGTCCTCGCGATTGGCATGGTGGTGGATGACGCCATCATCGTTGTCGAGAATATCCACCGTCATATCGAAGACGGCATGGAACCGAAAGAAGCCGCGTTGGTAGGTGCGCGGGAGTTAGGTGGCCCTATCGTGGCCATGACCATCACACTGGTGGCTGTCTACGCCCCAATCGGGTTACTCGGTGGGCTGACCGGTACGTTGTTCATCGAGTTCGCCTTTACGCTCGCCGGTGCCGTTCTGATCTCGGGGATCGTGGCACTTACGTTATCCCCGATGATGTGCGCCAAGCTGCTCAAGGCGAATAACGGCAATGATCAGAGCGGATTCGCGGGCTTTCTGGATCGCCAGTTTACAAAACTTGAGAACGGCTATGAGCGTCGTTTGCATGGGGCACTCAACACGGTGCCCGTAATTTTGGTATTCGGTGGCGTAGTGCTGATTTCTTGTTATTTCTTGTTTGTGTCAGCAAATAGCGAACTTGCACCCGAGGAAGACCAGGGCATCGTGTTCATGTTGTCGACGGGTGCTCCCAATTCCACTATTGACCAAACCACCATGTGGACTGAGTACATGGCCGGCAAGATCCGTGAGAATGAGAGCGTCGAGAATATCTTTCAGATCAACGGCGTCGGGTTTTCGGGTCCAGCGGTCAATTCGGCGATTACCGGAGCGACGTTGCATGCTTGGAGCGACCGGGACAAGAGCAACAAACAAGTCCAGCAGGAGATGCAGGGTGTGATCTCGCAGATAGCCGGATTGGATACCGCTGCATTTATACCGCCACCATTGCCCGGCGGCAGCAACGGACTCCCGGTTCAGTTCATCATTGGGTCCACCGACGAATCGCGTGCGATCTACGACGTCACCCAGGAATTTCTTCAACGCGTCCGCGAGTCCGGGATGTTCATTTTTGTTGAATCTGACCTGCGGATCGATAAGCCGCAGGTAGAGGTTGAGATTGACCGTGAGAAGGTTGCCGCGATGGGCCTCTCGATGCAGGACATTGGGACGAACCTTGCGGCGATGTTGTCCGGTGGTTACGTCAATCGCTTCTCGATTCAAGGACGCAGCTACAAAGTGATTCCGCAGGTTGCCCGTGAGGACAGGCTGAATCCGGATCAACTGGGCACCTACCATGTCCGCACGCCTGCTGGCGAGATGGTTCCGCTATCGACTGTGGTGTCCTTGAACGAGGTCGTCCGGCCTCGGATGCTTAAGCGCTTTCAGCAACTCAATGCTGCGACCATCCAGGGTGTTCCGGTTCCGGGTATTGCGTTGGGAGACATCTTGAGCTTTATGGAGAAAACGGCGGAAGAGATTCTTCCAGAAAGCTATACCGTCGACTATGCGGGCCAGTCTCGCCAGTTTAAAGCTGAGGGTAGTGCGCTCGTGGCAACGTTCTTTTTTGCACTCGTCATCATCTATCTGGTTCTGGCAGCGCAGTTCGAGAGCTTCGTCGACCCGATTATCATGCTCGTTACGGTACCGATGTCGATTTGCGGTGCGTTGATCTTCATTAGCCTCGGACTCACGTCGCTGAACATCTATTCCCAGGTCGGACTGGTCACCCTCATCGGAGTGATTTCCAAGCATGGCATCCTGATCGTGGAGTTTGCGAATCAGTTGCAGACGCGGGATGGCTTCGACAAGCGTACCGCCATCGAAAAGGCAGCGGCCATTCGGCTGCGGCCCGTGTTGATGACCACCGCGGCGCTGGTGATCGCTGTGGTGCCGCTGATCACCGCCAGCGGGCCGGGGGCAGCGTCCCGCTTTGCGATCGGCGTCGTGATCGCCTCCGGCATGACCATCGGCACGCTGTTCACGTTGTTTGTCGTACCCGGCATGTACATGGTCCTGGGGCGCGATTTCTCCACCCGCGAGGCCAAGGTCGCCTGATTGGAGCAGGGCTTGTTGCCTGCTCTGCGAGCATCGCGGACAATAGCGGCGACTTGGGGCGGTAGCTCAGCTGGGAGAGCGTCGCGTTCGCAATGCGAAGGTCGGGAGTTCGATCCTCCTCCGCTCCACCAAGTTCGTCGTCCGATTCGGACCAAAAGAAACCGCGCACAGGCGCGGTTTTTTTGTGCATTGGATACGTCGGCATACCGGGCGAGACTGCCCGATTGTGAGAGGCCCAGGTTCGCGTTTGCGGTCGCAGGTCTGGTAGAAGTGGATACGAGCACGCTGGCGGCCCATTCGGGAAACTTGGACTGTGTTGGGGCAGGGACATGATGTCGATGCGATGGGCGGTGGGGCTGGCACTGGGCGGGATTGGTGCCGTGGTCGCGTTACTCATCTATGTGACAACCCTACAGCTCGGCATTAGTGAGCAGCAGGCGGTCGCGGAGAACCGCCGTACGCAGACCTTCAAGCTGGCTGAGCGCATGCGTCAGAGCTCGAACGAGCTGACGATGATGGTGCGGCTTTATGTCGCCACCGGCGATGTCCGCTATCGCGAGTATTTCAACGAAATTCTGGCGATTCGCAACGGCCAGTCGGCCAGGCCGCGAGACTACGATGGCTCGTTCTGGGATCGCCGCCTGGCGGATCCGGATGTGGTTGTTGACTATGGAGCGGCCAAATCCCTCGTCGACATGATGCAGGAAGCCCGATTTGCGGATTCGGAGTTCACGACGCTGAATACCTCGCGCGAGGAATCCGACCGTCTGGCCGAGATCGAGACCGAGGTAATGCAGGCGCTGGAAGCCATCGGGGAGCCGCCAGGAACCGCGGCGTACTACCAGGCGGTCTATCCGCTTTATCAGCGGCTGACCGGCCCCGAATACTTCGATTACAAGCACCGCATCATGGCATCGGTGGAATCCTTCATCGGTCTGGTGAATGCCCGCACCGGTGCCGAGGTGGCGGCGCTGGCACGCCAAAGCCGGTCGTTGCTGCAATATCAGGTGTTTCTGGTAATGCTGCTGGTTCTGGTTTGCACTGGCTTGTTGGTCATGGCCGAGCGGAGCATCGTCCGGCCGCTGCGCCGGCTCACCGACGGCGCCAACCGCATTGCCTCCGGCGCCTATCACCATCGCGTTCGTATTGATTCGGTGCGCGAATTGGAGCACTTGGGCGCGGATTTCAATTGCATGGCGGATGCCATCCAATCGGACATTTTGCTGCGCAAGCAAGCCGAGGGGCGGGCCCGGCAGGCTCAGGACGCCGCGGAGCAGGCCGATCAGGCCAAAAGCGATTTTCTCGCCAACATGAGTCATGAGATTCGCACGCCGATGAACGCAGTCATGGGGATGGCGCATCTGGCATTGCAAACCGATCTCAACGACCGGCAGCGTAACTATCTGAAGAAGATCGAGTCCGGGGCGCAAAGCCTGTTGCGCATCATCAACGACATTCTGGATTTCTCGAAGATCGAAGCCGGCCGGATGGACCTGGAGTCGGTACGTTTCTCGCTGCATGAGGTGATGCAAAATGTCGCGGATATTGCGGCGACACGCACTGCCAACGCCGAGATCGAGGTGTTGTTCGATCTGCCGCCGACCCTGCCGACGGAGATGATGGGCGACCCGCTGCGACTGGGTCAGGTGTTGATCAATCTGGTCGGCAACGCGATCAAGTTCACCACGCAAGGCGAAGTGATCGTGCGGGTGGAGGTGATGGAGCGTAACGATACGCACGTTGAACTGCAGTTCTCCATCCGCGACACAGGTGCCGGCATGACGCCGGAGCAGGTTGCCAGGTTGTTTCAGGCGTTCACCCAGGCTGATGCCTCCACCACTCGCCGGTTCGGTGGCACCGGGTTGGGGCTCACCATTTCCCAGCGGCTCGTCGGGATGATGGGCGGCACGATCAAGGTGAGTAGCGAGTTCGGAGTCGGTAGCACCTTCTCCTTTGTGCTGGCTTTCCCGACCGGCGCCGACGTGCGCAGCCTGGCCGAACGCGCCGGCGACCACCTGCTCGGCCTGCGTTGCCTGGTGGTCGATGACAATCCGGCCGCACGGGACATCCTCTCCGCCACGCTGGAGGGTTTTGGGCTTAGCGTGGTCTGCTCGGCCTCGGGTGAGGAGGCCGTCGAGGAGGTGCAGCCCCGGCGCTTTGATCTGGTGCTGATGGACTGGCGCATGCCCGGCATGAACGGCATCGAGGCGGCGGCTGAAATCCGCCGGCGCTGTGGCCATGATCTGCAGATGATCCTCGTCACCGCCTACGGGAGGGAGGAGGTTCTCGCCCAGGTGGATTCCGAGCGTTTCGACGGTTATCTGATCAAGCCAGTATCGGCATCCACATTGCTGGACACCCTGGTCGAATTACGCAATCCGAAAAACAAAGATGGCGTCGTGGTCGTCCCCGCCGAGACGAGCCGGCCGCTGGCGGGCGCTCGGTTGTTGCTGGCGGAGGACAACCCCGTCAACCGTGAGATCGCGGTCGAAATGCTGGAGTCGGCGGGTGCCCAGGTTGATGTCGCAGTGACCGGCCGGCAGGCCGTGGATCAGGCCATGACGCAGACCTACGGCGCGGTTCTGATGGACATGCAGATGCCGGAGATGGACGGCTTGGAGGCGACCCGGACCATTCGCCGCCAGTCAGGCCCATCGCGGAACATCCCGATCATCGCGATGACAGCCAATGCCATGGCTGCGGATCGTCAGCGCTGTCTGGATGCCGGCATGAACGACCATATTGCCAAGCCGGTCAACGCCCGCAGTCTGATCGCAACGGTGGTGCGCTGGGTTGGCGAAGGGGACGATGCGACGGCTTCGCCGGAGGCTGGCATCGATGCGCAGCTCGCTCTGCAGCGAGCCGGTGGCAACCCGGTGTTGCGTGACCGCATGCTCCATGTGTTCATCGATCACCATCGTGACGACCCTGAGCGCTTGCGTACTGCATTGGCCGAAGAGGATTGGGAAACCCTGCGCCAGTTGGGGCATGCGCTCAAGGGCTCGGCAGGCACCATCGGGTTCCCTGCGCTGGAGACTTGCGCGGGCCGACTGGAATCGCTGGCACGGGACGAGAACGACCTTCGTGCCGCTGCCGCTCCGGTCGACGACATCGAACGTGCGTTGTCGCACCTGCTGGCAGCGCAAACCGCGGCCGAATCCGTGATGCCGGGAGCCGGTAAGCCGGTGACCGCTGCCGGGAAAGACGTGGCCCCGATTCTGCGTGATCTCCGAACCGCTCTGGCCGAGGGCGACACCCGCGCCAGGGCTTCTCTGGAGCAATTGGAGCAGATGCTGGATGACCCGCCGCCCGTGTTGTCGACTATCCGCGCGCTGATGACGGCGTACGCCTTCGAGGAAGCGAGTCGCGAGATCGATACGCTGGCGGCAGCGCTGGGTGTCGAGGTATGAGGTCGCCGGCGGCCACCGTGCTGGTCGTGGACGACACGCCGGAGAACATCGAGTTGTTGGACGGCATCCTCTCCACTCAGTATCGGGTCAAGGTGGCCACCAACGGTGAGCGCACCTTACAGATTGCGCGTAGCGACGAGCCACCGCATCTAATTCTGCTCGATGTGATGATGCCGGGCATGGACGGCTACGAAGTCTGTCGCAAGCTGAAAGAAGACCCGCGCACGCGGCGCATCCCGGTGATTTTCATCACCGCACGTTCGGACATGGAGGACGAACGTCGCGGGCTTCAAGTGGGCGCGGTCGATTACATCACCAAGCCGATCAGCCCGCCGATTGTCGAAGCCCGGGTGGCCACGCATCTGGCCCTGGTGGATCAGCGGATTGCGTTGGAGAGCAACGTTCGCGAGCGTACGCTGGAACTCACCGAGGCATTGGACGCCCTGGAGCGTGAGCGCCGGGAACATGCCAGCGCGACGGCGCGGGCCGACTATCTGCTCAGTTTCGATACGGTCACCGGTGTTGCCAACCGGCACGATTTCGTCATGCGCCTGGAACGCACCGCCGACCGGGTGCGGCGTGCAAAGCAACGGCTGGCGCTGGTTTCGATCAACCTCGACCGATTCCACATGGTCAACGCCGCGCATGGCGAACAGTTTGGCGATCGCCTGCTGCGGGCCGTGGCCCAGCGGCTGGGACAGTGCATTCGCGCCACCGACCTGCTGGCTCGCATCGGCCCGGACGAGTTCGTCACGCTGCTCAGCGAGGACGAACGATTGTCCGGCGACGATCTACCCTCGGCCGCGGCGGAGCTGGGTGAGCGCATGCTGGCCGCAGTACGCCGCCCCTTCGAGTTACGTGACACCGGGGTCGCCGGGCCGATCGAAGTGACCGCCAGCGGCGGGGTCACGCTGTTCCCGGATGACGGCGACGAACCGCTGGGGCTGATCAAGCGATTGCAGGCGGCCACGATCCACTCCAAGAGCAGTGGCCGTGATCAGATCAGCCGCTACTCGCCTACGCTTGATGCCAACCTGGGCCATCAGCTGCAGCTTGAGCAGCGCCTGCGCGATGCGCTGCGCAATCGCGTGCTCGAAGTCTATTTTCAGCCGAAGATTCGGGTCAGCGATCGTCATATCAGTGGCGCCGAGGCCCTGGTGCGATGGCCGGATGGGCAGGGCGGCTTCATCAGCCCGTCTGAATTCGTGCCGTTGGCCGAGGACACCGGCTTGGTCGTGGCGTTGGATCGCTATGTGCTCGAAACCGTGGTGTCCAATGCGTCGCTCTGGCGCGCTGTCGCGCAGTACGGCGTGCGGATTGCCGTGAATCTGTCCGCGGCCAGTTTCGGTTCAAGAGACTTGCTGCAGGTCACCCGCCAAGTGCTGGGCGCCGCGCCGGAGCCGGTTTGTCTGGAGTTCGAGCTAACCGAGCATACGTTGCTGGGAGACGTGCAGTCGGTGATTCACCGGCTCCATGCGTTGCGCGAGATGGGCGTCACGCTGGCCCTGGACGACTTTGGCACCGGTTACTCGTCGCTGGCCTATCTCAAGCGTCTGCCATTTGACGTGTTGAAGGTTGATCAAAGCTTTGTCCGCGACATCGAAACCGATGCGGAAGATCGGGCCATCGTCGGCGCGATACTCGCGTTGGCCAAGCGGCTGGACTTCAAGACGGTCGCCGAAGGCGTCGCCACCACACGCCAATTCGAGTTCGTGGAGTCCCACGGTTGCGACGAGGTTCAGGGGTTTCTGTTCAGCCCGGCGTTGCCAGGGGGCGAATTCATGGCACTGCTGGGCAAGCCAGCAGTGCCTGCCTAACACCGTCGTTAAAGGGTGCGCTGACGATTCGCGACCGCGTTGCCCGACGCGGCAGACATCAGCAGGGCTTGCGGCACGCCACCCGGTGCCGGTTGCAACTCGCCAATTCCGTTTCCGTGACTGCGCTGGACCGAAAGGCGGTGGTGGCGAAGTTCGCGCTCTGGCGCCCATGTCGTTTCGTTGTCGCGAAAGGACACGGTTTCGGCGACAAAAACATCCAGTTCCAAGGTGTCTTTGGATGTCCACGTGCCGTGAATGCGGTAGGCGTCTGCCGGAAGTTCAGCGGGCGATTGCTCGCTGGCCAGATTCGTCATTTGAATCGACTCGCCTGGTGCTGCATCAAGTGCCAACTGTTGAGCACCACCGGATGCCGTTGGTAACGCAAGGACCAGGCGGAGTTCATTGGTGTCGGCTGATTCAGCCGAGCCGGTTGATAATGTGAACAGGACGATCACGCACAAGGTTGCGAATGCGGCGATGAGCTTGGCCATAGGTGTTCCCTCCCGTGGGGTATAGCGATTCAATAGTTTTAGTCGTTCAACAGCAGATAGGGGTCGGATACCGTCAAGGCTTGCACCTCCACACCCAGACCACCCCGGATCGAGACGCGGCGAACCGTTCCCAGGCACTCCCAGTCGAGCGGCCCAGCGAGGCTTTCGGTGCGAAAGCACAGCTCAACGCGATCGCCAACGCAGCGATGCTGATCCAGCAGAACGTATGCCCCACTTTGGCTAACGTTGGCCACCAGTGCATGGCTTCCGTCGACCGTGGCATCGCGCTGAATCGCAAAGCGTTTGGCGACTCGTCGTTCCATATTCGTGTCCGCTGCATAACCGATGTCGCTAGCTTGAAGGCAGACGCATCAGGTGGACATCGGTGGGTGGGTAGAAATCTCGCTGCCCCATGTGGGTGGTGGTGCTATACCGAACGATAGAGTAGCGGGGCTGCTCGGGCAGGTAGGATGTGCTGAGCGAGGCAAGCAACGTACGACGCGGGATTGGGGAATACTCGGAATGAAGGACGATGGTCAGGTCCCGGCACCTCAGCCGGCGATCAATCGGTTGGCAGGGACCACGGTTGTCGCTGATACCCAGCCATTATTCGCAGAGGGCGTGCGCGCCATGATTGATGGGGCGGACGAGTTCACGGTGGTGAGCTGCGTGTCGACGATTGCCGACCTCCATGAGTCAGTGGAGCGGGCGAAACCCGCCTTCGCCGTGCTGGACATGAAGCTCGAGGGCGGCAGCAGTTTTGAGCAGCTGTCGCGGATCCGTAGCGCGTCGCCCGAGACCAAGATTATTTTGTTGGCTGCGGAACTGGATGCTGCAGCGGCCATCGATGCGGTTCGCCACGACGTTCACGGGCTGCTGCTCAAAACTATGCCGACGGATTTGCTGATCGCTTGCCTGCGCAAGGTGGCTGCGGGCGGCCGCTGGGTCGAAATGCGATCCCTGGGGAGTGCCATTGAGCGGATGCTGGCGACCGACCAAGCCCAGCAGTCCGCCAAAGCCTTGTTGTCGGATCGCGAGTTGGAAATGGTGCGTTTTGTCTGCCGAGGCCTGCGCAACAAGGAAATCGCCACGCGCGCCCATGTGAGCGAAGGCACCGTGAAAACCCATTTGCACAATATCTACCAGAAGGTGGGAGTGAGTAGTCGCCTGGCGCTGATGCGTGTCGCCCAGGAGCGCGGGTGGGTCGCCGAACACGCGGACTGATTCCCAATAGATGGCCCAAGGCAAGGCGTACCGGTACATCGAAGAAGCGCTCTTGCCCGCAGTTACAGCGACAATCGGCGCGGATTCGCAGCGGTTGCCGGAAATTTCCTACACGGCCGCGCGTCACCTCTCCATGGTGGTGGATTTTGCGGGGTCGGTAGACTGCCGGAACCGTCTTGGAAGCCACTGGGGAGCACGTGACAGGGAAGTGGATTTATTGGGCTGAACTTCGGGCAGGTCTGCTCGGCGCAGCGCTGGCTCTGGTCAGTCCCATCGTTCAGGCAGAAGGGCTCACCCACGCCTTCGCCCACGCCATGGAACAGGACCCGACCTGGGCCGAAGCGCGGGCACGTTACGCCGAGGTGCTGGCCGACGGTGACCTTGCGCGAGCGGGCTACCACCCGGTGCTCACCGTGGCCGGGCGCGCGACTGCGAATCATCGCGAGGTGGTCGGTGATTATTTCGGGCTTCAGGACATTGATCGATCCGATGATTTCGAAGCCTTCGGGTACTCCATCCAACTTCGACAGCCAATACTCCGGCTGGACCGTTGGCGACAGCGCGACGCCGCGTCGCTGCGGGTGGCCGCTGCTGCCGCACGCCTGAACGCAGCCGAGGTCGATCTGATGCTGCGCGTGGCGGATGCGTATTTCGCTGCGCTGGACGCCGAGCAGGATCTCGAATTCGCCAAGGCGGAGTTGCGCGCTATCTCGGACCGTGCGGATCAGGTGCGCGAGCAGGCACAGCTGGAAATCGCCACCGAGTTGGGTCGCTCCGAAGCGGATGCCCAGCGCGAGCTGGCCCGCGCGCGGGTCTTGCGCGCGGAGCAGGCTCTGCTGACCCGCCGTGCGGAGCTGGCGCTAATCACCGGTGAACCGACCATGGTGCTGTCCGCCATCCGCAGTTACGGGTATCTGCCCGAGCTGTCGACGACGGATCGCGAAGCCTGGGTACAACAGGCACGGGAGAGCAACCCGCTACTGGTGGCCACACGGCTGGAATCCGAGGTGGCCTCGCGTGCGGTGGACATCGAACGCGCCGCCAGACTGCCGACCTTGGATTTGATCGCCCAGCGTGACTACATCGACAACTCGGGCGGCGTATCCGGCGAGCGGGAGGATTCCGAGGATTTGATCGGTCTGGAACTGCGGCTGCCGGTGTTTGACGGCGGTGCCACACGCGCCCGAACCACGGCCGCTGTCGCCCGCTATGAGCAGGCCCTGGCCCGCCAGGCCCGTGCCCAGCGGCAGGCCGAATTCCAGGCGACCAGCGCGCATTCCGCCTTGCTGCTCGGGCGCGAACAGGTCGCAGCCTTGCGCACGGCCCGGTCGGCCACCTATGACGCCGTGGAAGCCACCGAAGGCGGGGTTTTTGCCGGCACGAGGACAGAAGTCGATCTCGTCCAGGCGCTGCGCGAGCGTTTCGATGCCGAACGGGCTCTCACCCGCGCGGTGCACGGTTATCTGCTCAACAGCCTGCGGCTCAAGGCCGCGGCCGGAACCCTGGGCACGCCCGATCTGATGTCCGTGAACCGGATGCTGGACGACTAAGGTCATGAGTTCGGCCCACCCACAACTGGTCTATCGGCGTCAGTCGCGTATTTCCACGCGCTATGCCGAGATCATCCTGCTTACGAGCCAGGATGACGGTCGGGTCTATCGCTTCGACGAAACCGAGTTTCGCCTGGCGTCGCTGTTTGACGGGACGCGTTCGCTGGCCGAGGCCGTGGAGGTGGCCAGGGCGCAGGGTACGGATACCGATATCGCAGCGGCCAAGCGGTTTCTGAGCGAGTTGGACCGTGCGGGGCTGCTCGAAGCCGAGACGGCTGCATGGCAAACCGCGGCCAATGATTCCGACCTCGCCGAAGCGACGCCGGGCGAATGGAATGCCGAGCGGGCGAATCGCGAAGCGGAGCCATTGGCCAAGTCCCGACTGGCGCGTCAGCATGCCCTGCGCGAAGCCCGCACACCGGACATCGCCATTCACCTGCCCACGCGCTGGTTGCTGTGGGCCGGCCGGCTACTGAACTGGCCGATGCACGCCCGCTGGCGCATGGCTGCGCTGGGCGTGGTGCTGTTTTGCCTGGGGCTCGGTGTCTACAACAATCGGGTGGGGGTCTGGGTGGACCTGCAACGGTTGGTCGGGCCCTGGGCCATCATCCAGATCGCGGCGCTGGGTTTTTTCTCGGTGAATCTGCTGGGGCAGATTGCTCGCGCTGCCGAGTATCTGCGCCGGGTTGGCAATCTGCCGGCGTTTGGCATCACCTTTATGTTGCGGGTGATACCTCGCTTTTACGCGGATGTGTCGCCGGTGATCGCGAATCACGACCAACGTTTCGCGACAACCGATCGCATGGCCGTGCTCGGGTCGTCGCTGGTGGCCATGCTTTCGCTGCTGGTGCTGGCAACGCTGGGCTGGTTTGTCAGCCGCCAGTCCGCATCCCATCTACCCTTGCTCTATGCCGGCGTCGCCGTGCTGTCAGGGTGGGTGTTTCTGCTGCGGCTCAATCCCATGTCGCGGCATGAGGGCTATCAGTTACTGGCCACGCGGCTGGACACACCAGATCTGCGCGATGTCGCGGTCGCTTCCATTTTGGGCCGGGGCCGAATCTGGCGCCGTCTGAAACCGACGGGCGTATCCACGCCGGTCATTCGTCTGTACGCCTTGGCTGTCGTCGCCTGGATGGGGGTCGTCGCGTGGGTGTTGTTCCACCTGGTTGGTGTGTGGCTCGAACGCGAGTGGGCCGGCCTGGGTGTTGTCTTGTTCCTCGTCCTTTGCGGGGTTGCCATGTGGAATCCAATGAAACGAACACGGGCGCGCAATAAATTGGCGCAAGAAATGGAAGCGAGAAATCCGGAGTTGGCCGCGAGACGTCGCAAGAAGCGCGGCACCACCGTGATCAAGTGGGGTATCGGTATCGCCGTGCTGCTACTGCTCGCGCTGATTCCGTACACCTATGAGCCAACCGGGGATTTCAAGATCCTGCCCAATGAGCGTTCGGACGTTCGGGCGCTGATCGCCGGGGAGGTGCGAGAGGTGCTGGTGCAGGAAGGGCAGCGGGTGGAGCCGGGCCAATTGCTCGCGCGGTTATCCGACGACGAGGAGCGCGCCCGGGTGGCTACCAGCGAAGCTCGCCTGGCCCGCCTCCAGGCTGAACTGGCCTTGGCCGAGCGCGGCGCCGAGCCCGAGGAGATCGCGCTGGCAGAACAACGCGTGATCACGGCGCAGCGGCGATACGATTCCAGCAAACGGGAAGCGGAGCGGTTGGACTCCGCCTACCAGCGCGGCGCGGCGACCGGTCAGGTGGCGAATCAGGCGCAGGCGCAGGCGGATCTGGACCGCGAACGCCTTGCCGAGGCGAAGAACTCGCTGGATGTCGTCCGGGCCGGCTCGTCCGATGAGGAGATCACGGCGCTCAAGGCATCGATATCTGCCGAGAAGGCGACACTGGCCTACGCGCGGCAACAGCTCGAGTACACCGACATCAAGGCGCCTCGCGCCGGTCGTGTCGTCTCGGAAGATCTACGCTTCGCCCAGGGTGCCTATCTGGCTCGTGGCGACCTGCTGCTCAGCGTCGAGGAAACCGGAAAGGTTCTGGCAGAGATCAAAATCCCCCAGAACGATATCGGCGACGTCGAGGTTGGCGCGCCGGCGTCCGCCAAGGCCTGGGCGTATCCTGGCGTGAGCTTTGTTGGCACGGTGGCCGGCATCGCACCCAACGCGGAAGTCAGCGAATACGGTCGCGTCGTGCGCGTGCAGATGGAAATCGAGAATGCCGACGGTCGGCTCCGGCCTGAAATGACCGGACACGCGAAGGTCGAAGGCGACACGCAACCAGCAGGACTGGCCTTCACCCGTGGCTTGGCCCGCTTCTTCATGATCGAGGTCTGGAGTTGGATTCCCTAGCCAGAAACAAAGTCGACGCCGACGCTGACGTCGATCCCGACCTGATCATCCCGACGCCGGTATGGCCGCCGGGGGCCGAGGCATTGTCTCTGGACGAGCCGGAGCCCCATGCCCTGGGCGGCGAGCACTTCAAGCTCGTCTCCGAGAACGGCTTCGGCGATGGCTACAACAACTATCCGCACAGCATGGCCTGGTTCAAGGGCAGGCTGTACGTTGGTACGACGCGGGCGACGTTCCAGATGCTCGCCCACAACGATCCGTTGCCGCCGTTGGATCCCTGGCCGGTGACGCCGCCCAAGGACATCTACGATCTCGATCGCCGGGCGGAAATCTGGTCCTATGATCCGGCCTCGGACGAGGGCTGGATTTGCGCCTACCGTGCCCCCTGGGTGAAAGGGGACGACGGCAGCGATGTGCCGCGGTTTATCGGTTACCGCGGCATGGCGGTGTTTCAGGGCACGAGCGACGACGAGCCTGTGCTCTACATCGCCACCTGGGCGCCGCGCAAGGCGCCTCGGCCGACCGTCATGCGCACCGAAGACGGCATTCATTTCGAAGAACTGCCCGGTCCGAACTGGGGCGATCAGGTCCGCTCGTTCCGCACCATGCAGGTCTTCAACGGTCGGCTCTACACCTCACCGACCGGCTCAACCACCGGCGATCGGCAGTCCCAGGAGTGCGTCGGTGGCCGGCCCGCTATCTTCGAGACCGCGGATCCGCGCACGGGTTGGCGCGCGGTGTCGAGCCAGGGCTTTGGCGATCCGGCAAACCTCACCGTGTTCGAGATGGCGGCGTTCAACAACCATCTCTACGCCGGCACGGTAAACGCCCGGAATGGCTTTGAGATCTGGAAGACCAGCGCCCGCGGTGATCCGCCTTATGACTGGAAGCGTGTCATCTCGCATGGCGCCGGTCGTGGACCGCTGAATGAGGTCGCAGTGAGTCTTTGCGAGTTCAAGGGCGCACTTTATGTCGGTTCCGGCATCGTCAACGGCGGCTATCACCGCAAGCTGAACGTGGGGCCTGCGGCGGCCGAGGTCATCCGCATTCATCCGGATGATTCCTGGGAGCTGATCGTCGGAGAATCGAGGATCACGCCGCAGGGCGCGCGGTATCCGCTGTCCGGCTTCCGGCCAGGTTTCAACAAGTTTTTCAACGGCTATGTGTGGCGCATGGGTGTGCACGCCGGCCGCCTATATGTCGGCACCTTCAGCTGGGCGCAGCTACTGCCGTACTGCCCGATTCATAAATGGGGCGAAGAGGGACAGCGGCGCATCGCCAAGATGGGCGTGGACTGGTTCGTCAACAACATGGGTGGCTGTGATGTGTGGTCCACAGCGGATGGCATTCACTGGGACTGCATGACCCGCAACGGGTTCGATAACGAGTGCAACTGGGGCATTCGCCAGATTCTGTCGACGCCTTACGGTGTCTTCATCGCCACCTCGAACGTGCTGGCGCCGGACCGGGCGATCAAGCGCAACGGCAAGTGGGAGTATGTTCACAACCCACGCGGCGGCTGCGAGATCTGGCGCGGTGCGAACCCGCCGGGGTCCGAGCATGCCTGATCTCACCGACTACCCGGCGCCACTGGTGGTGTTGTCGCCACCGCGATCCTTCTCGTCGCTGATCTCCGCCATGCTGGGTGCCCATCCGCAGTCGGCCGGCCTGCCGGAACTGCAGCTGTTCATGGCCGATGAGATGGATCAGGTGCTCAAGTTCTTCGCACTCACGCCCGGCAATCTGCAGGATGGCTTGCTGCGGTCTGTGGCGCAGCTTTATTTCGGCGATCAGACCGATGCCACCGTGGATCAGGCCAAGGCTTGGCTGGCACAGCGCCGCCACATGGGCACGGGCGAGATGTTTCGCACCATCGCGCGCAAGGTGGCGCCGCAGGTTCTGGTGGAGAAGAGCATCGCCACGGTGTGGCGGCCGTTGTTTCTACGTCGGTTACGCGAGACGGCGCCTCACGCGAAGTTTCTGCACCTGGTCCGGCATCCGCGTGGGCAGTGCAGTTCGCTGGTGAACATGATCGGTCACCGCGAGGACACCGTCGCCAACGATCTGAAGGATTTTTCGACAACGCCCCCGACCTTCGACCCGCAACTGGCGTGGCTGCAGATTCATCAGAACATCCTGCGGGCGCTGGACGACGTGCCGAGCGAACAGGTGATGCGCGTACGTGGGGAAGACGTGCTGGCCGACCCGGAGCGCTATCTGGCCGAGATCGCCACCTGGGCGGGCATGCGCGCTGATGCCGAGGCCATCGAGGCCATGCTGCATCCTGAGCGCTCGATCTTCGCCCGCCTCGGTCCGCCATCTGCACCCTACGGCTCCGACCCCAAATTTCTGGAAAACCCGGTCTTCAGGCCGCAGCAATCCAAGCCGCAGATGTTGGATGGGCCCTTGCCGTGGCGGGATGACTTGCCCGGTTTTGTTGGCGACGTGATGGAGCAGGCGCGGGCGTTTGGTTACCGCTGAGGGTCCGCGGCAGGCGTTGACGCGGCTGGATCGTGATCGCCGCCCCTGCCGCTGGGTGGCCGGTACGGCTCGGTCTCCAGCCGCAGACCTCCAAGCATCAGATCTGGCCAATTCTTCGGGACCGTCGTGGCAGCTGGGTGCTCAACAGCGGTTAGCAGCGCGTCATACGGTATCGGCCCCGTTGAACTGACGTGGCCAGCGCGCTGCCAGGTTCGGTCCTGCGCGAGCGCGCGCTGAAAGATCTCGCCTCTGACCAACGCTCGCTCAGACTCGTTAGCATCGTCGTGTCTCAGCAGAATCCAGATTTCGGTCGGCGGCGAGGATGGAATCGTCGCCGGGCGTAACCAGCAGTTTTGCTCGACGCAGCGCGCCGCTGCCTGACGGAAAACCTGTGATTCCAACAAGCCTTGTGGCGGCTGAACCTCGCCGACCCAGGTCGAGTAAAGCGACGCAAGTTCGTGGTCCGAAGCGGCACTCGTTTGCAACGGGCGGCGCGTCGGATGTTGCCATCGGGCGAGTAGTGCTTCGTTCTGGCGAACGCGTGGGTCGTTTCCCAGGGATTCCCAGGCTCGGTAGCCGGCCATGCCCGATCGGTGCCGCAAGTAGTGAAAGTCGACATCATCCAGCTGGGTGGCGCCGGACTCCAGTCGCGAGAGCTGGCTATTCGCGGCAATGCCGGAGGGGGTCATCAGCGGGGATAGCAGGACGACCACGATCACCACAAATCCAACGGCCAGCAGTCGGTTGGTGAGCTGCACGCCCGCCTGAATGCGACGGCAGAGCAGCGCGGTCAGATAACCGATAACGTACAACGCGATGAACAGCGCGAACACCGCGCCGTACACCCGGGGAACCGTCCAGCCGTAGGCCAGCACCCGCGAACCCAGACCGTAGGCGACCAGTCCCAGGATCGGCACCAACGCGCTGACCGCGCCGTGGCGAATCCAGAACTCCACCTGCGACCAGCCGCGCGAGAGGGGCGCAGTCTCGCCATCCTGAAACACGCCGTTGTAAAGCACGATGACAACCGTTGCGATGCCAAGCATCCACCAGCTTGCTTCATAGGCTTCGAACAGATTGGCAGGGCCGGTGATCAGCACCGCGAGCGTGAAACCAATGACGATGACCGAGGCGAGCGGCATCAGCAAATGCGCCATGCCGAGGATGATCTGACGCACGGATTCCACCGCGCGGACCAGGGACAGCCAGACCGCGACGCCCATGCCCAACGCAAACCCGGTAAAGCCGTAGACGAAGCGTTCGTCGCCCAGCAGAGCGCGCACTACGTCGATTCCGAGCAGGTGGAACAGCTGGCCGCTGATTGCGAGCAACAGCCAGGCCAAACCCGTGACCAGAGCCGCGTGGACCAGGGCAAGACCGACTTGCCAAGCCTCGCGATAAAGCACGTGATAGTCGGGCCAGCTTCGCCACCCCGACCCGCAGACCAACGCGCTGCGGACGAACACGCCCGCGACCAGAAGCGCCGGCGAAAGTAGCAGCACATAGGGCGCGAGCACCGGGCCGCACTCCACGTCCAGCGCAGGGGCGCAGCGTCCTCCGGCAAACCAGCCCAGTGCCGCCAATAGCGCCGTGGTTGTCAGGGCCACGACCCAGGCTGCCCATCGACGCGCATCGGATACCGTGATGGCCAGCCAGATCGGCATTGCCGTGACCACCGTGTAGCTCGCGACCAGCCAGCGGCTGGGCGCATCACTCCAGGTCACGTTCAGGTGGTACAGCAGCAGGAACTGCAGCGTGAATGTCGCGACAATCCCGATCCGGATCTGCGTAGACGGGACGTAGCGACTGTCTGCTGGCACGGGGGTCATTGCGAGTCTTCGGGGCCGACCCAGAACATCGGGTTGTGGGCGATCTCCCATAAAAAACCGTCCGGGTCCTTGAAGTAACCGCAGTAGCCGCCCCAGAACACGGTTTGCGGGTGCTTGGTGGGCGTCGCGCCGGCAGCAAGCGCCTGCCCGAACACTGCGTCCACCTCGGCTACGGATGGCACATTGTGCGAAATCGAAAAGCCTGGAAACCCCGAACCCCCGCTGGGGACCTGGGCATCGTCGGCCAGGGATTCACGACCAAATAATCCAAGCCAGGTGCCGTTGAGCGTAAAGAAGGCCACCTCGGGTGGCGATTCCATTCTCGGAAAGCCCAGGCCTTGTCCATAGAACGCGATGGAGCGCGCGAGGTCGCTGACGCCCAGGGTGACCATGCTCATTCTTGGTTGCATGTCGTCTTCTCAGCGCAGGTGTGTGATGAGTTTGGCCAACTGGCCGCGTTGCTGGGTGTCCAGCGACTGAAACACCAGATCCGCACATTGCGCGACCCGTGATTGCGAGTCCTGGAGCGTACGTGATCCGGCTTCGGTCAGCGCGACCAGACTGACCCGCGCATCCCGTGGGCTTAGTTCCTTGCGGACCAGGCCGATCTTTTCCATCGGGTTTAGCAATCGGGTCACGCCGGAAGCGCTGAGGCCGACTGTCTCGGCGAGATCAATGCGACGCAACTGCTGCCCTGGCGCAGCGGCCAGGGCGTCCAGCACCTGATACTCCGACAGGCTAATGCCCTGGGCGCTTAGGTACTGGTCCAGCCGCTTGGTTACACGGGACTGATTTCGAACCAAGTGCATAAGCAAACCGCTCGCGGTTTTAGCGGACATGGCCAACTCTTTAATAGTGGTTGATCGTGCAAGTATATGCGAGGTGATTGAGTTAGCAAGTATGTCGGCGGTACGCAATTCTAAGGGCGCTGGTGCCCAGGGGCAGCGTGAGGTATGAAAGTCGTGTTCAATGCGTCGCTGATTCGGGAGACTTCAGATGCAGCCACCCACGCTGACACGCCGCAGCTTCGAACATCGAGGATTCGGGCTGTCTTTTCTTGATACCGATCCACAGGCGACCGACAAGGCGACGGTCCTGCTGCTGCATGGATTTCCGGATTCCGCACAGATGTGGCGCGAGGTGATCGCACCGCTGCACACGGCCGGGTATCGCTGCGTGGCGCCGGACACGCTGGGTTGCGGCGAGTCAGCGCTGGGCTTGCGGACGCGGGACTATCGAGCGCGTGACATCGCCAGCGACCACGCCGCGCTGCTGCAACATCTGCGAATTGATCGAGCCCACGTTGTCGGCCACGACTGGGGCGCTGCGGTGGGGTGGTTTCTCGCCGCCTACCATCCGGAGCGAGTATCACGGCTGGTCCCGATTTCGGTGGGACACCCCACCGCGTATGCCCGAGCCGAGTTCCGGCAAAAGATCATGGGCTGGTACATCCTGTTCTTTCAGCTGGTTGGCCTGTCAGAACGTCTGCTGCAGGGGAGCGGCCGGTTCAGCCTGGCTCGCGTGTTCGCTTCGCACCCGGACATGGACGAGGTTGTGGAGCGCATGCGTGAGCCGGGCCGTCTTACCGCCGCGCTGAGTATCTATCGGGCGTCGCTTGTTGATGTCCTGCTGCGCTCACACCCGGCGGTGGATTGCGACACGCTGGGGATCTTCAGCGATGGTGATCGCTTTCTGGTCGAGTCGCAGATGAAGCGATCCGAACGCTGGGTTGACGGTCACTGGGAGTATCAGGGCTTGGCCGGAGGGCACTGGATTCCGCTGGAACAACCGGAGCGCCTGGCCCGATTGCTGCAGGACTTCTTTGCATCCTGACCCGGCAAGCGCGCCGGCCAAGCTCAGGACGCCGCGAGCGGTTTTTCCCAGAACAACGCATGGCCGGATTCGGGATCGAGCGTGTAGCCCTTGAATCCGTATTTCTCGTAGGCGGCCTTGGCCGGATGATTGTTGCTCAGCACTTCCAGCGTGATTTTGCAGCAGTTCATGTCGGCGGCGATGGCTTCAATCGCGCCGAGCAGCGCCTGGCTGATGCCGCGACCACGAAAATCGGACAACACCGCGAGATCATGGATGTTGACGATGGGTTGACAGGCGAAGGTCGAAAACGATTCCAGGCAATTCGCCAGGCCAGCAGGTACCCCATCGCAATACGCGATCAGCGAGAACGCGTGCGGACGTTGTGCCAGCGCCGGTCCGAGCCGCCTCTGTTCCTCCGCGGTGAGGGCGCGCCCACGCCCCATGGAGTCGGCGGCATAGGCGGACAGCAATTCGCCGAGCAAGCGGGCCTGATCAGGGTCGCGGTAGTCGACGCGACGGACGTCAATGGTCATGGCGTCAGAGTATCCAGGCAATCAGCAGCCAGAGAATCAGAAAGAACGCGAAGAAACCGAGCAGCATGAACTGTAATTCGCCGATCAGACCGTCACCGGCCGCCACCGCAAAAATCACAAAGGTGACGAACGTGACGACAAAGGACGCGATGGCCGCGCCCTTGAGGCCCAGACCCGGTGCCAGTTGCGTGGAATGAAAATCCGCCAGCGCGGGCAGGGCGATCAACGCGGCAATCAGGCCGACCAGCACCAACACGCCGAGCGCGATGACCACCAGCCGTGCCTCGCGGCGATCCTGTTGTTCCATGTCGCCCACCATGATCAATCTGCCTGCTGCTGCTTGATCAGATCACGGAAATCATGCGGACGCGGAATGCCGGAGACCTCCACTTCTGGGACATCACCGGCGGTGTAGATCGAAATGCGACCCACGCCGAACATCCGGTCAAACAACGACTGGTACACATTCACCGTCCGTACGGTCTCCGCATTTAGCTCGGTGCGGTCCTTACTGAGCAGACCCTTTTCCAGCACGATGTCATTGCCCACGAACTCCAGCTTGGTGGACTTACATTTCAGATACCACCAGAGCAGGATGAGGACACCGATCGCCAGCGGCACTAGCAGCACGGCCAGAATGAAGCCCATCGGGTTGTTCTTGAACATGGCGGGGTGCTCGGAGTATTTCGGTTCCAAGAGTGGCGTCCTGTCTGGTGTGGGTCATGCGGATTGTGACCTGAGTCGGGATGGCGTGCGAACGGGTGGAAGGCGGGCAACGAGGTTGGGCGGACCGTTGTTGATCTCGACGACTGCCGCCAGTTCAGTTGAGCGCGTAGAGGCGGAAGCGGCCGTATTGCTTCGAAAGCGCTATTTCACCTGCGTATTCAAGACGGCCGGCCGCCGCTGAGCTCAGTGCCAGTTCAGCTGCGCAGTGCTCAGTGACATAGGCCATGCCCGGCGGGGTCACCGGCTCGACTCGGGCTGCGAATGACAGCTGACTGCCAAAATACGTGGAGGCCTCGGCAATGGCATCGAAACCGTGATGAGCAGGCGCGAAGTGGACCCCCACCCGTATTTCCAGATCCCGCAGCTTGCCGTGGCATTGTCCGCGTAAGGTCTGGACCTCGTCGATCAGGAGCAGGGCCACACGCGACGCGCTGTCCGCGTCATCGGTGACGATATGCAGCGCATCGCCCCAGGTTTGCTGAAGGAGTATGTTGGCGTTGCTCGTTTTGAGTGCCGCGGCCAGCTTGGGCACCACGTCGGTCCAGTACGTAACGGTTTCGATTTCCGAGAATGTGCTGAAGCCTACAAAGTCGGTGAACACGAGGCCGACCTGCGCTCGATGGTCCGGTCCAGCCGGAGCATGGCTGGTCTTGGGGTTCTCGGTCAGCCAGTGGCCGGACTGTGTCGCGAAGAGTCGGCGCACGGGCTGCCCCAGGCGTTGACCGTTCAGCGCTGCCAAACCGGCGCAAAGCCGATCGCTGCATTCGGTCAGCCAACGATCTTCCTCTGGGAGAAAACCGGAAATCGGTGTGATCTGCTCGCAGGCGTCGATGATCTGTTCTGGGGACACTCCTGTGGGGGCAACAGCCATGGCCGTCGCAAGGTATCGGTCCACCTCGCCGGGAATCACCATATGGATCTTTGCGCCCAAGTCAGCGATGACGCTGAGTGTTGACCAGCCGCGTGGCGTTCGTGGGGCGGACGTGGTCACTGGGGCGTCCTGCAGGCGGAACGCCTCCAAGTGTTCGCCTCTGTCGGGAGTGGGTCGATCCAGTTTTAGCCGATAGACATCCGGAAGCTCTAGCAGGCGTAAACAACGCTCATCAAGGCCGGAGTATTCAACAATGCGTTGTAGTTGCTGACGCGTTCTTGCCCGTGTTGCCAGCTGGTCGCGGATCAGCGTATTGGCGGTGTTCAGTGCCGTTTTAGCGGTTTCGAGGTCACCGAGAATCAGTGCGGCTTCGGCTGTGGTCGCCAGCGTGTAGTAGCGGTCAAGATCGCCGGACTGAGGGGCGCTGGGAAGCGCGAGTACCGCCCGCGCATACTGCCGCGCGGTGGTGACTCGACCGGACAAGAGCGAGGTCGTCGCCGCGTTAATGCCCGAGAAAGCACCGCCCGTCCGGGCGAAGGCGTCGGCATAGAGCTTGGCCGCACGAGATAGGTTGAAGGTGGGATCAACGTCTCGAAATGCGAGATCCTTGTGCAGTCGTGCTGGCAGCGCCAGCCAGTCCTCGTTTCGCTCTGCCGGCGCTGGTGCCAGTGCTTCAAACTGTGTCAGCGCTCTGCGAACACTCCCGGCTGCCGCGAGGCTCAGTAGATACCAGTAACGCAGGCCAACGCTGTCATCGGTTTCCAGCGCTCGTGTCGCCAGATCATGAGCCGTGAGCGCATTCCCTCGCGCCAAAGCACGACGAATCTCACGGATTAAGTCCGATCTCGCCATTCGCGATCGCATCCCTGTGTCGGCGGCAGTGCGCCTTCTTCCCGAGCTGCGGTTCGGCAGTTCCCCGATCTGCTGGCCGCCCCGCGCTGTGCATCGGAAGCATAGCAGCGACCTCATAGCGCGTGGTCGTGAAGGCGTTCTGGCCGCGCTGCGGGCGGGGGTT
Source organism: Abyssibacter sp. (assembly GCA_023146115.1). Taxonomy (GTDB): domain Bacteria; phylum Pseudomonadota; class Gammaproteobacteria; order Nevskiales; family OUC007; genus Abyssibacter. The sequence goes on along the minus strand of JAGLCS010000057.1, from coordinate 3,031 downwards.
CAGCTGCCGGATGAATGCTCGATCAGGGTCGAGCTCCCGTCATCCGGGTCGATGGCCAGGCTGCGAGCCCCACTCTTGAGGCGTGATGAAACGCCGCTCAGCGATGGTGGAATCCGGTCCGGGTGATTGCGCCATGCGAGCACGGATTGTGCCCCGCCACGTTGACCCGGATGGCTGGGCCGGATGATGGCGACCAGCAGATCCGGTTCCAGGGCAAGCCGGGCCGCCAGGCACTCATGGCTGCTGTAGTTGGTATCCGTGCGCCGGTGAACGTGTTCGACCGTGGCTGCCTGCTGCAGCCAGTATGCAATCTGCATTGAGACCTGCTTTTGCGCCGCCGGTGACGGCGGGTCGTTCAGCTCGGCGGTCCGTTGACGCCAAGCCTGGAGCATGTTGTCGACATCTGTCGTCATCAGCACGTGGAGGTGACAGCGCTTGCCGAGCATGGCGCAGAGTCGTGAGATGGTAGAGATCACAAGCAAATCGGCGCCTGGCGCCAGGCCGGCGACGATTCGAACGGCCGACGCTGCCATGAAGCCGGCATCGCCACGCAATTGTTCGGTGACTGCTTCAGCGGTTGTGTCGCGTGCTGCGGCATCAAGGTTCAGGTGACCGGTCACTCCGATCACCAGGCTGTCTGGTGCTTCCATCAAATTGCGAGACGAGCCGCGGTCAAGGGTCCTGACGGTCTAGGACGATGATTGAGTGTCCATCCAAGCGGACCGCACCGTTTTCTTCCAGCTGCTTCAGCGTTCGTCCAGCCACTTCTCGCGTGCAACCCACCAGGTGGCCGAGTTCCTGGCGGGTGATCTTGAGCATAGGGCCGTCGGCTGCGCGCTCGACCGGATTCGTGGCTGCTAGTTGGTGAAGGATTGCGAGCAACCGTTCTTGCACGCGCAGCAGGCCGGTATCCACGAGACGCCGATTGGCATCTCGCAGCCGGTACGACACTTGTGCGATCAGGGCGAGCCACAAGCTGTCGTTTGCGTTGGCAATCCGCCGAAACCGGTCGTAGCCGATTTCCAAGGCGAGGCATTCACGGGTGGCAACCACGGTCGCGAACCGTGATGCATCATTCGGGAACAGGCCCATCTCGCCGAAGAACCCTCCGGTGTCGACATAGCCGAGGATCACTTCGTGACCACGCCAGTTGCTAAGCCGGATGGCGGCCTGTCCATTGGCCAGCCAGAACAGGCTGCGTGAATCGGACGTCTCCGACACGATCGTATCGCCGGCGCAGTATCGTCGACGGTGGCCCGCCTGCAGCAGGAGCTGCTGAACCTCTGATGACAATTCGATTGGCGGACTCCCACACGGCGAGAACGAGATTCTACACCGGCAGTTTCGCCGAAACCGCGCACCAATACGGTCATGATCCGTCGTATACCCGATCGGTGGTTCGTGCCATACGCTCGGCCTGAATCAGGTTGAGATTGCGATAGGCCAAGGCGCTGACCTTCGAGTGGCGACGGCGGAGCCGCTCCAGGGCGTCCAGCTTGATGACCAGCACGCGGCTGTCGGTTCTGGCGGATACATTCGCTGTCCGCCGCTGCATGAACAGGCCGCTTTCGCCGATGCAGGCGCCGCGAGTGAGGCGGGCCAGGTCGACGCGTTCGCCGGCCCGGCGGATTAGCCAAGCGTCGAATTCGCCATCAATAATGACGTACAACTCCCGCCGTTCCTCACCCTTGTAAGTCAGCATTTGTCCGGCCTTGAGCGTTCTGAATTCACCCGCTAGCGCCAATAGTCGTGCCTGCCGGTTGCTCATGCCTTGCATGAACGGAATGGTTTGCTGCGGGTTGGCGCCGAGGTCGATCCGCATGACATCCCAAAGGGTGACGATCGACGCGCGCGCGGAGACTGCGGGTGCCAGCAGCAAGTCCGAGGCCCAGGCCAGGACCAAGGTGACCGCGGACAGTAGCCCGAATACGGCCTGGCTGTGAAACGGGCTCGACAGCATCGTCAGAAAGCCGAGCGAAACGGCTGCAGTTGTCAGCGTGATGGGTCGAATCACCTGGGCAATCGACTCACGCGATGCCTGGCGCTCGTTTCCACAGGCACGTGCACGTTGGTTGAAGCGAACCAACAGATGCAAAGTGTCATCGACGGCGATGCCCAGTACGATGCAAGCGACCAGCGCAGTGGTCGGCCCCAACGGCGTGCCAGTAAAGCCGAGCAGGGCAAAGTAGGCGATCACGGGAAGCAGGTTTGGCAGCATGGCCATCAGCGCCACTTTCACTGACGTGAACAAGAGCGCTAGCACGATGAAGATCGCAACGGCCGCCAGTGAGAGTGATCGAATTTGCCCGCCGGTGAGTGATTCAATCGTCGAGGTGAGCTGGACTGCGTTTCCGCTGAGTGTCGGATTCAACCCTGGCGGGAAGGAGGCCAACTCATGTTCGATTTCATCGAAAAGTTGTCGCAGGGCCTGCGTCTCCACAACTGGTGTGTTGATCCGGATGTGGAGCCGCGAAAAGTTGAGATCCGTGTACTGATAGATGTCTCGCGGAGCCGCGATGATCATCATTTGCTTGATCAGTGAGGAGTCGTCGGGGATCTTCCACTGAGCGGGTTCGCCGGATTGCAGAGCTTGGTGAATGCTCTTGACATAGTCCGGCAATGAGATTGCCGAGCCGACGTCCGGGCGCGCCTCTAGCCAGGTTTGCAGACGATCGACAGCGCTTAGGATCTCCGGGAGCAGAATCGCATCCTGACCGGCGCCTTCGATATCGATCTGGAACGTGTTGGCGCCACCGAACAGTGCCGAAATTGACTCATAGGCTTGTCGCTCCGGGTGCGTGCGAGGCAGGTCCCGAATGTAGCGCGCGCCGGGCTCGACCAGCAGGGCGCCGATGGTCAGCACCACCAACGCGACAACACCCGTTCTCACCACCGTCTTGTCATGTGCGATGACAAACGCGGCGACACGATTTGCGCCTGCAACAAGCCTGGACTCCATGGGGGGCCACATGGTCGGCTGTATCTGAAACAGGCGGATCGCCGCGGGGACGAACGTCCATGCGGCAAATCC
>JAGLCS010000056.1 GCA_023146115.1 Abyssibacter sp. | reverse complement strand
CGTGTGCGCGCCGCGCTCGATACCGTGGGCCTGCTGGACAAGGAGCGCCTTTACCCCATCGTGCTGTCTGGCGGCGAACAACAACGCGTGGGCATCGCGCGGGCAATTGTCGCCAAGCCGCCGCTGATTCTCGCCGACGAACCCACCGGAAACCTCGATCCGGAGCTGTCGGCGGAAATCATGGCCTTGTTCCGGCGCTTCAATGAGGTCGGCGTATCGCTACTCATCGCCACGCATGACGTCGAGCTGATCCGCTCCCTGCCCTACCGGGAGATCCAGCTCAAGGGCGGCCATATCGCCGATCGGGCCACGGCCGCACCGTACGAACAACCCGCATGATCGCCGAATACTTCAACCGGCATGCGCAGACGCTGGTGTTCACGCTGGGCCGTCTCTACAGGCGCCCGGTGGCAACCGCACTGACCACCCTGGTCATCGGCATTACCCTGGCGCTGCCCGCTGGCCTGCATCTGCTGGTGAACAACGTCAATGCGGTGGGTTACAGCTGGGAAGGCTCTCTGAACGCCTCGCTGTTTCTGGCCGACTCGATCAGCGAAAAAGACGGGCACATGCTTGCCTCGGACATTCGCTCTCGCAGCACCGTGCGTGGAACCAGCTACATTTCGCGACAGCAGGCGCTCGAGGAGTTCCGGGCGCTGTCGGGCTTTGGCGAAGCGCTGGAACTGCTGGACGAGAACCCGCTGCCCGCCGTGGTCATCGTGCGCTTCAAAACAACACAGTCGGCAGACGCCATCGACGCCACCATGCGCGAGCTGAGCGATCTGCCCGGCGTTGTCCAGGCCAAGCTAGACCAACAATGGCTGGACCGCCTGTTCGCGATTCTGGCCACCGTGGAACGTGCAGCCGTCATCATTGCCGCCCTGCTCGCGATCGCGGTCATTCTCACGGTTGGCAACACCATTCGGCTCGACATCGAGAACCGGCGGGACGAGATCATCATCATGAAACTGGTCGGCGCGTCGGATGCCTTCGTGCGGCGGCCATTCCTGTACACCGGGTTCTGGTACGGCTTCATCGGCGGCATCGCGGCATTGATCCTGCTTGGCATCGCGGTGGCGTTGATGGCCGGCCCCGCAGGCAAGCTTGCCGCGCTTTATCAGTCCAGCTTCGTCATCCGCGGCCTGGGCTTTGTCAGCAGCGTGGGACTGCTGGGCATCGGCATTCTGCTCGGATGGTTCGGCGCAGCCTGGACCGTCGCACGCCACCTCGGGGCCATTGTTCCGCGCTAGCTTGAGTTTTATCCTGTCGCCCCCATCTTGAGCGGAACTTTCCGCAGCGCTGATGCGTCTTAAACAGTGCGCAAGGGGGTCCACCGAAGCCCGGTGGACGTGGTAAAATTTCTGGCCGCAAGGAGGGTTTCCATGACGCAAGCTCTGGCGCTTTCAAAACAGGCCAACCTGGTGCCGTTGACCGGCAGCCTGGACGCCTACATTCATTCCGTGAACAGCATCCCGGTTCTCGAACCCGAGGCCGAGCGGAACATCGCGCGCGCCTATGTCGAGCAGGGCGACCTGTCGGCCGCGCAGCATCTGGTGATGTCGAACCTGCGTTTCGTCGTTCACATCGCCCGTGGCTACATGGGCTATGGCCTGCCGATGGCCGACCTGATCCAGGAAGGCAATATCGGCCTGATGAAGGCCGTGAAGCGTTTCGACCCGGAGGTCGGGGTTCGCCTGATCTCCTTCGCGGTTCATTGGATCAAGGCCGAGATTCACGAATTCATTTTGCGCAACTGGCGCATCGTCAAGGTCGCGACGACCAAGGCTCAGCGGAAGCTGTTCTTCAACCTGCGCAGCTCCAAGAAGCGCCTGGGCTGGATGAATCAGGCCGAGGTCAATGCTGTCGCCGAAGATCTCGGCGTTAAGCCGGAGACCGTGCTGCAGATGGAGCGCCGGCTGTCCGGCCAGGATGTCTCCTTTGCGGCGAGCAGCAGTGACGATGAAGACAACCCGGTCTACGCCCCCGAGCAGTATCTGGCGGCAGAGGATTCCGACCCGGCGACCGCTCTGGAAAATGCTGACTGGGACGCGCGTCAGCGGCATCAACTCAGCCATGCCTTGGAAGGCCTGGATGAACGTAGCCGCGACATTCTCAACCAGCGCTGGTTGTCCGAAGACAGCAAGACCGGCCTGAAGGAACTGGCTGAGGTCTACGGCATTTCTGCCGAGCGCGTCCGCCAGATCGAAGCGGCAGCCATCAAGAAATTGCGTAAGGCGATCGCAGCCTAAGCAATGCCAGCACCAAACAAAAACCCGGCCATTGCGCCGGGTTTTTTTATGCCTTGAAAAGTGCTTGCGTCAACACGTCAAATGGGGTAAAAACTTCCCACGAACAAGAGGTTCGCTCGCGTTCCTCTTGGGCACCGAATAAGTGCCAAGGCAATGAGTTAATAATAATAACTGGGGATAGATCTGTTTGGCCTCCACTTGTGGAGGCCAGTTTGTTTCTGCCGCCGAGCACATCGCTGGCGCGCCCCTCCGGCCGGATCAAATCGGTACGTAGTGATCCACGAGCAAGGCCGTGAACAAGCCCATCAGGTACAGAATCGAGTAGCCGAACGTCTGCATCGGCAGCGGTGAGGCCGTGGAGGCATACAGCCGCACGGCATACCAGAGAAAGCCGGCGTTGAGGCCCAGCACCGCGACCAGATACACCACGCCGCTCATGCCGGTCAGATAGGGCAACAGGGTCACCAGGGCGAGCAACACGGTGTAGCAGAGAATCTGCAGCCGCGTGTACCGGTCGCCATGGGTCACGGGCAGCATCGGAATCCCAGCCCGGGCATAGTCCTCACGCCGGTCGATGGCCAATGCCCAGAAATGCGGCGGCGTCCAGACGAAAATGATTAAAAACAGCAGCAGCGCATGGGCGTGGATCTCGCCGGTAATCGCCACCCAGCCCAGCACCGGCGGCGCGGCGCCTGAGGCACCGCCGATCACGATGTTCTGTGGCGTCGCCCGTTTCAGATAAAGCGTATAGACCAGCGCGTAGCCAACCAGCGACGCCAACGTGAGCCAGGCCGTCAGCGCGTTCACGCGCCAGATCAGCAAGCCTGCACCCAATACGCCAAGAACCGCTGCAAATGTGTAGGCCTGGCCCACTCCCACATGTCCCTGAACGATCGGCCGCTGGGCGGTCCGGCTCATGCGCGCATCGATTTGCCGATCCACGACCTGATTGATGACGGCCGCGCTGGCGGCGCAAAGCGCAATACCGATGGTGCCAAGCAGGAATGGCTCCAGCGGCGGTAGGCCCGGCGTGGCCAGAAACATGCCCACGATCGCGGTGAACACGATCAGCATGACCACCCGAGGCTTGGTGAGCTCGTAGTAGTCGTTCAGGCGTTCGTTCAGACCGGCTTGGGTAGCGGTTGTGGACATGGTCACTGGCGAATCCGCCGACTGTTGAACACAGCCCAGTTGATGGCGACGATCACCAATAGTAACAAGGCAGCTCCGGCGTTATGCGCCGTGGCGACCGGCAGCGGCAAGTGGAATACGACCGAAGCGATACCCAAAGCGATCTGAAGCGTCAATGCCAGCAGCAAAATCACGCCCAGCCGACGCCAGCGATTCGATGCCCCAGTCTCCCGCAGCAGTCGCACGATGAGCGCGCCGACAACAATCGCGGTGAGCAAAGCACCCACCCGATGCGCCATGTGGATGGCCGTGCGGCCCGGTCCGTCCAGCACGCCGAACTCGTAGTTGATGCCGAGGCCATGCCAAAGCGTGAAGCCCTGTGCAAAGTCGGTCTCGGGCCACAGCTTGCCGTGACAGGTCGGAAAATCCGCACAGGCCAGCGCCGCATAATTGGTGCTGGTCCAGGCACCGAGAAAAATCTGTAGGCAGACCATCACCAGCGCCGCGACGGAGAAATGCGGCATGTGGTTCGATGTCGGCACCGGCCAGCCGGCCATCCAGTCACGTTCCCGCAGGCTGACCAGCGCGAGCAGCGCCAGAATGGTCATGCCACCAATCAGGTGACTCGTGACCACCAGAGGTTTGAGCAGCAACGTGACCGTCCACATTCCAAGCACAGCCTGAAAGATCACCAGACCGACAAGAATATGCGGCAGCTTGCGCTTGCGATGCTGCAGCACCGATGTGATGGACATGCCGAGAATGAGCAGCCCAAGCATACCGGCCGCGTAACGGTGAACCATCTCCTTCCAGGCCTTATGGGCTTCGACCGGACGCTCTGGGAAAGCCGCATTGGCCGCGGATACTTCGCCGACCGTTTCTGGCACACCAACATGGCCGTAACAGCCCGGCCAATCGGGACAGCCGAGCCCTGCATCGGACAGCCGCACGAAAGCGCCCAGTACGACGACACAGAAGCACAGCCCGAATGCGTAGACAGACAGGTGACGAAACATGAGGATTGAGCCCGAAACGGGCCGAGGAAATCGCGGCCGCTTATTGTACCGCGCTAAGTCTTCCGCGTCCGGTTGAACCGGCCCCGCATGGCGGCCACGGGCCACCGGACATTCCTCGCAGCATTGCCTACACTACGCCGCCCCGTCGGCAGCGCAGACATGATCGGAATTGGCGAGTTCTTCGCACTGGCCAGCGCATTCGCTTGGGGGCTGGCGGTCATCCTGTTCCGCCTGTCCGGACAGCAGCTCGGACCGTTCGCGCTCAACCTGTTCAAGAATTCACTGATGCTGGTGCTGCTCGCGCCAACCATCCTGCTCGTGCACGGCGTTGCCTGGCCGGCCATCTCCACCGCCCACTGGGCCATCCTGCTGTTGTCGGGGTTCATCGGCATTGGTATCGCGGACACGCTGTTCTTTCGTGCGCTGAACAGTCTGGGCCCGTCACGAACGGCGATTGGCAGCATGCTGCTGTCTCCGTTCGTGATCCTGCTGTCGGTCGTCTTTCTTGGCGAGCGGCTGGGCTGGCTGCAATGGTCCGGCGTGGCGCTGACGCTGGTGGGTGTCACCCTGGTGAACTGGCGCCGCGTGCACCCGCTCGCACCCAAGGCTGATCAAAGCGGCCTGCTGGCGCTGGTGGCCGCCATGGCACTCATGGCCAGTGGCATCGTCATGGCCAAGCCCCTGCTCGAATCCGAACCTTTCATCTGGGCCGTGCAGATCCGCGTCATCGGCGGCGTGGGCGGCATGCTGATCATGATGTGGGTACAGCGGCGGCAAGCGATCGTGCTGGCGGAGTTTGTTCGCGCCAAGGCCTGGGGACTGACGGTGGCAGCATCCTTCATGGGCACTTATGTGGCCATGCTCATGTGGCTGGCCGGCTACAAGTACGCCGATGCCTCCATCGCCGCGGTACTCAACGAAACCTCCGCGGTGTTCGTGCTGATTCTCGCGGCCGCGTTCCTCAAGGAGCGGATGGTGCTGCGCCAGTGGCTGGGCAGCATCGTCGCCGCTGTCGGCGTGCTGGTCGTGGTCGCCGGTTGAGGACAGGCGCGACGCTAACCGATCTTGGACAGCCGGAGCAGTTTCTTGAAATCCGTGTGGATATCACGCAAATCGGTCTCCGGGGAATACCACAGCACCCAATTGCCGATCGGATCAATCACGTAGAACGTGCCCTGCGGATGAGCGGGGTCGCGCAAGAATGCCCGTAGCGGATCACCTGGCTCGACGACGCGGAGCTTGAGGTTCGGATCGACGTCTTCGGCGATCTCGGCCAAGGCTTCCGCCTCCGCCGCGTTGGTGACAACGGCGATTCGTTGCACACGCACACGACGACGATCCAGCGCCAGCCACACCTGACGCGACCGGTACAAATCGTTCTGGCATGCTTCTTCGCAGGGATCAGGCACGAACTGCAGCAACGTCCACAAATCACCGCTCAAGTCCTTGGCCACATCACCCTCGGGGGTGAGCCACTGTGTCGCGGCCGGCAATGGGCGGACCGGGTCGAGCAGGTTTCCGTGATGAGTCTGACCGCTTGGCCGCAGGCTGGTCCCGAAGTACAGCCACGTGGCCACTAAGAGCGGGCCGAAAAACAGGGCAACCAGCAGATAAAACTGCACCCGGCTTGATGATTTAACGCTCACGACGTCTCCAAACGATCCAGATCAGAACCCAAAGGGCCAGGGTCAGGCCGGCCCATTGACCGGCATAGGCAAAATGTCGTTCCGGCGGCAGGCCCGGCAATTCGATGTCACGGGCGAAGCCATGCGGTGAATCGGGCAGCAGCTGCAGCATGCCGGGCAGCAACGACCGGTCCAGCGCACAGGCGAGCGTCTCGGCACTCGGGTAGTGCAGTCGCACAGGCCACCGCGCCACCGGACAGGGATTGCCGTGGGTGGCGATGCCGGCCTGGGGCAGCGGCCGCCAGTGCCCCGTCACCTCCACGGGCCGATCGGGCGTTTGCCATGCCGGCAGCACGTCGCGCGATGACGACCCAGCCACCCAGCCCCGGTCAACCAGCACATTGGCCTGCTCACTGCGCAGCACTGTCCACACCCGGTAGCCGAACTGGCCGTCGCGGATCTGGTTATCCAACAGAATCTGATGCTCGAGGTCGAAGCGACCAGACAGGCGCACGACCAGTTCGCCCTTCGTGGCAGGCAAGTCCGCGGCCGGGATGCGTCGCGGCGTCTGCCTGATCAAATCCCGAAACCGCTCCAGTTCCGCAATACGATCGACACCGCGACAGTATTGCCAGACGGCCGCGCTACCCATGATGGCGGACAGCACGATCACCAGCAAAGCCACAAGGAGGTGCCGCAGATTCATGTCAAACTAATCGCCATGACCTGGATTCTTGCACTGTTCCTGCTGGCCATCGTGACCTCGCTCGCGGTGGGGCTCTATTTTCTGCTGCGGGAAGGCGGGTCGTCGTCGCGCAATCTGTTCAAGGCGCTGAGTTGGCGCGTGGGGCTGCAGGTGGCATTGATCCTGTTTCTGGTCCTTGCCTACTTCATGGGCTGGATCAAGCCCCATGGCGGACCGCTGGATCCATTGCCGCCGGCAGAGACGACAACGCCCGCATCATAGCGGGCGTTGCTTCAACGGCGGCGCCGCGCTAGACGACGTAGACGAAGATGAACAGCCCGATCCAGACCACGTCCACGAAGTGCCAGTACCAGCCGACCGCTTCGAAACCGAAGTGCGAATCCTTGGTGAAATGGCCCTTGGCGATGCGAAACATCATCACGGTCAGCATGATCACGCCCAGCGTCACATGCATGCCGTGAAAGCCTGTGAGCAGGAAGAACGTCGAACCATAAACCCCTGACCCCAGGGTCAGGTTCAGGTGCCCGTACGCCTCGCCGTATTCGCTGATCTGGTAGTACATGAAGACCGCACCCAGGGCGATCGTCGCCACCATCGCCGCCACACAACGGGTCCGCTTTTCTTCCTTCAGGGCGTGGTGCGCCATTTCGAATGTGAAGCCCGAAGCGACCAGCAGGCAGGTATTGAGGAACGGAATCCCCCAGGCCGGGATGGTCGAGAACTCACCACCCAGTGAGCCCGGTCCGTTGGTCGGCCACCCGCCCTCGAAACCCTTCCACAGGTATTCGTTGGTCAGCACATTCTCGCCGGCCAACCACGGCACCGAAATCATCCGTGCGTAGTACAGCGCGCCGAAGAAGGCCGCGAAGAACATCACCTCGCTGAAGATGAACCAGCTCATCCCCCAGCGATAGGTCGCGTCGACCTGCTTGTTGTACAGACCCGATTCCGACTCGTGGATGATGTCGCGAAACCAGACCACCATCATGGCGATCAGCAGCACCGCGCCGACCGCGACCGGAATGGTCACAAAGCCGGTGCCATTGAGATAGCCCATCACGCCATGCAACAGGGCAAACAGCCCCGCGGTCATCGCAAACGGCCACCAGCTGGGCGCCGGTACGTAGTAGTGATCTGCAGAGGAGGTAGCTGCTGACATCTGAACCCCTAGTTCGCTTGCGCGACGTTCTCGATTTCAAAAAACGTGTAGGACAAGGTCACGGTATCGACCGAATCCGGTAGCTCCGGATCGATCATGAACCGCACCGGCATCAACTTTTCTTCGCCCGCTTCCATCGGTTGCTGGCTAAAACAAAAACATTCCGTCTTACGCAGGTGCTTGGCCGCCTGCCAAGGTGCCACGCTGGGACGTGCCTGACCCACCATGTCGCGCCCCTCGTGATTCGCTGCCGTGAAGTTCACGGTGTACAGCTTACCCGGATGCACCTCGATGGAATCACGCTCCGAGGCAAACTCCCAGTCCAGGCCTGCATGCACGCTGGTGAGAAACTCCACCCGAACGGTGCGGTCCTCCACCGGCGCTTCATCAACGCTGGCCACAAGCGTCAGGCCCTTGTTCTGCCCGTTAAAGCCGGTGATTTCACACACGACTTCATAAAGCGGCACCAACGCGAATCCGAACGCGAACATCACGGCCGTGATGCTGAACAGCTTGGCTGCCAGCCACCACGGGCTTTCGTTGTCCTTCGCTTCGCTCGTCATCGCTAACTCATCACGATGAAGAACGCCACGTAAAAGCCCACGGCCACCCCTGCCAATGCCAGCGCAGTGATCACATTCTTGCGGGTGGGCCGATTGCTCATGACTGCCCGGCCTCAGGCCTTGATGGGATCATCGTGTACCGCAGTCACCTCAGCGTCGCTGATCACCGGCGGCTCTTCAAAGGTGTGGTAAGGCGCCGGCGACGGCACCGTCCATTCAAGGCCATGCGCCCCTTCCCACACACGGGAGGTGGCCGCCTCGCCCTTCTTCAGGCAGGACTGGATCACGATGTACAGGAAGATCAGCTGCGCAAATCCGAAGCCGAAGGCACCCACCGACGACCACAGATTGAAGTCGGCGAACTGCACGGCGTAATCCGGAATTCGGCGCGGCATACCCGCCAGACCCGAGAAGTGCATTGGGAAGAACGTCACGTTCACGAAGATCGCTGTCAGCCAGAAATGCAGCTTGCCCAGCGATTCGTTGTACATCACCCCGGTCCACTTCGGCAGCCAGTAGTACACGCCGCCCATGATCGCGAACACCGCACCCGGCACCAGCACATAGTGGAAGTGAGCGACCACGAAATAGGTGTCGTGATACTGGAAGTCTACCGGCGCGATCGCCAGCATCAGGCCGGAAAAGCCGCCGATGGTGAACAGGAACACAAAGGCCACCGAGAACAGCATCGGGGTTTCGAAGGTCATGGACCCGCGCCACATGGTCGCGACCCAGTTGAACACCTTCACGCCCGTGGGCACGGCGATCAGCATGGTCGAGAACATGAAGAACAGTTCGGCCGCCACCGGCATGCCGGCGGTGAACATGTGATGCGCCCATACGATGAACGACAGGAAGGCGATGGACGCAGTGGCGTAGACCATGGAGTCGTAGCCGAACAGCGTCTTGCGGGCGAAGGTCGGGATAATCGTCGAGACGATACCGAAGGCCGGCAGAATCAGGATGTACACCTCGGGATGCCCGAAGAACCAGAAGATGTGCTGGAACATCACCGGATCGCCACCGCCAGACGCCGAGAAGAAGCTGGTGCCGAAGTACTTGTCGGTCAGCAGCATCGTCACCGCGCCGGCGAGCACCGGCATGGTCGCGATCAGCAGGTAGGCGGTGATCAGCCAGGTCCAGACGAACAGCGGCATCTTCAGCAGGGTCATCCCCGGCGCGCGCATGTTCAGGATGGTCACCACCACGTTAATGGCACCCGTAATCGAGCTGATGCCCATCAGATGGACGGAGAAGATCAGCATCGGGAAGGCATTGGATGTCTGCAGCGACAGCGGCGGATACATGGTCCAGCCTGCAGCAGGCGCACCACCCGGCACGAACAGTGTCGACAGCAGGATCGTGAACGCGAACGGCAGAATCCAGAAACCCCAGTTGTTGACGCGTGGCAATGCCAGATCGGAGCAGCCGATCATCATCGGGATCATCCAGTTGGCGAGCCCGACGAATGCCGGCATCACCGCCCCGAAGATCATGACCAGCGCATGCATGGCCGTCATCTGGTTGAAGAACTCGGGCTGGACGAACTGCATGCCCGGCTCGAACAACTCGGCCCGGATGACGAGCGCCATGGCGCCGCCCACGAAGAACATGATGAAGGCGAACCACAGGTACAGCGTCCCGAGGTCCTTGTGGTTGGTGGTCGAAATCCACCGCATGATCCACTTGCCGAAGCCATCCTTCAGCGTGACCGGGCCGTGGTGGTCGTCGTGATGATCCACTGCTGAGCTCATGTCTTGGTGCTCCTATCGCTGCGCGGCGACGTCGGCGGGCTGAACGACACCAGAGTCGTTGCCCCAGGAATTACGGGTGTAGGTGACCACGGCGGCGATGTCCTTGTCGGACAAATGTCCGAACGGAGGCATCGCGTTCTTGCCCTTGATGACCTGCTCGATCTGAGCGGCAGGGTCGCCTGCGACAACCGCGCTGCCCACCAGCGACGGGAACGCCGGCGGCATGCCCTGCCCGGTGTCCTTGTGGCAGACAACACAGTTGGTCTTGTAGACCTTTTCGCCAGCGCTCACGAGCTCCGACTGGTCCAGTTCGGCGGCGGGTTCGGACGATGCGGATTCACCGGCGGCCTCGGGTGCCGGCTCATCAGCCATGGCGACGAAAGACTCCGATTCCTGCTTGGCGCCGGCGTCGACCGGCACGTCCGTGGTTGCACCGCCGGTTTGCGCCGCGACCCACTGGTCATATTCGTCCTGCGGCAGCGCCTCGACCACGATCGGCATGAAGCCATGATCGCGACCGCAGAGTTCGGCGCACTGACCACGGTAAACGCCCGGCTCGTCGATCTTGGCCCAGATTTCGCGCACGAAGCCCGGCACGGCATCTTTCTTGACGGCGAGATCCGGCACCCACCAGGCATGCAACACATCATGCGAGGTCAGCAGGAAGCGGATCTTCTTGCCCACCGGGAGCACGACGCGGTTGTCGACTTCCAGCAGGTAGTTGTCGATGGCGGCGACATCAGCGCCCGAGCCGGTTTGGCGGGCACGATCCGATTCGGCCTCCAGGCGAGAGTAGAAGTGAACGCCCGAATCCAGGTATTCGTACTCCCACATCCACTGGTAGCCGGTGACCTTGACGGTCATGTCGGCGTTGGAGGCGTCTTCCATCTTGATCAGCGTCCCGGCCGCCGGAATCGCCATGCCGATCAGGATCACGAAGGGGATGACAGTCCAGATGATCTCGACCGTCGTGCTCTCGTGGAAGTTGGCCGGCTTGGCGCCCTTGCTCTTCCGATGCATGAACACCGAATAGAACATGAAACCGAACACGCCGATTCCGATGACAACGCAGATCCCGAAAATCAGCATGTGAAGGCCGTAGACCTCACGACTGATCTCGGTGACGCCCTCCGTCAGGTTCCATTGCAAGGCCAGAGCTGACCCAGGCAACAGACCCAGAAGGCTCGCGCTAACTGCTCGTTTCATTCGCTTCTCCACGTAGCGGCCGGTGCCGCCAGTACGTCTTGCAAGCGCTGCCGCAACCGATCCCTCTCGGCATCCGTCAGACAACGCCCCAGTTCCACAAATTGGCCGCTGGACCCGAGCAGCAGCCGGGAACGCCCCGTTCTGCCCTGCGCAGGTTCCAGCCGAACGCGCGCCCAAGCACGCGCATAATCCTTGATGTCCCGTTCCGAGACCCCGGCTCGTCCAAATTCGACGGTTACGCGCTCCCCGGTCACGGTCACGACTTCGCGATAGTCGTTGCCCCGCATGCTGACATAGAGCCCCGCGCCCAGCGCCAGCAATTCCAGGCCCGCAAACGGCAGAATCACCCAGAAACCCATCGTCGCGAACGCGATTCCTATGCCCAGCGAAACCGTGCTGATCGTGGCCATGAACACCATGGCCTGATGCCAGCTCAAAGATCCGTTAGGACGTATGACGAACCGCGTTTCAGATGGATTCGGGGCGGGTTCCACGGCGCGTTTCCGGAAGGGTGCGCTCCATCGAATCGGCCGCAGATTGTATGCGATCGGGGGAATCCGGCGCAAAGCGAATCAGCGCGTTGTCGAGCAAAGTCGTGCTGAGACGGTGCTGTCCGCAGCCCAGAATGCCGAGACAAGGCGCGGGCATGCGCTGCTGCAGCGCTGCGAGATTGTCATCCAGGCGCCGTTGGACAGGTGGCAATACATTGGCGATCCAACCGAGCAGCGGCGCGCGCAACCGGATCGATTCGGCCGTTAGCAGCGCATGATTCAGGCAGCCCAGGCGCATGCCGACCACCAGCACCACCGGCCAGCGAAACCGCGCCACCCAGTCCGGCATTTCCTCGTCGCTGCTCAACGGCAGACGCCAGCCGCCGGCGCCTTCCACCAGTACCCGCTCGGCGCCTAGCGACAGCCTGCGGTGCGCCACTGCAACGGGTTCGCGCGTCAATTGCACACCCATGTCGCGGGCGGCGAACTCAGGGGCGACCGGCAAGGGCAGACACCACGGGTTGATATCGGCGTAGGCGAGCCCAGGTCGCGATGCGGCCTGCAAGGCCAGCGCGTCGTCATTGCGCCAGCCGTCATCGGTTTGCTCGGCACCGGCCGCCACCGGCTTCATGCCGGCAGCCGCCACGCCTTGTGCTGCGTAGTCACGCAGCAGCGCGCAGGTCACCGCTGTCTTGCCAATTTCGGTGTCGGTGCCGGTGATGAACACGCTCGGCACGCGGGCTTGGTCAGGCAACGCGTGCCTCCACCAGGCTATCGGCCAGCGCGTCGACCAGGCCGTCGACCTGCTCCTGCGAATGCGCGGCCGTCAACGTCACCCGCAAACGCGCGGCGCCCTCCGGCACCGTCGGTGGCCGGATGGCCGTGACCAGAAATCCGCGCGCCAGCAAGTCGTCGGAGACCCGCAGCGCCAACCGGTCCGACCCCAGCACGATGGGCTGGATCGCGGTTCGAGAATCCGGCACCGGTAGATCAGCCGCGTCGAGCCGTGCATGCAACCGCGCGACCAGGCGATGCACGTGGTCGCGCCGCCAAACCTCCTGCCGGGCGATGTCCAGCGCGACCAGCGCCGCGTTTGCGGTCATCGGAGCAAAGGCCGTGGAATAAATCTGCGAGCGCGCGCGGTTTTCCAGATAGGCGATTAATGATGCCGGTCCGGCGACAAAGGCCCCGGCCGCGCCCAGCGCCTTGCCCAGGGTTCCGACCAGCACCGGCAGCGCATCCTGCGACAGCTCGCCGGCAACGCCGCGTCCGTCGCCCCCTTCCACACCAAGGCCATGGGCGTCGTCGACATAAAACAGGGCGTCGGCGCGCTGCGCTTCGTGGCTGAGCGCTTGCAGCGGGGCGCTGTCGCCATCCATCGAGAACACGGCGTCGGTGACCAGCGCCTTGATGCCCGCCACCGGTTCCGCCAGCGCGCGCCGGGCCTGGTCGACCCCTGCATGCGCGTAGATGCGTTTGTCGGCACCGGACAGCCGCACGCCATCGATCAGCGAGGCGTGATTGAGCGCATCGCAGACCGCCAGGTCACCGCGTTGCAGCAGCGCATCAATGATGCCGACATTGGCCGAAAAGCCCGTCGGAAACAGCAACACCCGATCTCGCTGCAGCCAGTCGGCGAGCCGCGCTTCCAGCTCCGCATGGGAGGGCGAGTAGCCGGTGATCAGCGCCGAGGCAGCAGAGCCAGACGCGCCCGGCCCGGCACGCAAGCGAGGATCCTGCGCCAGACCCAGATAGTCGTTGCTGCAAAAATTGATGCAGTCGCGACCAGCAACCCGCGCACACCCCGCCCCGGTCGGCTCGACGATGCGGCGCTGGCGAAACCGGTCGCGCTGGCGCAGCGCCTCCAGCTGGTCTGCGATGCGCCGGTTCAGGCCGCCTGACACGACCGGCGGTCCTCGACAGCCTTGGCACCCTCGGGCTCGATACCCAAACGCGCCAGCAGCGCGCGATCGTGCTCGGTGACGGGATTACCGGTGGTCAGCAATTGCTCGCCATAGAAGATGGAGTTCGCCCCGGCCAGAAAGCAGAGCGCTTGCAGCGCATCGTCCATGGCCTCGCGTCCGGCGGACAACCGCACATGCGATGTCGGCATCAGAATCCGCGCCACCGCAATCGTGCGCACGAACTCGAACGGATCGACCGGGTCGGCGTCGGCCATTGGCGTGCCCGGCACGGCGACCAGCTGATTGATCGGCACCGATTCCGGATGCGTCGGCAGATTGGCCAGCGTACGGAGCAAGCCCACGCGATCGGCTCGGGTGTCGCCGATCCCGACAATCCCGCCACAGCAGACCTTCATGCCCGACTTGCGCACGTTGTCCAGCGTATTCAGCCGGTCGTCGTATGTCCGTGTACCGATGATTTCTCCGTAATGTTCCTCGGAGGTATCGAGATTATGGTTGTAGTAGTCCAGCCCCGCGTCCGCCAGCCGATCGGCCTGCGACTCGGTCAGCATGCCCAGCGTCATGCAGGTCTCCAGACCCTGAGCCCGCACCGCGTCGATCATCTGGACCAGCGTGTCCACATCCCGATCCTTGGGGCTGCGCCAGGCAGCGCCCATGCAGAACCGGGTCGCACCGGCCTCCTTGGCGGTGCGCGCCGCCTGTTCGACCTGCTCCACGGCCATCAGCGCCTCGGTCTTCAAGCCGGTGTTGTAGCGCACGCTTTGTGGGCAGTACTTGCAGTCTTCGGGGCAGGCGCCGGTCTTGATCGACAGCAACGTCGACAGCTGCACGGCATTGGGATCGAAATGCTCGCGGTGCACGGTTTGCGCACGGTGCATCAGGTCCGAGAACGGCAAGGCAAACAGGGCATTAACCTGGTCTGCCGTCCAGTCGTGACGAAGTTCGCTCATGCGGGATGTCCTAGCCGGTGGAGGCAGCTAGGCTCGCGAGCGGCACGGTCGCTGTCAACCAGAAAATGCCTAATCGGTTGACAGAGATCTTCCATCGCTGGCTCGCGCCAGAGTGCGCAGGCTGCGAATGCCGGTCCGGCAGCGGCCCGTTTTGCCAGCCTTGTCTGGAGCGTCTGCCACTCAACGACCACGCCTGCGTACGTTGCGCCGAACCCCTGATCCCATCCGCGCCCACGCCATCGCTTTGCGCCCATTGCCTCACCCGCATGCCGGACTTTGATCGCGTACTCGCCCCGCTGCTCTATGCTCCGCCGGTCGATGCCAGCATCCACGCGCTGAAGTTCCGCGGCGACCTGGGCGGCGCCCGACGCCTCGCGCATCTGCTAGACCACAGCATGCCGGACCTGCCGCCACCGGATGTCGTCATCCCCGTTCCATTGCACCCAAGCCGGATCCGCCAACGCGGGTTCAACCAGGCGCTGGAGATCGCCAGATCCCTGTGCGCAATGCGTGGATGGCGGCTGGACGCACGAGCCGTGAAGCGGGTGCTGCCAACCCGGCCACAGCTTGGCCTCACCGCCACCGAGCGGCGGCGCAACCTGCGCCATGCGTTCGCCGTGCAGGCCGATCTCGCTGGACGCCGGGTGCTGATCGTGGACGATGTGCTGACCACCGGCGCTACCGCATCGGCTCTGGCCCATGCCCTGCGCAAGGCCGGGGCAGAGGACATCACCGCGCTCGCGGCAGCCCGCACGCCGCGGAACGAGGCCCTGCGGCACCAAGGTGCCGGGCCGCCAGATTTCAGCGTAGGATGAATTTGCCGACGACGGGACCGGGCCCGACGCTGGCTTGTCGTTAGGGGCGCCAGGGGAATCGCATGCCGGACCGTCCGGAGATCACGGTATTACTCAAGGATTGGTCCGCCGGGAATGCGGTGGCCCGCGACCGCCTGATGCCGCTGGTCTACGACGAATTGCAACGAATCGCCCGCCGCGCCATGGCCGGCGAGCACGCCGGGCACACCCTGCAGCCAACCGCACTGGTGCACGAGGTCTTTGCTCGCCTGATCGATGCCGACATTGACTGGCAGGACCGCGCCCACTTCTACGCACTCTGTGCCCGGATGATGCGCCGACTACTGGTCAACCACGCCGAGTCCGTCCGCGCCGCGAAACGCGGTGGCGACGCCCTGCGCGTCACGCTGGAAGGCCTGCCCGAAGCCGCTACGGGGAGCGACGAGGACCTGCTGGTCATTGACGAAGCGCTGAACCGGCTCGCCGAGTTCGATGCTCGCAAGGCCGACCTGATCGAACTGCAGTACTTCGCCGGCCTGAGCTTTCGCGAAATGTCCGCCGTGACCGGATTGTCATCCAGCACACTGGACCGCGAGCTCCGACTGGCGCGCGCCTGGCTCAAGGACACCCTGCTGGCGAATTCGTGAGCAGGGTCGCCGCAGCCATGGGCACAATCGGAGCCGAATTCGGCTAAGCCTGTTATGACCCCCGAGCTCTGGCAACGAATCGAGGCGGCCTTCGCCCAGGCCCTGGAGCTGGTGCCCGAGCAGCGGCCGCCGTACCTCGACGCACTCGCCGTCCGCGACCCGGAAGCCGCAGCCCAGGTGCGAAGACTCATCGCTGCGGATGCCGCGGACGATCAGCGCCTACGCCAGCCCATCGGCCGCGCGCTGGAAACCTTTGGCGAGGAACTGGACGACCCGTGGATTGACCGCAGGCTCGGCGCCTATCGCATCACCCGACGCATCGCGACCGGGGGCATGGGAGCGGTGTTTCTGGCCGAACGCGTGGATGCACAGTTCGAGCAGCAGGTGGCGATCAAGCTGGTCGGCACCCAGACCCTCGCGGCTGACGCCCAGGCGCGGTTCCGCGCCGAGCGTCAGATTCTGGCAGGCATGCAGCACCCGTTTATCGCCCATTTGCTGGACGGCGGAACCACCGAGGATGGGGCCGCCTATCTGGTGATGGAATACGTCGTCGGTGAGCCCATCGATGCTTATTGCACGGCCCATCACCTGCCCGTCGACGCAACGCTGCGGCTGTTCAAGAAGGTCTGCGCCGCGGTCGCCTACGCCCACCGCAATCTGGTCGTCCACCGCGACCTGAAACCCGGCAACATCCTGGTCGACGCTCAGGGCGACCCGAAACTGCTGGACTTTGGCATTGCCAAGCTCATCAGCGACACGCCCGATACCGCCGAGCAGACCGTGCAACGCCTGACCCCGGACTACGCCAGCCCTGAGCAGATTCTGGGCGAGCCGGTCACCACCGTCAGCGACGTGTATGCGCTGGGTGTACTGCTCTACAAGCTGCTCAGCGGCCAGCGCCCCTACGAACTGGCCGGGCTGCGGCCGGCCGAGGTCGAACGGCTGGTCGTCGAGACCGGCCCAATCCGACCCAGCGTCGCATCCCGCGGCTCCGATGCCGGCGAGGCGCTGCCGGCGGAACTCGATGCCCTGGTGCTCAAGGCCATGAACCCGGAACCGGAGCAGCGCTACGCCAGCGTGCTTGCCCTGTCCGAAGACATCGACCGCTATCTCTCCGGCCAGCCGTTGCAGGCACGTGCTGGCGGCTGGTGGTACCCGGCTCGAAAATTCCTGCACCGCCACACCGCTGCGGTCGGGCTTGCCGTCACGCTGTTCATCGGCGCGCTCGTGGCGGCCGGCTACCACAACAAGACCCTCACCGCGGAACGCGACGAGGCACGCTTCGAGGCGAGCCGCGCCCAGGCCGTCACCGATTTCCTGATCGACCTGTTCCGCCAGGCCAACCCTAACGAGTCGCAAGGCGAGGACATATCAGCACGCGAGATCCTCGACACCGGCGCCACCCAACTGGACGAACACCTGAGCGACCAACCGCGCATTCGCGCCGAGCTACGGCGCAGTATCGGCACGGTCTACGCGTACCTGGGCCTCTACCAAGCCGCCGCGACCCAATTCCGCGATGCGGTGGCGCTGCACGAGGATCTGGATGATCCTGCGGGCTTGGGTCGCAGCCTGTCCGGCCTCGGTGAGGCGCTGCTAGACCTCGGCCAGCTGGATGAAGCCGCCCTCATCCACGAGCGGGCGCTGAACCTGCGACGCCAGACCTTTGGCGATGTGTCCATCCCCGTGGCCTACAGTCTCAGCGAACTGGGCTATGTCCGGTTCAGCGCCGGCGATTACGTGGCATCGGATGCGCTCGGGCGCGAGGCGCTGACCATCCTGGAACAATCCGGCGCCACCGACGATGACTACTACTCGAACCTGCTCCACAGCCTCGCGCAAAGCCTGCAAATCCAGGACCGCCTGACCGAGGCCGAGCAGTTTTTCCGCCGCTCACTGGAATGGGACCTCGACCACCATGGCGAACGTCACACGAACTCGCTGACCAGCCTGCATGACCTGGCCAGCGTTCTGGTTCAGCTCGAACGCTTTGTCGAGGCGGAGCCGCTGTTTCTCAAGGTTGCCGCCATCGAGACCGACATGCTCGGACCCGACTATCCGCAGCACAATCTGACGCTGAACAGCCTCGGCCAGCTCTACCAGAAAATGGAGCGGCTGGACGACGCCGAGCGGTACCTGCGCGACGCCGTGGAACATGCGCGCCGTGTGCGTGGCGCCGAGCACCCGCACACCGCTTACCTGATCGTCGGGCTGGTCAATCTGCTCAACGAACGGGCACGTTTCGACGAGGCGCAGTCACTGGTGGACGAGGCACTGGCCATCTATGCCGCCACGGTGCCCGACGACTATCCGCACCTCGCGACCGCCCGCATCGCCCAGGCCCGCACGCTGATCGGACTATCGCGGCTCCCCGCGGCGGAGACCGCAGCGCGCCAGGCCTTGGCGGTGTGCGCAGCCGCCCTGCCCGCCGGCCACTGGCTGGCCGAACGCGCACAGGCACTGGTCGACGAAACCGTCGCGGCGCAATCCGCTGGCACCCACTGACATTTTTTCGGTTTCGCTGGGCAAAACCCCGCCGTCTTCCTGCTACCACTCCTAGGAACACCCGATCGGCCTTCGATCCGTGTTCCGCCCAGGGATTTTCAACGGAGTGAAGCAATGGATCGGATCAACCCACTATCACGGACGACACGCTGGACTGTCGTCACCCTGTTCGCCCTCACCATGACCGCCTGCGGTGGCGGGGGTGGCGGCGGCGAAGACCCGGGTCCGGGAACCGGCGGGGGCGGCGGCGGTACGCCGGGCGACAACAACAGCGTGGCCGAGGTGCTGGACGACCTCGGCATCAACACCAGCTACACCGCCCGCGTCGACAACGACGGCGATGCCCTGCCGGAAGACGACTACGCTCCCATGGGCGGCGGCATGATGGTCAACCAGTACTCCGAAGTGATGCTGTTCGGGGTGCCGCTGGAAGACTCCGACGTAGCCGACAACTCCGGCACGCAGAACGCCATGACGCTGACCAATCTCGTGCCCGGCAGCAACAACCGCTACACATGGGAAGTGATCAATGACGAGCCGCTGGCGAACACGCCCTGGACCAGCCTCGGCGCCAAGCGCAACGCCGTGGCCGGCGATTTCGACGGCGACGGACTGGAAGAAATCGCCATCGTCTACCAGGACAGCGGTGACGTGCAGCTGGTGATCCAGCAGGACGCGGACGAAAGCTACGCGCTCAGCACCCCGGTAAGCGTGGACAACGGAACCTACGATGCCCTGTTCGTCACAGCGGGCGACTATGACGCCGACGGACAGATCGATCTGGTCCTGGGGCTGGTGTCCGCCACCGGCAATGCAAGCATCAAGATGCTGGAGAACACGGGTGGCAACTTCGCGTTCAACGGCCTGTCCGTGAATTTTTCCGCGGACAACTTCAACATCGCGCAACTCGTGCTCGCCTCCGGAAACCTGGACTACGACAACGCCTACGAGCTGGCCGTCGTCACCAACGCCGGCACCTTGACGTCGACCAACAACAACCTGTCCGGCGCCGAGCATCGCTATTACCTGTTTGACGATGCCGAAAACAATTTCGCCGAACTGGCCTCCAGCCGGATCAGCTTCGACCCCGGTTCCGGCCGCCGCGAGGCGGTCTACGGCAATGTTGCCCTGGGCGATGTTGATGGCGACAGCATCGACGAGGTCGTGCTAGCCGGCATGAACCAGATTGGCGGCATCAACAGCTCCGCGCCAATGAGCAGTTTCCGTCATGCCGTCCAGGTGCTGGACGATGCCAAGCGCAGCTTCACCCTGCTGGCGAAAACATCGACTCCGGTGCTGCTCGACAACACGGAGCTACCGCCAGATGGCGAGCGCTACTCGGAAGATTCCGGCACCCAGCAGGCAATGAACCACGTGGCATTGACCACTGCGGATGTGGACGGCGACGGCGCGGCCGAGATCCTGGTCAACCAGCGGCTTTATCAATCCCAGCGCAGCACTCCAGGCACCCTGGTGCTGTATGACGATGACAACGATATCGAGACGGGGTTTGCCACCATTCCGGGCATTCACTGGTTCGGCTACAACCGGAGCGACAGTTTCAACTTCAACTGGCGCATGAATGCGGTGGCTGCCGGCGACGTCACCCTCGACGGCCGTGACAACATCGTCCTCTACTCGCAGCGTCAGGGCACAAGCACCAGACAGACGCAGCAAATCCAGGTCTGGGGGCACGACCAGATCAACGGTTGGAGCCTGATCCAGCAGATCGACACCGACAAGCGCAGCAGCATCGGCGCGCAGGACAGCTATTACCCACAGGTGCTGCTGCCCGATGCCGAACTGGATGACGGCTCGTTCGCGATCCAGTTCAGCGAGGGCAGTCACCAACTGGTCTTCACGCAGCCGATCATCATCGCTGCGCTCGCGGGTGCACCCTGCGCCACCGACCTGGGTCAAAACCTCAGCTCCTCGTGCCGGACTGCCTACGGCCAGGGCGTCAATGACAACACGACGCGCACCGATGGTACGACCGCCACCGGCCGACTGTTCGCAGGCTTCGGCGCGGGCGACCCGGTCACGCAGAACAGCTTCGAGATGACCGCCAGCATCGAGCGCACGACCAGCAGCTGGGACATCAGCGGATACTCGCTGACGAAGACGCTGACCTACGAAACCGGGGCGATCGAAGACTCCGTCGTGCTCACCGTCATGCCTATCGATGTGTACGAGTACACCGTGCTATCGCATGTGGATCCGACGCTGGTCGGCGAGGTCGTCACCATCAACCTGCCACGCGAGCCGATCACCACGCTGGTCACGCTGGATTACTACAACCAGATCGTCGACGAGGACTTTCTTCAGATCGGCAGCGATGTGTTCGGGCACACGGAAGGCGATCCGTCCAGCTATCCGACAGCCTCCGACAAGTTAGGCCTGCTGAACCGCTACGACGGGCTAGAGTCATCCGTGGTGTCGGTCGGCGAGGGCCAGGGACAAACCGTGGCCACCATTGAGGAGTTCACAACCACCGGCTCGGGCAACGACTACAGCACGGTCTATGGGCTGGATGTGCGGGCCACAGGTGGTCTCGGCGGCTATGTCGTCGGAGGCTTCTCGGTGGGCTACGGCACCACCGGCTCGCTGGAGGTCACCCATGGCGACCAGACCCTCTACCAGGGCGCGGTCGGCAACATCAGCGAGGCCGCCTTCGATGCCGGCGAGAACTACAACTGGGGCCTGTTCGCGTATCTCTACGACGACCACCGCTCCGGCCAGCATTTCGAGGTGCTGAACTTCTGGGTCGAGGACTAGCGCAAACCAACCGGGCGGCGGCGCGGAGCGGTCGCCCGGTTCTTTCGATTGAAGATCAGGGTCCGCCTAGTTCGCGATCGCCCCGAGATCGAACCCGATCGGCGCCCCCGGCCCCAGCGGCAGACCCAGCAGAATCCATAGCATCACCAGCGCAACGCCGGTGAGCAGCATCCAGATAGAGTACGGGATCATCATCGCGGTCAGCGAGCCGATGCCGAAGTCCTTTTGCCAGCGCTGAGCGAAAATCAGCACCAGCGGGAAATACACCATCAACGGCGAAATGATGTTGGTGGCGGCATCCCCGACACGGTAAGTCGCGGTTGCCCCTTCGGGGCTGATACCCAGCAACAGCAGCATCGGCACCAGTACGGGAGCCAGCAGCGCCCACTTGGCACTGGCCGAGCCCACAAACAGATTCAGAAAGGCCGCGAACAACACGATCAGCCCCAGCGCGATCGGTAACGGCAAGCCACTATTCTCGATAGCGCCGGCGCCATGCACCGCGGTGATCAAGCCCAGGTTCGACCAGTTGAACATGGCGACGAAATGGGCGGCGGCGAAGGCCAGCACCAGGTAGTAGCCCATGTCCTTCATCGCCTCGGCCATCATCGCCACCAGATCGCGGTGCGTCTTGATGGTGCCGGCGGCGGCCCCGTAAGCCCAACCCGCGGCGAGGAAGATCACGAAAAACCCGGCCACCAGCGAGCGAAAGAACGGCGTGGCCGTCACGTACCAGGGCTGGCCGTCGGTGCCCTCCCCGTCGTTGAGCAAGGGCGTGCCCGGCCCGAAGGTCATCAGCGCCCAGAGCAGGCAGACGCCCACAATCGCAAACCCGGCCCAACGCAGACCCTTGCGCTCGGCATCGGTCAGCGGTGCGCTCTCATCGCCAAAGGCTGCGGCCTGATCGCCCGAGGGCGTCCATGTGCCCAGCCGCGGCTCGATGACGCGATCGGTCACATACCAGATCACGGGCAGATAAATCACCAGCAACGCCGAAATGAAGTACCAGTTGCCGGCGATATTCATGCTCCAGCCGGAATCGATTTGCGAGGCATCCATCGCCGCTTCGGTAATCCCGAATAGCAGCGCATCCAGCTGACCCGGCGAGATATTCGCGGAAAAGCCCCCGGACACGCCGGCGAACGCGGCTGCGATGCCTGCCATGGGGTGGCGCCCGGCGGCCGCGAAAATGATCGCAGCCAGCGGAATCATCACCACGTAGCCAGCATCAGCTGCATGGTTGGACAGCATCGCGACGATGGCCACGACCGGCGTCAGCAGGCCCTTGGGGGCATTGCGAACTGCTTGCCGAATCCCGCTCGCGAACAACCCCGACCGCTCGGCCACGCCAGCGCCCAGCATCACTACCAGCACATAGCCCAAGGGGTGGAAGTGCGTGAACGTGGCCGGCATCTGCGTCCAGAGCCGCTGGATGTTCTCGGCCGATAGCAGACTCTGGGCTTGCAGCAACAGCGGTGAACCATCCGCCAGCGTCTGGGTCGGATGCATGGCCGTGACACCGACCAGCGCGCAGACCACCGAGATCCCGATCAGCGCCAGGATGAGATAGAAAAAGATGAAGACCGGGTCTGGCAGACCATTGCCAATCCGTTCGACAAACCCCAGAAACCCTTTCTGATTCATTGCGGTATTGGATTCACTCACCCGCATGCCCCTTTGATTGTTATCCGTTGCAATCCACCATCACAGCGGATTCAGGTGACCCTTGGCAAGCTGACTGCCTGCCCGGCCCGTCGCGCGCCCGAACATTCCATGCTTTACGATGTTCGCGTAGTAACTTCTAATGAACACTCAACTGTCCGCGGAATCGCGCATGAACAGCAGTGCCACTTCCGCACGTACCGTCACTCTTCAGGGCCAGCCGCTGGCGCTAGCTGGTCGGCCGCCTGTAATCGATGACTCCGCCCCGGAGTTCTCCCTGGTATTTTCCCGGCGGCCTGAGGATGCCAGCGCTGACGGTGGGTTCGCCATGCCCGAGCTACGTCAAGTGGGCCTGGACGACTACCGGCACCGCATCAAGCTGCTCAACATCTTTCCGTCAATTGACACGCCCATCTGTGCCGATTCGGTCCGCGCATGCGAATTGTTCGCACGATCACACCCGAAACATGCATTGCTGATGATCTCTGCAGACCTGCCGTTTGCGATGCAACGCTTTTGCGCTGATCACTCGATCAAGAACCTGTTCGCGCTCTCCACGATGGGCGATACGCGCTTTGGCCGTGATTACGGCGTCGGTATCGACACCGAGCCTCTCCGCGGGCTTTGCGCGCGGGCTTGCTTCGTGCTGGATAGCGCCAACAAGGTTCGGCAGGGTTCTACCCCGTTTTCACGGACGGTTTGGAAAGGAGGGTTGTGGCCCGCCCACGGTGCCAGCGCCAGACAAGGCTTCAGAAGTCATCGTAGTCTGGCCGCGTCTTGCCGGCCGAAACGCGCGAACGCGTGCTGCTGAGTAGCTGCGGTGTCTGTTGTTGGATCAACGCCGTCAACGAGCCAAGATCAAGCATCATCATGGCCGAGGCCACAATGCCGATGTTGACGGGATCCAAGCCGCTCTCGATGGCGCGTAAAGTGCGCGGCCTAGGCGAACGAGATCGTCCCGAACAGCCGACTGTTGATGTCGGATATCTGAGCCATAACGGCACTAATACACCGCTTGATTGGTTCAATACGTCAAATAACGCCGTTTCTTTCGTCGCTGACGACCGCACGCTAACGAACGTTGTCGAGCCATAACGACCGGCTCCATCGGGTTCGCCTGTCGGCAAAGGCGACGCACTCAGCACGAACAAGCGGCCCCGCGCGCCGGCGGGGCCGCCACTCACCCGGTTTATCCAGCCACCTTGCGACCGAACATCCGATACAAGGCCGGTAGTACGAGCAGCGTCAGCAGCGTCGATGACACGATTCCGCCGATCACCACCGTTGCCAGCGGTCGCTGCACTTCGGAGCCGGTACCCACGTTGAAGGCCATGGGCACGAAGCCCAGCGAGGCGACGAGCGCGGTCATGAGCACGGGGCGTAGGCGGATCAGCGCGCCGTCGATGATGGCTGGCTCAAGATCCACGCCCTGCGACAAGCGATCGCGGATAAAGGACAGCATCACCACGCCGTTGAGCACGGCGATGCCCGACAGCGCGATGAAACCGACCCCGGCCGAGATGGACAGCGGCATGCCGCGCAGTGCCAGCGCCGCCAGCCCGCCGGTGAGTGCCAGCGGCACGCCGGTGAACACGATCAGCGCATCGCGCCCGCTGCCAAAGGCCGCGTAGAGCAGCGCGAGAATCAGCAGCAGCGTGAGCGGAACGATTAACGACAAGCGTCTGCTGGCGGAGATGAGTTGCTCGAAGCTGCCACCGAAGTCCAGCCAGTAACCTGCGGGCAGATCCACCTGTTCGCGAATCGCGGCTCGGGCCGCTTCGACAAAGCTGCCCAGGTCCTGTCCCCGCACGTTGGCCGTAACGAACACCCGGCGCTTGCCGTTTTCGCGACTGATCTGGTTGGGGCCGGTGATGGTCTCGACACGGGCCACCGCGCCCAGCGGCACGTGCAGCGGCGGAGCGTGGGCCACGCCTAGCGCATCGGCATCGCCGGCGACCATGGCGTCGTCGGCCGGCAGCGGAACGGGCAGATCACGCAGGGCAGCGGGATCATTGCGCAGCGCATCGGGCAGGCGCACGACCAGATCAAACCGCCGATCACCCTCGTAGACCTGACCCACCGCCGTGCCCCCCATGGCCACCTGCACCACCTGCTGCACGCTGGCGACATCCAGCCCATAGCGGGCGAGTTGCGCGCGGTCGGGCACGACCTGAATCATCGGCAGGCCGGTGACTTGCTCGGTACGCACATCGCGCGCACCGGGCAACCCGCGGACCACGCCTTCGATCTGCTCGGCCAGGCCGACCAGGGTGTCGAGATCATCTCCATAGACCTTCACGGCAACGTCGGCACGCACGCCGGCGATGAGTTCGTTGAACCGCATTTCGATGGGCTGGGTGAACTCGTAGTTGTTGCCGGGCACCGCGCGGGCCAGATCGGCCAGCTCGTCCAGCAGCACGGCGCGCGGCTTGCCGGGGTCGGGCCAGTCCTGTCGCGGCTTGAGGATCAGGAAGGTATCGGCGACGGCCGGCGGCATCGGGTCGCTGGCGACCTCGCCGGTGCCGATCTTGGAAAACACGCGCTCGACCTCGGGCAGCTGGCCAACGGCATTCTCCAGCACCTGCTGCATCGCCACCGCCTGCGCCAGGCTCGTGCCCGGTATGCGCAGGGCATGCATGGCGATATCGCCTTCGTCCAGGCTGGGAATGAATTCGGCCCCCATGCGTGTGCCGCCCCAGGCCGCCACGACGACCAGCACCACCGCAGCGCTGACGACTGCCACACGCCAGCGCAGCGCGGCCAGCAGCAGCGGCCGATAGAGCCGGCGCAGGCCGCGCAGCACCGCGGGGTCGCGCTCCGCCACCCGGCCCCGCATCAGCACCGCGAGCGCAGCGGGCACGAAGCTTACGGACAGCACCAGAGCGGCGAGCAGGGCCATGACCACGGTCAAGGCCATGGGATGGAACATCTTGCCCTCGATGCCACCGAGCGCGAACACCGGAAGGTAGACGATCAGGATGATGGTCACGGCGAACACGCTGGGGCGGATCACCTCGGCCGTGGCGCTGCGCACCAGTTCCAGCCGTTCGCGCAGCGGTAGCGCGCGGCCCGCCGCCCGCTGGGCTTCGCTGAG
>JAGLCS010000055.1 GCA_023146115.1 Abyssibacter sp. | reverse complement strand
GCCAAGGGCATCATCCAGACTTTGGATGAGGAATCGGTCGGTCTGATTGCTGAGCACAAGGGCGGCAATGCTGCATCTTGAGCCGTTTGCGTCGATTCTGGACTTCCTGGAGAACGGAGGTCCGATCGTCTGGATTCTGCTCGTCGTTGCGATTGGGCTTTGGAGCCTGATCATTGAGCGTCTGATGTTTGTCAGCTTCTCGTACCCGAAGCTCAAGCGGTCGGCGATTGAACGGTGGGATCAGCAGGCGGATCGTCGGAGTTGGTTGGCAAAAGGATTGCGGGCACGCCTGATATCCGAAACTTCCAAGTCCGTCGCCCGCTCTGTGTTGACGATCAAAACCCTGGTGGCCTTGTGTCCGATGATCGGCCTGCTGGGCACAGTGACCGGCATGGTCTCCGTGTTCGACGTTATGGCGATCTCCGGAACAGGTAACGCACGTGCAATGGCTTCCGGTGTGTACCGGGCCACACTGCCCACGATGGCAGGCATGGTAGTGGCGTTATCGGGCATCTATTTCAGCGTGCAACTCGAAAATCTGGCAAAGCGTGAACGGCGCGAGCTAGAAGACGAGCTTGGCTCGCACTGATTGAGGAATACGAACATGCGTCGTAAAGCGAGTTCGCAAGAAGACGAAGCGGCGATCGACATGACGCCGATGCTGGATATTGTCTTCATCATGCTGATCTTCTTCATCGTCACCACCTCCTTCGTCAAGGAGGCTGGCATCGACGTGAGTCGTCCGAACGCCAGCACTGCTGAGCGCAAGGAAGCGGGCAACATCCTGATTGCCATCCGTTCGAATGGCGATGTCTGGATCGACAAGCGGCAGGTGGATATCCGGTCGGTGCGCGCCAACGTGGAGCGGCTGCACGCCGAGAACCCCGAAGGCGCCGTGGTCATCATCGCTGACAAGGCATCCGAGACCGGCCGCTTTGTTGAGGTCATGGATCAGGTCCGTCTCGCGGGTGTCGAGAACGTGTCGATCGCCGCTCAGGAACCCGGTAGCTAACCGGCGCCCTGAGTAGACGGGAAACGACATGCGAAGACTCGGAGCATTCGGGCTGGCGATACTGGTCGCCATTGGCCTGTTCTGGATGATGCACGCCCTGGTGTATCTCAGCGGTGGCGATATCGCCAAGCGAGAAGACCTCGGGGGTATTGATTTTGTCCGCCTCAAGCGACAGGAATCCCTGCAGGAGCGTGAGCGCCGCAAGCCGGAAAAGCCGCCACCGCCCAAGAAACCGCCGCCGCCGCCAAAGCTGAAATCGGTGCAGACGCCGAAGCCGCAGCAGCAGCCACAGCAAATGAACCTGCCGAACCTCAATCTGCCGACGAATATCGGTGGAGGGCCGTTCCTGGGGACTTACAGCGCGACGCCAACCAGCGGTAGCTCGCAAGCGGTGCCGTTGGTCCGTATCCAGCCGCAGTATCCGCGGCGGGCTGCGAGAGCCGGAACGGAAGGTTATGTCACCATGTCGCTGGTGATTAACCCGGACGGAACCGTGCGCGACGCGAAAGTGACAGATGCGCAACCGCGCGGTGTGTTTGAACGTTCTGCTATCGCCGCGATTTTGAAATGGAAGTTCAAGCCTCGGGTCATAGACGGCCAGCCGGTCGAGCAAAGCGCGACGCAGACGTTGAACTTCACATTGAACTAAGAGCTATGAAGAAGACCCTCGCTACTCTGAGCTTGTTTGCGTTGCTGCCACTGGCGGGTATGCCGTCAGTGGCGGCTGCCGAAGTGAACTGCGAGGAACCGCGAGAAGCCAGCGGTTCCTTGAGCGAATTCACTTATCGTCGCCTGACCCGCATTCAGGAAGATATCGCTGAAGAGAAGTACAGCGATGCGATCGAAGGGGCCCGAAAACTGCTGCCCAAGGTCGAGCGCAATGACTACGAGAAAGCCTTGGTCTATCAGACCGAAGCGTTCGCGTGGGCATCGCAGGAAGACTACAAGAATGCGATCCCCGCTTTCGTAAAAGCCATTGATCTGAACGCGCTGCCACAACAGCAGCATGAGCAAATGCTCAACAACGTCGGTCAGTTGTATTACGCCGTCGAAGACAGGGATTCGGCACTCAAGTATCTGAAGCGATATCTTGATGAAACCTGTAGTGATCCCGCGCCGGACGCTTACATTCTGATCGCGAGTATTTACGTTGATCGCAAGCAGTACCGCTCTGCATTGCCATACGTGGACAAGGCGATCCGCGCCCGCAAGGATGTGCCGGAGACTTGGTATCAGCTCAAGCTCGCGATTCACTACGAGCAAAAGCAATTCAAGCAGGCCGCGGAAGTCCTCGTGACACTGATCGCCAATCATCCGATCAAAGAGGACTACTGGAAGCAGCTATCCGGCGTGTTTCTCGAGATGAAGGACGACCCGGAGTCGCTGGCCGTGCTCGCACTGGCCGGACGGCAGGGCTTCCTGGATACCGAGCGTGAGATCGAAAACCTCGCGAACGTCTATCTGTTTCTCGAAATTCCCTATAAGGCCGCCCAGGTTCTTACCGATGGGATGAATGCCGGCATCGTTGACAAGACTCTCGAGTCGCTGGAGAAGCTGGGCACTGCCTGGCAGATGGCGCGGGAAAACGCGCAGGCCTTGTCGGTTTTCACCGAGGCGGCGCCCTTGGCGGCGGACGGTCGCATCTGGCACCGGCTGGGTCAGATCTACATCGATGATGAAAATTGGCCCAAGGCTGAGGAAGCCCTGAAAAACGCCTTGGCCAAGGGCGTAAACGACCGAGGTGAAACCCAGTTGCTCGTCGGCGTGGCGGCCTGGAATCAGGGAAAGACGGATCAAGCCCGCTCGGCTTTCCTGGCTGCCCGCAATGACAGCGCAACCAAGTCTCAGGCGCAGGCCTGGCTTGCACATCTCGCAACAGAAGGCTGATCAGCCGTCGGGGAATGCTATGCGAAGTGCACTTGGCGCACTGTTTCTCGTCTGCGCTCTGGGGAGCGTCGCGACGGTTAGTTCCGCGGCTGAGCTGGCAGCGGAGCAAGTTCTTCACAAAGGCAACGGTGCGGAGCCACAGACACTGGACCCGCACAAGGCCGAAGGCGTTCCGTCCTCGCATATTCTTCGCGATCTCTACGAAGGCCTGACGAGCGAAGCGCCAAACGGAGACATCATTCCCGGTGGTGCTGCGTCGTGGACGCTGTCCGAGGACGGTACCGTCTACACCTTCAAGCTGCGCCCTGAGGCGCGTTGGTCGAATGGCGACCCGGTCACGGCCATGGATTACGTCTACGGTCTGCGCCGCAGTGCGGATCCTGTCACCGCGTCCAAATATGCTCAGATTCTCGCGCCGATCGAGAACGCCGAGTCAGTGGTCGCCGGCGAACGGCCCGTGGAGGATCTCGGCGTCACCGCCCTGGACGATTTCACCGTTGAAATCCGGCTCAAGGCGCCGACGCCGTACTTTCTGGGGCTGCTGAATCATTCCAGCACCTATCCGGTGCATCGCGCGACCGTGGAAACGTTCGGCGACAAGTTCTCGCGCCCCGGCAATATGGTGAACAACGGAGCCTACGTGCTGGATGATTGGGTGGTGCAGTCCCACATTGTCCTGAAGCGGAACCCCATGTACTGGGGCGATGCAAACACCACAATCAACACGGTTTATTACTACGCGACCGAGGACCAGTCCTCCGAACTCAAACGCTACCGTGCTGGCGAGCTGGACTACACCTACGACGTGCCGGTGTCCCAGGTCGGCTGGATACGCGATCACTTGGGCGACGAGCTGGAAGTATCGACGTATCTGGGAATTTACTACTTCGGCTTTAACGTCACGCAGCCGCCATTCAAGGGCAATCTGAAGCTGCGGCAAGCGCTGTCGATGGCGATCGACCGTCGGGTGATCTGCGAGAAGATCCTGAAGCTAGGGGAGCAGCCGGCCTATGGCTTCGTGCCCCCGGGGATTACCGGGTACGAATCTCAGGTCGCGGGCTACGCGGACATGACGCGCGACGAGCGTTTCGCCGAGGCGCGGAGGCTATACAACGAAGCGGGCTATTCCGAAGACAATCCGCTGCAGGTCGAGATTCGCTACAACACCCACGAGAACCACAAGAAAGTGTCGCTGGCCGTGGCAGCCATGTGGCGAGCCGTGCTGGGGGTCGACTACACGCTGATCAACGAAGAGTGGAAGGTCTTTCTGCAAACTCGCAAGCTCAAGCAGGATACCCAGGTGTTCCGTGCCGGCTGGATTGGCGACTACAACGATCCCTACACCTTTCTGGAGCTCATGCACTCCAAGCACGGCATCAACGATTCCGGCTACAACAACCCGGAGTACGATGCCCTGTTGGCGGAAATTTCGGTGCAAACCGACATGGATCGCCGTGCCAAGCTGATGGAGCAGGCCGAGCGCATGTTGCTGGCGGACCAGCCGATCATGCCGATCTACTACTACGTGGAAAAAGGCTTGGTGAAGCCGTATGTGGACGGCTTTGTGCCGAACATCATGGATCACCACTACACCAAGAACTGGCGCATTCTCGCGCACTGACCCGATGGTGAATCCCGTGATCAATCAATACAGGGTAGGGGCGCGCCCGTGCTGAGCTTCGCATTCAAGCGTTTGCTCGCTGCCATTCCAACACTGCTGGTTTTGATCACGCTGGCGTTTTTCATGATGCGCCTGGCGCCGGGTGGGCCTTTCGATCTAGAAAAGCCCGTACCGCCGGAGGTTCGCGCCAATCTGGACGCTGCCTACGGTCTGGATAAGCCACTCATCGTTCAGTACGCCAGCTATCTTGGTGACGTCCTGCAGGGGGACCTGGGGCCGTCGTTTCAGTACGTTGACTACACGGTCAATGAACTGATCGCGCAGGGCTTTCCTGTTTCGCTGAAGCTGGGCTTCTCGGCGATGATCGTCGCCGTATTCTTCGGGTCGATCTTTGGAATGATCGCCGCGATGAGGCAGAACAGCGCGACGGACTATGGCGTCATGACGGTTGCGATGACCGGTATTTCGATCCCGAACTTTGTTGTCGCACCGTTGCTGATCCTGGTGTTCGCGGTCGCGTTTGGCTGGTTGCCGGCAGGCGGCTGGAACGGTGGGGCGTGGCAGAACATGGTCTTGCCGGTAATCGCTCTGGCCCTACCGCAGGTGGCCTATGTAGCCCGGATTATGCGCGGCAGCATGATCGAAATCCTACGGTCGAACTACCTGCGTACAGCCCGGGCCAAGGGCCTGCCCATGCGTCAGGTCATTCTGCGGCATGCGCTCAAGCCCGCCTTTCTGCCCGTGCTGTCCTACCTTGGCCCGGCCACGGCCGGGATCATCACCGGTTCGGTGGTCATGGAGCAGATCTTTTCCATTCCCGGCCTGGGGCGTTTTTTCGTGCAGGGAGCATTGAACCGTGACTACACCCTGGTACTTGGCGTGGTGATTTTCTACGGCGCATTGATCATCGCGTTCAACTTTCTGGTGGATCTGCTCTACAGCGTGCTCGATCCGAAGGTGCGCGCCCAATGAGTACCAGCGCCGCAAACGTGCTGCAGGATGCCGTGGATGGCGACGAGATCGTCCAGGGCCGCAGCCTCTGGGTAGACGCATGGCGGCGCTTGCGCCGAAACAGAGCGGCAGTGACGAGCCTGGTCATTCTGACCGTGATGCTGCTGATCTGCTTTGCAGGCCCCTTGCTCGCGCCATACAGCTTCGACGCGGTGGACTGGGACAAGGTCGCCACCGCCCCCAGCCTCAGCGACGGCCATTTTTTCGGCACCGACTCCGTCGGGCGTGACCTGTTCGTGCGCACGCTGGTGGGCGGTCAGATCTCGTTGCTGGTTGGCATTGTCGCCACTGCGGTGAGTCTGCTGATCGGCACGGCCTGGGGGGCCACCGCGGGCTACCTGGGCGGCCGCGTTGATGCCGTGATGATGCGTGTTGTCGATATTCTGTACGCGCTGCCCTTCATGTTTCTCGTGATCCTGCTGATGGTGCTGTTCGGCCGCAATATCGTATTGATCTTTGTCGCCATTGGTGCGATCACCTGGCTGGATATGGCGCGCATCGTCCGCGGGCAGACCTTGTCGCTCAAGGGTCGCGAGTTCGTGGAGGCCGCCCAGGCCATGGGGGTGAGTACCCGGAACATCATCGCTCGCCACGTGGTGCCGAATCTGCTGGGGGTGGTGGTCGTTTATGTCACGCTCACCATCCCGAGGGTGATTCTGGTCGAGTCCTTCCTCAGCTTTCTGGGGCTGGGTGTGCAGGAGCCCTCAACCTCGTGGGGGGCGCTGGTCAACGAAGGCGCTCGCGAGATGGAATCTTCATGGTGGACGCTGGCCTTCCCCGCAAGCTTTCTGGCGCTCACCCTGTTCTGCTTCAACTTTGTCGGCGACGGTTTGCGTGACGCGCTGGACCCCAAGGATCGCTAGGTCATGCTGCTAGCCGTCAACAACCTCGATGTGCGGTTCACGACCGAGGACGGGATCGTCCAGGCCGTCAATGGCCTGAACTTCTCGCTGGACGCCGGTGCCACGCTTGGCATCGTCGGTGAATCTGGTTCGGGGAAGAGCCAGACCGCTTTGGCCATCATGGGTCTGCTTGCCAGCAATGGCGAAGTGAGCGGATCGATTCAGTTCAAGGGTGAAGAGTTGGTGGGTGTCGGCCAGCGCCGGATGAACAGTATCCGCGGCGCACATATCGGCATGATCTTTCAGGATCCGATGACCTCATTGAATCCGTATCTGAAGGTCAGCACGCAGATGGCCGAGGTGCTGGTCCGGCATCGCGGCATGGGCAAACGCGAAGCCGTGCAGGAATCGATCAAGATGCTGGATGCGGTCCGTATCCCGGACGCCAAGAGCCGCATCCTGCGTTACCCGCACGAGTTTTCTGGTGGCATGCGTCAGCGCGTGATGATCGCGATGACCTTGCTGACACGTCCGGAGTTGCTGATCGCGGATGAACCGACGACGGCATTGGACGTGACGGTGCAGGCGCAGATTCTCGATCTGCTCTCCGATCTTCGCGATGAGTTCGGCGTCGCCATCGTCATGATCACGCACGACCTGGGTGTCGTGGCCGACGTCTGCGACGAAGTGCTGGTGCTCTACGGTGGCCAGATCATGGAGCAGGCGGACGCACGGACCTTGTTCAAGGGGCCCACACACCCGTACACACGGGGTTTGCTGGATTCGATCCCGAGCCTGGATTCGGATCACCAGTCCGAGCTGGTCGCGATCCCAGGCAATCCGCCTGACCTGCTGCACCTGCCGCCCGGCTGCCCGTTCGAGGCGCGTTGTGCCTGGCGGCATGATCCCTGTCCGACCCATCGGCCGGTGCTGGAAGCCGTGGAGACCGCGCAGCATCGTCGTGCCTGCCACGCTTCGGTCGCGGAGGTTCGTCCATCATGAGTCGCCCCTTGTTGTCGCTGCGTCAGGTGCGCGTGAGTTTCCCGATCGCCAGTGGTCTGTTCGCCAAGCCCAAGGCATTACATGCGGTAAACGGGGTGAATCTCGACCTGCATCCTGGAGAAACCCTGGGAGTGGTCGGCGAGTCAGGCTGCGGCAAGTCGACCCTGGCGCGAGCCATTTTGGGTTTGGTCCCCGCGTCCGCCGGCAGCATCAGCCTGCTGGGCAAGGAGTTGACTACCCAGTCGAATGCCGATTGGCAGAAGACCCGCCGGGACATGCAGGTGGTGTTCCAGGATCCGCTCGCGGCACTCAACCCGCGAATGACGGTGGGCGAGATTATCGGCGAGCCGCTGGGCGTCCACGAGCCGAATCTGTCCAAGGACGAACGGCGCCAGCGCGTGCGGACGATGATGAAGCGGGTGGGCCTGCTGCCGAATCAGATCAACCGCTACCCGCACGAATTCTCCGGTGGCCAGTGTCAGCGTATCGGGATTGCGCGCGCGCTGATTCTGGAGCCGAAGGTCGTGATCTGTGACGAGCCGGTCTCGGCCCTTGATGTCTCGATTCAGGCGCAGATCGTCAACTTGCTGATCAAGCTGAAGCACGAACTGCAGCTTTCGCTGATCTTCATCGCGCATGATCTCGCCGTGGTTCGGCATATCAGCGACCGCGTGATGGTGATGTACCTCGGCAAGGTCGTCGAGGTGGCCGACGCGGAAGAGCTCTACCGTCAGCCGCGGCATCCATACTCGCGCGCGCTGCTCAGCGCGATTCCGGTGCCAGATCCGGACTACAAGCGCGAACGTGAATCGAAATTCTTGCGCGGTGAGCTGCCATCGCCGCTGAACCCGCCGTCGGGCTGTGCGTTCCGAACGCGTTGTCCGCTCGCCGACGGCAAGTGCGCGCAAGAAGAGCCGGGTTTGCGCTCGGTCGGCGGCGGCGCATCATACGCGGCCTGTCATTACGTGGGATAAGACCATGACCGGATCGCTGGTACCGCGGGCGTCCTTGCGGCACATGTTTGTCGAGGCGGCGACCGAAAAGTTTGTCGGCAGCGTTCGCGATTTTGCCAAGCTGCGCGCGCATGTGATCGAGCGGGGAGGGCAATTCCGCAACGATCACGCCGCGATACGCAGCGCTGATCCGCGCGTGACCAGCCTGCTGGTGCGGGTTGCCGCGCAACTCGACATGTACCCGGACCGGACCTACAGCTTCCCTGCGAAGAAGCTGGAATCTTTCGATCTTCAGGTTCCCGGTGACGACGCTGCTCAATTCAAACTCTTCATCAGTGAAGTGGATTTCGAGGCGTTTCCCGAAGGCGTTGCCGCGACGATCCGTGAGGATGCCGAATCGTCGTGGCAAGCAGCGGACCACGCCGAACTGATCGAGTTGTTGAATGCCGCGGAGGCAAATGGCGGTGTTGCCAAGGTCGACGCTGACCGTTTGCTTGCGCTGACGGTGGATACCTTGCTGACCCGTCCGGGCCCGCCAATACGCCGCGCCGTTTTGAATACCGTTGCCGAGGTATCGGGCGAAGCGGCCAGTGCGCTGGCGTTGGGGGCAGACTTCAATCACGTCACTATCGATGTGCTCGCCGCGGGTTATCCAAGCATTGACGCAATGACCCAGGACATGCGCTCTCTCGGGTTTCGGATGTTGCCGGCGATTCAGGGCGCGCCCGGTACACAGCTTCGACAGACCGCCACGATGGCGCAGACCATGGACACCCCGGTCCTGGAAGATGATGGCGCAACCGGAATCGCGCAGACAGAAAGACAGTTTGTGGAGATCATTGAGCGCTCAGTTGCGACCGATGACTCGGGACGACCACTGCAGGCGGAAGACGGCTCGACGCGAATCTATAAGTACTTTCTGGCCGCAAATGCCGAAAAGATCTTTGACGCAGCCTCTACCCGTGCACGTGTGTCTTGACGGGGGGGTGTCCGATCATGACAATACCGCGCTCCGCGGAGGGGTACCCAAGCGGTCAACGGGAACAGACTGTAAATCTGTCGGCTCAGCCTTCGCAGGTTCGAATCCTGCCCCCTCCACCAATTTAGCGGTCGCTGGCCGCTGAAATGGCATTGAGACTCCACCTTCCGGCATGGTGACCAGAAGCTTGGTCCACTCAGTGCGGTGCGCCTGGACAGGCGGGTGTAGTTCAACGGTAGAACCTCAGCCTTCCAAGCTGATGATGTGGGTTCGATTCCCATCACCCGCTCCAACTTGGCGTAGCGATTGCTCGGCGATCGCCTAGACGGTCCGCTTTGGTGGGCTACAATCTGATGCAATGCCCACCTAGCTCAGTTGGTAGAGCACACCCTTGGTAAGGGTGAGGTCGCCGGTTCGATTCCGGCGGTGGGCACCAAATTCAAACGAAGTCGCTGCGCTCTGGTTGTTGAGTGAGCGGCAAGGTCCCGGAAATCGAATCGGAGACCTCCCCCCTAAGTTAGGGGGTGGCTCGCGTAGCGAGCCGGGGGTGTGGAAGCCTGGCGCCTGTAGTGGCGTTTGGACGCGAAGCGGCTGAACGCCGGTTCGATTCCGGCGGTGGGCACCCAATTCAAACGAAGTCGCTGCGCTCTGGTCATTGAGTGAGCGGCAAGGTCCCGGAAAGCGAATCGGCGGCCTCGTTCGGCGTAATCGGCTGCCTCAGCGAAACGCCTTGTCTGCCCTATGGGTGGGCGCAATCGGCCCCGCCGAAATCATCTCGAAACAAGGGGCTTTCATTCGGCGCGCGACAGGGTATAATCCGCGCCCTTTCGCCGGACGCGTATTAGGGCAGTAGCTCAATTGGTAGAGCGGCGGTCTCCAAAACCGCAGGTTGGGGGTTCGAGACCCTCCTGCCCTGCCATCCGTCGGCTGGCTGGCCCTGACACTGGATCTCAATGAGCTCGAACGAAACACAATCCGGTTCCGCGCTGGATAACGTGCTGATTTTGCTTGCCGTTCTAGTGCTCGGCGGCGCAATCGGCGCATTCTACTATTTTGAAACGCAATTCAACGTTGCCGTACGCGTCGGTGGCTTGTTGATCGCTGTTGCTGCCGCGGTCGCGATTCTGATGCAGTCGCAGGTCGGCAAGACCATGTGGTCCTACGTGCGGGGTTCCCGTGTCGAGCTGCGTAAGGTCGTCTGGCCGACCCGGCGCGACTCCGTGCAGACCACGTTACTAATTTTTGTGGTGGTGTTGTTGCTTGGCGCATTTCTCTACGGCGTGGACGCAGTCCTGCTGTGGGGCGTTAAGGCACTGACCGGCCGAGGGGAGGCGTAGTCATGAGCAAGAAATGGTACGTCGTCCACGCGTATTCGCAGTATGAAAATCATGTCCGCAAAGCGTTGCTGGATCGCGTCGAGCGCGCCGGGCTAACCGACTTTTTCGGCGATATCCTCGTGCCAACGGAGGAGGTCGTTGAAATTCGCGAAGGTCAGAAGCGCACGACCGAGCGCAAGTTCTTTCCGGGCTACGTGCTGGTCCAGATGGAAATGAACGATGAGACCTGGCATCTGGTCAAGAGTGTGCCCAAGGTCCTCGGCTTTATCGGTGGCACCAGTGACCGCCCGGCGCCGATTTCCGATCGTGAGGCAGATCAGATTCTGAATCGCGTCGAAGAGAGCGTCGATAAGCCTCGGCCGAAGACGCTGTTTGAAGCCGGCGAGGGCGTGCGCGTCACCGACGGCCCGTTCGCCGATTTCAACGGCGTGGTCGAAGAGGTCAACTACGAGAAGAACCGCTTGCGGGTCTCGGTGTTGATCTTTGGCCGCTCCACGCCGGTCGAGTTGGAATTCGGGCAAGTCGAGAAAGCATAGCGGTGTGGGCGAGGTGTCAGGTGTGAGGGAGTTTCCTCACGCTTGGAATCTCGTCTTTCACCAATAACCCCGGGGAGGCAGTGATCCTGCCGTTGGTACCCGCCTTGAAAGAGAGGTAATCAAGCATGGCCAAGAAGATTACGGCCTATATCAAGCTGCAGGTACCTGCAGGCAAGGCCAACCCCAGTCCGCCTGTGGGCCCGGCGCTGGGTCAGCATGGTGTGAACATCATGGAGTTCTGCAAGGCGTTCAACGCACAGACGCAGAGCATGGAGCCGGGTCTGCCGACGCCGGTCGTGATCACGGTGTATGGCGATCGCAGCTTCACGTTCATCACCAAGACGCCGCCGGCGGCCATCCTGATCAAGAAGGCTGTGGGCATCACGTCCGGCAGTCCGACTCCGAACACCAAGAAGGTTGGCAAGATCACCCGTGAGCAGCTCGAAGAGATCGCCAAGACCAAGTGGCCTGATCTCAACGCCGCGGACATGGACGCGGCCGTTCGCACCATCGCCGGTTCGGCGCGTGCGATGGGCATCGAGTCGGAGGGCGTTTAAGTCATGGCTAAACTGACCAAGAAGCGCAAGCTGATCCGCGACAAGATTGAAGCGGGCAAGGTTTATCCACTGGATGACGCGCTGGATATCCTGCGCGAAGTCGCCACGTCTCGTTTCAGCGAGTCGGTCGATGTGTCCGTCAATCTCGGTATCGATGCGCGTAAATCCGACCAGGCTGTGCGCGGATCGACGATTCTTCCGAGCGGAACCGGCAAGGACGTTCGCGTGGCCGTGTTTACGCAGGGCGCCAACGCCGAAGCCGCTCAGGCAGCCGGTGCTGATGTTGTCGGCATGGATGATCTGGCAGAAGCGATGAAGGGCGGCGACATGAACTATGACGTCGTCATCGCGAGCCCCGACGCCATGCGCGTCGTCGGCGCACTGGGTCCGGTGCTGGGTCCGCGCGGTTTGATGCCGAACCCGAAGACGGGGACGGTGACGCCGGATGTCGCGACTGCGGTGAAGAATGCCAAGTCGGGTCAGGCGCGTTATCGCACCGACAAGGCCGGCATTATTCATTGCGCGATTGGCTCGGTGAAGTTTGACAATGCCGCGCTAACGGAAAATCTGAAGGCGCTGATGCGCGATCTGCGCAAGGCCAAGCCGTCGGCGTCCAAGGGCGTTTATTTCAAGAAGGTTACGCTCTCCACGACGATGGGGCCGGGCGTGGCCATTGATCATTCCAGCTTGACCGACTGATCAATACAGATTTCGGTTCGACTTGGGTCGAGCCGCGTAGGAATTTGATGGCGCTGCCGGCTTTCGGGCTGGCAGATCCGTCAAAGACCGTGACGTGTTCCTGCAATGGAACTTAATGGGGAGACCCGGCGCACGCAGACGGTGTTGCCTGACGCTAGCGATAGTGGAAAGGCCACCGAACGGGTTGTGTTTGTTGCAACCCACTAGGGCCGGCGTGGCAGTCGCCACGTCGGGAGTTCGATGCAACCAGGAGTGTGTTCCAAGTGGCACTAAGACTGGAAGACAAAAAGGCCCTGGTCGCAGAGGTCAACGAGGTTGCCAGCAAGGCGTTATCCGCCGTGGTGGCAGAGTACCGAGGACTGTCCGCCGGTGAGATGGACGAATTGCGCAAGAACGCCCGTGAGGGTGGTTCGTACTTGCGTGTCGTCAAGAACACTTTGGCAAAACGCGCGTTGTCCGGCACTGAATTCGAGTGCCTGAACGACACGCTGGTCGGCCCGTTGGTACTGGGTTTCTCGCTGGAAGATCCGGGTGCAGCTGCACGCGTGATCAAAGATTTCAGCAAGGGACACGACAAGCTCAAGGTCACGGCGGTTTCCGTCGGCGGCCAGAGCCTGCCGGCCTCTGATCTCGCCCGTTTGGCGGACCTGCCCACCCGCGAGCAAGCCCTCGGCATGCTCCTGGGTGTCATGCAGGCCCCGATCGCGAAGTTTGTCCGGACCCTG
Source organism: Abyssibacter sp. (assembly GCA_023146115.1). Lineage (GTDB taxonomy): Bacteria > Pseudomonadota > Gammaproteobacteria > Nevskiales > OUC007 > Abyssibacter. The sequence goes on along the minus strand of JAGLCS010000055.1, from coordinate 2,248 downwards.
GCCGAGCCGCAGGCGAAGCTGGTCCGTACGATCGCCGCGGTACGCGATGCCAAACAGGCAGCCTGAGCCTTTTCAATAATCACTAGCAACAACGTTTTTAGGTAATGACAATGGCAGTTAGCAAAGAAGACATCCTCGAAACCATTTCCAACATGTCCGTCATGGACGTGGTGGACCTGATTTCCGCGATGGAAGAAAAGTTTGGCGTGTCCGCCGCTGCTCCGGTTGCTGTGGCCGCTGGCCCGGCTGCGGGTGGTGACGCCGCCGCTGCTGAAGAGCAGACCGAGTTCGACGTCGTGATGACCAGCTTTGGTGAGAACAAGGTCGGCGCCATTAAGGCCGTCCGTGCCATCACCGGCCTTGGGCTGAAAGAAGCCAAGGAAATGGTCGAAGGCGCTCCGGCGACCGTCAAGGAAGGCGCGTCCAAGGACGAAGCTGAAGAAGTCAAGAAGCAGTTGGAAGAAGCTGGCGCCAAGGTCGAGCTCAAGTAGTGAGTTCGGCGCGACGCGTCGTGACCAACCGAGGCCGCGGCTTCATTGGTCAAACTGCAGTTGCCTGAGCGTATCGCTTAAGGCATGCAGCCGGCGAAGGCTGGTGGCCGTTGGGCCACCGGCCTTTCGCCGTTGAATTTCAGGTTGGTGCCCCAGGTTGGGGTTCAGCCACTGCGCGGCGGAATGTCCGTCTCGCGAATACAGTGGCCACGCAAATGCCGATTTGTGTGGCGCACCCGGGTCCGTTAGTCGAGGTAACGCATGGCTTACTCGTTCACCGAGAAGAAGCGAATTCGCAAGGATTTCCGCAAGCTGGAATCCACGCTGGAAGTCCCCTTCCTGCTCGCGACGCTGATCGATTCCTATCGTCAGTTCCTGCAGGTAGAACTGCCGCCGGAGCAGCGGCAGGTCACCGGGCTGCACGCAGCCTTCAACTCCATCTTCCCGATGACGAGCTACTCCGGTAGCGCGGCACTGGAATATGTCAGTTATCGCCTGGGCAACCCGGTATTTGACGAGCAGGAGTGCCGCATCCGTGGCATGACCTATTCGGCGCCGCTGCGCGTTGTGGTCCGCCTGGTCATTTATGACAAGGATTCCAAGGCCAAGACCGTCAAGGATGTGCGTGAGCAAGAGGTCTACATGGGCGAATTGCCGCTCATGACCGACCACGGCACGTTCATCATCAATGGCACGGAGCGCGTGATTGTTTCGCAGCTGCACCGTTCGCCTGGCGTGTTCTTCGACCACGACAAGGGCAAGTCCCACAGCTCGGGCAAGTTGCTCTATTCCGCGCGGGTGATTCCCTACCGTGGTTCCTGGCTGGACTTCGAGTTTGATCCGAAGGACAACCTGTACGTGCGTATCGACCGCCGCCGCAAGCTGCCGGCGACGATCCTGTTCCGCTCGTTGGGTTATGACAACCAGCAGATGCTGGAGCTGTTCCACGAAACGGCGATGTTCCATCTCGCGCAGGAGGGAGCAGAGCTGGATCTGGTGCCCGAGCGACTGCGGGGTGAGACGGCGGCCTTTGACATCAAGTCCGGCAAGGAAGTGATTGTCGAGGAAGGTCGTCGGATCACGGCGCGTCACATCAAGTTGTTGAAGGACGCGGGTGTCGACCGTCTGGAAGTCCCCGAGGACTACCTGATCGGCCGTACGATCGCGCGCCACATCATCGATCCGGAAACCGGCGAGGTTCTGGTCGAGGCGAATGCCGAGATCATTCCGGAGACGCTGGAATCCCTGCGTGGTGCCGGCATCAAGGACATTCCCGTTCTCTACACGAACGAAATCGATAACGGTCCGTACATCTCCACCACGCTGCGTGTTGACCCGACGTCGACGCAACTCGAAGCGCTGGTCGAGATCTACCGGATGATGCGTCCCGGCGAACCGCCGACCAAGGATGCTGCTGAAGGCCTGTTCGATAACCTGTTCTTCAATGCCGAGCGCTACGACATCTCTGCTGTTGGGCGGATGAAGTTCAACCGTCGCATCGGCCGCGATGAAGTGACGGGTTCGCCGGTGCTGTACGACGCCCAGTACTTCGAGGGCAAGAAGGATCAGTTCTCCAAGGATCTGGTCGCACAGCTGGGCAACAGCTCCGATATCGTCGACGTTGCGAAGGAGATCATTGCGATCCGCAACGGCAAGGGTCAGACGGACGACATCGATCACCTGGGCAACCGCCGTATCCGTTCCGTTGGTGAAATGGCAGAAAATGCCTTCCGCACCGGGCTGGTGCGTGTCGAGCG
>JAGLCS010000054.1 GCA_023146115.1 Abyssibacter sp. | reverse complement strand
CTGAGCGTGGGCGACAAGGTGCAGTCGGGCTTTGATGCGCCGATCAAGCCGGGCAATGCATTGCCGCTGCGCAACATCCCGGTCGGTACGCAGGTGCATTGCATCGAAATGCGTCCTGGCAAGGGTGCGCAGATTGCGCGTAGCGCCGGTGGCACTGCGCAGCTGGTGGCTCGCGAAGGTGAGTACGCCACGCTGCGGCTGCGCTCCGGCGAAATGCGCAAGGTGCATTCGGCTTGCCGCGCCACGATTGGCGAGGTTGGTAACTCCGAGCACAGCCTTCGCTCATTGGGCAAGGCGGGTGCGACACGCTGGAAGGGCATCCGCCCGACCGTGCGTGGTGTTGCCATGAACCCGGTTGATCACCCGCATGGTGGTGGTGAAGGTCGAACCTCTGGTGGCCGTCATCCCGTGACGCCCTGGGGTGTGAAGACCAAGGGTAAGAAGACTCGGAAGAACAAGCGGACGGACGCCATGATTGTGCGCCGTCGTAACAAGCGCTAGGAGGTTAGGCCGTGCCGCGCTCATTAAAGAAGGGCCCGTTTGTTGACGGGCATCTGGCCAAGAAAGTGGCCGCGACGCAAGACGCCCGCGTCAAGCGTCCGATCAAGACCTGGTCGCGCCGTTCCATGGTTACGCCAGACATGGTCGGACTGACCATTGCTGTCCATAACGGCCGCCAGCATGTGCCGGTGTTCGTGACGGACAACATGGTGGGTCACAAGTTGGGCGAGTTTTCGCCGACTCGGACCTTTAAGGGGCATCTTGCGGACAGAAAGGCGAAGTAACGATGCACACGCAAGCCACACTCCGCTATGCACGCCTGTCACCGCAGAAGGCCGCGCTGGTCGCCGACCAGATTCGTGGGCTTCCGGTGGAACGCGCGCTGAACCTGCTGGCCTATAGCCCGAAGAAAGCGGCTCACATCATCCGCAAGGTCTTGGAGTCCGCGATCGCGAACGCCGAGAACAATGACGGCGCCGATGTTGACGAGCTGAAGGTTTCGGCCATCTGGGTTAACCAGGCGCCGGTTTTCAAGCGCGTGAAGCCGCGTGCACGCGGTCGTGCTGATCGTATTACCAAGCGCAACAGCCACATCACCGTTCAGGTGGGGGACGAGTAAGCATGGGTCAGAAAGTACATCCCGTTGGTTTCCGCCTCGGTATCACGAGTGAGTGGAAGTCGCGCTGGTATGCCGAGCGCAAGGCTTATGCCGACACGCTGGCGACGGATCTGGAAGTCCGCAAGTTTCTGAAGAAGAAGCTGTCGCATGCTTCCGTGAGCCGCATCCAGATCGACCGTCCCGCGCGGACTGCGCGCATCACCATCCACACGGCGCGGCCGGGGATCGTGATCGGCAAGAAGGGTGAAGACATCGAGCGTTTGCGCTCCGAATGCGCCAAGCGCATGGGCGTGCCGGTTCACGTGAACGTCGAGGAAATCCGCAAGCCGGAACTCGACGCCACGCTGGTCGCCGAATCGGTCGCGCAGCAGCTCGAGCGCCGCATCATGTTCCGCCGCGCGATGAAACGCGCAGTCGGTAACGCGATGCGCCTAGGTGCTGGCGGTATCCGGATTCAGGTCGGTGGTCGCCTTAACGGTGCCGAGATTGCTCGCACCGAGTGGTATCGCGAAGGCCGCGTGCCTCTGCACACCCTGCGTGCCGACGTGGACTACGGCACGGCCGAAGCCCACACGACCTATGGCGTGATCGGCATCAAGGTTTGGGTGTTCAAGGGCGAAGTGTTCAACAAGCCGGACGAATCGACCAACGAGTCGGCGGCTGCGTAATCAGGAACCCACGTCATGATGCAACCGAAACGGACGAAGTTCCGCAAACAACATAAGGGTCGCAACCGCGGGTTGGCGATCAACGGCAACAAGGTGAGCTTCGGCGAGTACGGCCTAAAGGCTGTGGGTCGTGGTCGCATTACCGCGCGGCAGATTGAGGCCGCACGTCGTGCGATGACCCGTCACGTAAAACGTGGCGGCAAGATCTGGATCCGAATTTTCCCGGACGTGCCGGTCACAAAGAAGCCCATCGAAGTACGCATGGGTAAAGGTAAGGGCAATGTCGAGTATTGGGTCGCCAAGATCCAGCCCGGCAAGATGCTCTACGAAATGGAAGGTGTGCCGGAAGACATCGCGCGAGAGGCGTTCCGCCTGGCCGCAGCGAAGCTTCCTGTGCAGACGCAGTTTGTATCTCGGACGGTGCTCTGATCATGAAGGCTTCAGAATTTAATAAGTCTTTGGCTGCCAAGAGCGAAGCCGAGTTGAAGGACGAGTTGCTGTCGCTTGCGCGAGAGCATTTCAACCTGCGCATGCAGCTCGCGACCGGCCAGCTGACCCAGATGCACCGCATTCGTGATGTGAAGCGGAACATTGCGCGTGTCAAAACCGCAATCAGTACCCGCTCCACCGTTGAACAGGCTGGCTAGTCATGACTGAAGCGACAGAAAATAAGGTTCAGCACGCCGTCGTAGGGCGCGTGGTGTCCGATAAGAGCGACAAGACCATCACGGTGCTCGTTGAGCGACGTGAAAAGCACCCGCTGTACGGCAAGTACATCCGCCGCAGCACCAAGGTGCATGCGCATGATGCAGAGAACTCGGCCAAGGCCGGCGATCTGGTCCGCGTGGTGTCCTGTCGTCCGATCTCCAAACAGAAGACATGGCGACTGGTTGAAGTCGTCGAGTCGGCTGTCGTCTAACGAGGCGAAAGCGATGATTCAGACAGAAAGCATGCTGAATGCCGCTGATAACAGCGGCGCCCGTCGCGTGATGTGCGTGAAGGTGCTCGGCGGTTCGCACCGTCGCTACGCCCATATCGGCGACATCATCAAAGTGACGGTGAAGGACGCGATTCCGCGCGGCAAGGTCAAGAAAGGCGAGGTTCATACGGCCGTGGTCGTTCGCACCCGCCGTGGTGTTCGCCGGCCTGACGGCTCGGTGATTCGTTTCGACACCAATGCCGCGGTGCTACTGAACCAGAAGCTGGAGCCGATCGGCACCCGCATCTTCGGCCCAGTGACGCGTGAACTGCGTGAGAAGTACATGCGGATCATTTCTCTCGCACCGGAGGTGCTGTGATGCGGCGCTTGAAATCAGGTGACGAGGTGATCGTCATTGCAGGTAAGGACAAAGGCCGTCGTGGTGCGGTTTCGCGTGTCGTGTCCGAGGAGCGTGTGCTCGTCGAAGGCATCAACATCGCGAAAAAGCACGTTAAGCCGAACCCGAACGCGGGCGTGGCTGGCGGCATTGTTGAACAGGAAATGCCAATCCACGTGTCCAACGTGATGCTCTACAACTCGGAAACGGGCAAGGGTGATCGTGTGGGCTACCGCTGGGTCGGCGAGGGTGATGCGCGCCAGAAGGAGCGCTACTTTAAGTCAACCGACAAGGCCGTTGAGGTCTAACGGATAGGGCGATGTCTACACTGGCAACACGTTACAATGAGGCCTTACGCCCAGAGCTGATGAAGAAGCTCGACTGCGGCGTGATGGAAGCACCGCGTCTGGTCAAGATCACCCTGAACATGGGGCTTGGCGAGGCTGTGGCCGACAAGAAGATTCTGGAGAACGCGGTCGAAGACATGGCGAAAATCGCCGGTCAGAAGCCGATCGTGACCTATGCGCGCAAATCCGTCGCCGGCTTCAAGATTCGCGAAGGCTGGCCGATTGGCGCCAAGGTCACGCTGCGTCGGGCGCACATGTATGAGTTTCTCGAACGACTCGTGCACGTTGCGCTTCCACGCATCCGGGATTTTCGCGGTCTGAATCCGAAGTCGTTCGACGGCCGCGGAAACTACACCATGGGTGTGAACGAACAGATCATCTTCCCGGAAATCGACTACGACAAGGTCGATGCGCTGCGGGGGATGGATATCACGATTACGACAACGGCTCGGAACAACGAAGAAGGTCGGGCATTGCTCGATGCGTTCGAGTTCCCATTCCGCAATTAAGGACGGTTAGGACCTTATGGCGAAGAAGAGCATGATCGCGCGCGAAGTCAAGCGCGCCAAGCTGGTGGAGAAGTACGCTGAAAAGCGCTCCGCGTTGAAGGCGAAGATTACGGATCCTGAGACCAGCTTCGAAGAGCGGTATGCAGCGGTGCAAGCCCTGCAGGCTTTGCCGCGCGATGCGAGCCCTGTTCGCAAGCGCAACCGCTGCAACGTGACGGGACGGCCGCGTGGTTATTACCGCAAGTTCGGTCTTGCTCGTAACAAGCTGCGCGAAGCAGCAATGAATGGCGAAGTCCCCGGACTCGTCAAGTCCAGTTGGTAAATGGGATATCGGTGTTGCTATGAGCATGACTGATCCGATCTCCGACATGCTGACCCGCATCCGCAACGGCCAAGCCGCGCGGAAGAAAGAGGTTCGTATGCCGGCGTCGAAAGTGAAAAAAGCGATTGCCGAGGTGCTGAAGGAGGAGGGCTTTATTGCCGACTTCAACGCCACGGATGTCAATGGAAAGCCGACCCTGGTGGTCGCGCTCAAGTACTTCGAAGGCAGAGGTGTCATCGAGCACTTGCAGCGTGTCAGCAAGCCCTCGCTACGGATTTACCGTGGCAAGGACAACTTGCCGGAAGTGCTGGGCGGTTTGGGTATTGCCATTGTGTCGACCTCTGCGGGTGTGATCTCCGATCGCCGCGCACGTGAGATCGGCCAGGGTGGCGAAGTGCTTTGCACGGTGGCCTGATATGAGTCGCGTAGCCAAGAATCCAATCACCTTGCCTGCTGGCGTCGAGGTCAAACTCGCCGACGGTCGTGTTGTGGTGAAGGGCAAGAACGGGCAGCTGGACATGGATGTGCCGACCGGCATCGACCTGGCGGTCGAAGACGGCCTGGTTCGGGTGTCCGACGAGTCCATCGCCCGCAATACCGCGCTGTCAGGCACGATGCGAGCGCTTGTCAACAACATGGTTGTTGGCGTGAGCACCGGTTTCGAGCGTCGCCTGCAGCTGGTCGGCGTGGGTTACCGCGCCCAGGCGCAGGGCAACAAGCTCAACCTCGCACTCGGTTTTTCGCACCCCATCGATTACCCGGTGCCGGAAGGCATCACGGTCGAGACCCCGTCTCAGACCGAAATCGTCATCAAGGGTGCGAACAAGCAGGTTGTTGGGCAAGTGGCCGCTGAAATCCGGGCGTTTCGTCCGCCGGAGCCTTACAAGGGCAAGGGTGTGCGTTACTCGGATGAGCGGGTCCTTCGGAAAGAAGCGAAGAAGAAGTAAGCCATGGCCGACAAGAGCAAACGTATCCGTCGTGCGCGCAAGGTGCGCGCCAAGATCCGCGAACTGCGGGTGCCGCGTCTGTGCGTGCACCGGACGCCGCGGCACATTTACGCCCAGGTCATCGATGCAAACGGCGGCAAAACGCTGGCGTCTGCTTCCACCATCGACAAGTCGCTACGCGGCGAGGTCGAGGGACATGCGGGCAACGTCGACGCAGCCGCGTTGGTCGGCAAGACGCTGGCAGAGCGCGCTAAGGCAGCTGGTGTTGAAACCGTCGCCTTCGATCGTTCTGGTTTCCGTTACCACGGCCGGGTGAAAGCGCTCGCCGACGCCGCTCGCGAGGGCGGCCTCAAGTTTTAGGGCACTGAGATGGCAAGAAACGACAACAACAATGGGCAGGGTGACCTGCTCGAGAAGCTGGTCACGGTTAATCGTGTCGCCAAAGTGGTCAAGGGTGGTCGCCAGTTCGGCTTCACCGCCTTGACCGTGGTTGGCGATGGCGATGGCCGCGTAGGCTTCGGCTACGGCAAGGCCCGTGAAGTGCCTCTGGCGATCCAGAAAGCGATGGAACAGGCGCGCAAGAACATGGTCACTGTACCGTTGACCTCTGGCACCCTGCAGCACCCGATTCAGGGTCGTCATGGCGCGACGCGTGTGATCATGCGGCCGGCCTCTGACGGTACCGGTGTGATTGCCGGCGGTGCGATGCGCGCCGTGTTCGAAGTGGCGGGTGTGCAGAACGTGTTGGCCAAGAGCTACGGCTCGCGTAACCCGGTGAACCTGGTGCGCGCAACCGTGAACGCTCTGACCAACATGAACGACCCCGAATACATTGCCGCCAAGCGCGGTAAGACCGTCGAAGAGATTCGCGCGTAAGCGGAGCAGCATCTGATGAGCAGCGAAAAGACTATCCGCGTGACCCTTGTGAAGAGCCTGATCGGTCGTCTCAAGACGCACCAGGCGTGCGCACGGGGCCTGGGAATCCGCCGCATGCACCAGACAGTCGACGTCGTTACGACGCCGGAAAACATGGGCATGGTTCGCAAGATCGACTACCTGCTTCGTGTTGAAGAAGCGGTCGAGGACTAAGACATGCAACTGAACGGACTGAAGCCTGCGAAGGGCTCGAAAAAACTGCGTAACCGCGTGGGCCGAGGTCATTCGTCCGGCAACGGCAAGACCTGTGGTCGCGGCGTAAAGGGTCAGAAGTCCCGGAGCGGCGGTATGCCGAAGCCAGGGTTCGAAGGCGGTCAGATGCCTTTGCAGCGCCGGTTGCCGAAGCGTGGTTTCCGGTCCCGTACCAGCCCGCTGGTGGCTGAGCTGCGGCTGGATACGCTGGACAAAACCGGTTTGGAGACCGTGGATCTCGCGGCGCTCAAGGGCGCTGGCCTGCTCAACGGTAACGTCTTGGATTGCAAGATCATCGGCTCGGGCGAGATCACGCGTGCGGTCAAGGTGGTTGGGCTGCGGGTGACCGCGGGCGCGACCAAGGCGATTGAAGCAGCTGGCGGCAGCGTCGGAACCGCATAATGGCTCGACAGGGTGCCAATCCAGCCGCTCGCGGCATGATGCCGGACGTCTCCAAGCTTGGAGAGGTGCGCAGCCGCCTGCTGTTTTTGCTCGGCGCGCTGGTCGTATACCGCATCGGATCCTTCATTCCGGTGCCGGGAATCGACCCGCAACAGCTAGCTGCGCTCTTTGAAGCGCAGCGCGGCACCATCCTGGACATGTTCAATATGTTCTCGGGTGGGGCGCTGGAGCGGCTCAGCATCTTCGCGTTGGGCATCATGCCGTACATCTCCGCGAGCATCATCATGCAGCTGATGGCAGCTGTTTATGAGCCGCTCAAGGAGCTGAAGAAGGAAGGCGAGGCCGGACGGCGCAAGATCACGCAGTACACACGGTACGGGACGTTGCTGCTGGCGACCTTCCAGTCTGTCGGTGCGGCGGTCGCATTGCAGAACAGTGGTGTTGCGATCAGTCCAGGCATGCCGTTCATCTTCACAGCGGCGGTTTCGCTGGTGACCGGCACCATCTTTTTGATGTGGCTCGGCGAGCAAGTGACGGAACGTGGCATTGGCAACGGGATCTCGATGATCATCTTTGCCAGCATTGTCGCGGGGCTGCCTACCGCCTTAGGTGCCACGGCGCAGCTCGTGAGCGAAGGGTCGATGGCGTCCTGGCAGGTTGTGCTGCTGTTCGTCGTCGCCGTAGGTGTGACGTGGTTTGTGGTGTTTGTGGAGCGCGCGCAGCGCCGTATCCCGGTACACCATGCGCGCCGCCAGCAAGGTCGGAAGATGTTCGCGGCGCAGACACAGCATCTGCCGCTCAAGCTGAATATGAGCGGGGTGATTCCGCCGATTTTTGCGTCGTCGATCATTCTGTTTCCGGCGTCGATCGTGCGGTTCTTCGGCGAGAGCGGGCCGGGCTTCTTGCAGTCCATCGCGAACGCGCTGTCGCCGGGTCAGCCGTTGTATGTATTGCTGTACGCGTTGATGATCGTGTTCTTCTGCTTCTTCTACACCGCGCTCGTGTTCGATTCGCGTGAGACGGCGGACAACTTGAAGAAGTCGGGTGCGTTCATCCCTGGTGTGCGGCCTGGCGCGCAGACCGCTCGCTATATCGACAACGTACTGACAAAGCTCACGGTAGCCGGGGCGGCGTACATCACGCTGGTCTGTCTGTTGCCGGAGTTTCTGATTCTTGAGTGGAACGTACCGTTTTATTTTGGTGGTACGAGCCTGCTCATTATTGTGGTCGTGGTCATGGATTTCATGGCCCAGCTACAGGCGCATCTGATGTCCCACCAGTACGAGGGACTGATGAAGAAGGCGAATTTGCGGGCACCGGGTGGTGCCGGCGTGACACGGTAACAAGAGGATCGACGCATGAAAGTTCGAGCGTCTGTGAAGAAGATCTGCCGCAACTGCAAGATCATCCGTCGGCACGGTACCGTGCGCGTGATTTGCACCGACCCGCGGCACAAACAGCGCCAGGGTTAAGCGGTAGTAGGCACGGTCAAAACGACGTGTCTTGAAAACACAGCTATTTTCAGGTAAATTCGCGCGCCTTTTTCGGGCCGCGCAGGCAGTTCACAGGAGTTAGAGCATGGCGCGTATTGCAGGCGTCAACGTACCAGCCAATAAGCATGCAGTGATTGCACTGCAGTCGATTTATGGCATCGGCCAGACCCGCGCTAAGGCAATCTGTGAAGAGGCCGGCGTTGCACCGAATATGAAGGTGAAGGAACTGGCCGAACCGGAAGTCGAAGGGCTGCGTACGGCTGTTGCGAAATACATCGTTGAAGGTGATCTCCGGCGTGAGATCAGCATGAACATCAAGCGACTGATGGATCTGGGTTGCTACCGCGGCATTCGTCATCGTCGTGGTCTCCCGGTTCGTGGTCAGCGCACTCGTACCAACGCACGGACCCGTAAGGGCCCGCGTCGTCCGATTCGTAAGTAGGTTTAATTCATGGCCAAGGCTCAGGTGCGTCCGCGTAAGCGGGTCAAGAAGAATATTGCGGACGGCATCGCGCACGTCCACGCAACGTTCAACAACACCATCATCACGATCACCGATCGTCAGGGCAATGCGTTGTCGTGGGCGACAGCGGGTGGCAGCGGCTTCAAGGGCTCTCGCAAGTCCACGCCGTTTGCTGCGCAGATTGCCGCTGAAAAGGCCGGCACTGCCGCTGCCGAGCATGGCGTGAAGAATCTTGAAGTTCGCGTCAAGGGCCCTGGCCCGGGTCGCGAGTCCGCGGTGCGCGCGTTGAACAACGCGGGATTCCGTATTACGAACATTGCTGACGTGACGCCGATCCCGCACAACGGCTGCCGTCCTCCGAAAAAACGTCGGGTTTAAGTCATGGCGAAGTACACAGGACCCAAGTGCAAGCAGTCCCGTCGTTCGGGCACCGATCTGTTCCTCAAGGGACGTGGTCGCTCGATCGAAACGAAATGCCGCATCGACACGCCGCCGGGTATGCACGGCAGCCGTCGGCAGCGCCTTTCGGACTATGCGCTTCAGTTGCATGAAAAGCAGAAGCTCAAGCACATGTACGGTGTGCTGGAGCGTCAGTTCCGCAACTACTACAAGAAAGCTGCGCAGCAGAAAGGCTCCACCGGTCTGCTGCTGCTCCAGATGCTGGAATGCCGGCTGGACAACGTCGTCTACCGCATGGGGTTCGGCTCCACGCGTGCCGAGGCTCGTCAGCTCGTCAACCACAAGTCCATCGTGGTTAACGGCCAGGTCGTGAATATCCCGTCGTACCAGGTTGGCCCTGGTGACATCGTCGAGATTCGCGAAAAGTCGCGGACACAGACGCGGATTCAGGCTGCGGTGGAAGTCGCGTCCCAGCTGGGCTTCCCTGAGTGGATGGAAGTCGACGAGAAAAAGCTGACCGGCACGTTCAAGACGCGTCCCGATCGCGATCAGATTCTCCCGGACATCAACGAGAATCTCGTCGTCGAGCTTTACTCCAAGTAAGACATCTTGGTCTCAGTGCCGGTCTCCGGCGCTGAGGTCCTACGAGTCGGGCCTTGTGCCCGACTTTGCAATTTGGTTTGTGAGGTACGTTACCTATGACCGGTCCCTCAAAAGACTTGCTGAAGCCTCGTCGCGTTGACGTCGATCAGGTTTCCGATACGCGCGCACGGGTTTCCATCGAGCCGCTGGAACGTGGCTATGGCCATACGCTCGGTAATGCGCTGCGACGCATTCTGCTGTCCTCGATTCCTGGCGCGGCGATTGTCGAAGCCGAAATCGAAGGCGTGCTGCACGAGTACACCACCATCGAAGGTGTACAGGAAGATGTCCTGGATATCCTCCTGAACCTGAAAGGCGTGGCGGTTCGTCTAAACGCTCGTGAAACGGCCGAGCTGCGTCTGTCCAAGGACGGCGACGGTGTCGTGACTGCGGGTGACATCACCGTGGATCACGACGTTGAAATCGTGAACCCGGATCATGTGATCGCGCACCTCACCGGCGGCAAGCTGTCGATGGTGCTGAAGATTGCATCCGGTCGTGGTTACCAGCCGGCTGCCAGCGTGGCCAAGGTGAGCGAAGAAGAAGGCTCCGGCGTGGGTCGCCTGCGCCTGGACGCATCGTTCTCGCCGGTTCGTCGCGTGAGCTACGCAGTGGAACGCGCCCGTGTCGAGCAGCGCACCGATCTGGACAAGTTGATTCTCGACATCGACACCAACGGCAGCGTAGACGCCGGTGATGCCGTGCAGACTGCCGCGCAGATCCTGCGCGATCAGGTTGCCGTGTTTGTTGACCTGGACGCCGAAGCCGCCGCAACGGTTGAAGAGCCCACTGAGGTTATCAACCCGATGCTGCTCAAGCCGATTGACGAGCTGGATCTCACGGTCCGTTCGGCCAACTGCCTCAAGGCGGAGAACGTCTACTTCATCGGTGACCTGGTGCAGCGCACCGAGACCGAATTGATGAAGACACCGAACCTCGGCAAGAAATCACTGAACGAGATCAAGGAAGTGCTGGAAAGCCACGGCCTCGGACTCGGTATGGAACTGGACAGCTGGACGCCTCCGAAAGTCGGCGCCGGCGAATCGGCCTAAATCAGGCCGGGACTGGAGATAGAGAGCCATGCGGCATCGTAACGCTGGAACCAACTTTGGACGCGAGCAGGGTCATCGCAAGTCGATGATGCAGAACCTGGCCAACTCGCTGTTCGAGCACGAAATGATTCGCACCACCTTGCCCAAGGCGAAGGAGCTGCGTCGCTTCGCCGAGCCGTTCATCACGCGTGCGAAGGCCGACTCCGTGCATAACCGCCGGATCACCTTTGACCGTCTGCGCGACAAGAAAACCGTTGGCAAGCTGTTCACCGACCTGGGTCCTCGCTACAAAGAGCGTCCTGGTGGTTACATCCGGATCCTCAAGTGCGGTTTCCGGCCGGGTGACAATGCGCCGATGGCGTATGTGGAGTTGGTCGATCGTCCCGCCGCTTCGCAGTCGGAAGACGCGTAAGCCACGCAGGACAATGTCATAATTACATCGGGCGCTTCGGCGCCCGATGTCGTTTCTGGCTACTTGGGAGGGTATGTGGAGACCGTTGCCGTCATTGGCTTGGGATATGTAGGGCTGCCACTCGCCCTTGCATTCGGTCAGCATCTGCGGACGATCGGGCTCGATAGCGATTCGGCGCGTATAAAGGTTCTGCGCGGCGGCAGCGATCCCACTCGCGAATCGCCGCCCGAGGCTTTCGCGGCCGCAGAGCGCTTAGAGTTTACCGCCGACGCCAGCTTGTTGAGCGAGGCCGACGTGGTGATCATCGCCGTGCCGACGCCGATTAACGAGGCGAAGCAGCCTGATCTGCGACCCCTGGAAGCGGCGGGTCGCGCGGTCGGGGAACACCTTAAGCGGGGGGGCATCGTCGTCCTTGAGTCCACCGTCTATCCCGGCCTGACAGATGAATGGCTGGCTCCTTTGATCGAGCGCTGCTCGGGGTATACGCGGGGGAAGGATTTCCGGATGGCCTACTCGCCGGAGCGGATCAACCCCGGCGATCGCGAGCATTCGCTTCGGAACACCGTCAAGGTGGTGGCCGCCGAAGACGAGGCGACTTTGGCTCAGGTGGCGTCACTGTATGAGCGTGTTGTCGATGCCGGCGTGTACCGGGCCAAGAGCATCCCGGTGGCGGAGGCGGCGAAGGTTATCGAGAATACCCAGCGCGACCTCAACATTGCGCTGATGAACGAGCTTTCCATCATTTTTCAGAAGATGAGCATCGATACCCTCGACGTACTAGAGACCGCCGGCACCAAATGGAACTTCCTGCCATTTCGCCCCGGCCTGGTCGGCGGTCACTGCATCGGCGTCGATCCGTATTACCTCACCTACAAGGCTGAGACTCTCGGTTATCACCCGCAGGTGATCCTGGCGGGTAGGCGGATCAACGATGACGGCGGGCGCTATGTCGCGGGCAGAATGATCAAGGCGCTCGTTCGCGCGGGCGACCTTCAGCGTGGCGCGCGTGTGGCGGTCCTCGGCCTGACGTTCAAGGAAGACTGCCCTGACGTGCGTAATTCGCGCGTGTTCGACATGGTCGAGGAACTACGCGACTACGGCGTGGAGCCTGTCGTGGTCGATCCCGTCGTTGATGCGGCGCAGGTCAGGGAGCAGACGGGTCTGACCGTCGTCGACCACACGGCGCTTCAGGATCTTTCGGGCGTGATTCTTGCCGTGGCTCACTCGTGCTGGCGCGGGTTGACCCCCCGCGCCGTCCAGGGTTGGACGGGCGGAAAAACCGTCCCGGTCGTCGACGTCAAGGGCTTGTTTGACCGGGCGGCGTTTGCCGAGGCCGGGCTGCCGATCTTGCGGTGTTGAAGCCGCGGCCGCGTCTGGTCGTTGCAACCTCGACGTTTCCGCGCTCCCCGGATGATGCCGAACCGGACTTTGTCTGGGCGCTTGCACAGGGGCTATCCGAGCGCTTCGAAGTGACTGTGGTCTGCCCGCATGGCCCGGAACTGTCAGAGAGCGAGACCTGGGGACCCGTTCGGATCAGGCGATTTCGGTACGCCCCACTCAAGCTCGAGCAGCTTGCCTATGTGCATGGAATGCTGCCGGCGCTGCGGGCGCGGCCATGGCGTCTGCTGCTGTTGCCGGGGTTCATGCTGGGTTTCGCGTGGGCGTTGCGCTGCGAGATGTCGGCCACAACCCCGACCGTGCTGCACGCCCACTGGGTGATTCCGGGCGGCCTCGCCGCCTGCCTGTCGGGCCGGCTTCGTCGCAGCGACAAGCGCGTATGCACCGTCCATGGAGGCGACGTATTCGGCCTTGGCGGACCGTGGGTGGACCGACTGATGGGGCGGATCCTGCGACGCTTTGACAAGGTCACGGCGGTGTCACCGGCGGTAGCTCGGCGTGTCGCAGCCTTGGGGGTGGACAGTGCTCGCGTGGTGACAGTGCCAATGGGCGTGTCCAGAATCTTCGACGCGCCGGTAGACAACACCGACCGGCGAGTCGCTCGCGCCGCGTTCGTTGGTCGGCTGGTAGAGAAGAAGGGTGCCCATGTTTTGCTCGACGCGTTGGCACGGCTGCGTGCCACGCAACACGCGCTCAGCGTGGACATCATCGGCGGCGGAGCCCAGGCGTCGGTGCTCAAGGGCCAAGCGCATCGGCTTGGTCTGACGCGACCGATGCTGCGGTTTCTTGGTGCACAGCCAACGGAGCAGGTCGCCGCGGCCTTGCGAGGGGCGCAGATCTTTGTTTTTCCATCCCTGGCGGACGCGCACGGCGACGCAGAGGGCCTGGGTTTGACCGCACTGGAGGCTGCGCTGGCCGGCTGTGTCGTCGTGGCGTCGGCCCTGCCCGCAAACGCGCACGTCTGGACGCACGATGAGACCGCCATCCTTGTTCCGCCCGGACAGCCTGAAGCCCTGGCTGACGCGCTGCGCGCGGTGCTGATGGATGCGCAGCGCGCAGCGCGGATCGCCCGTGCCGGCCAGGCGATGGTGCGGTCTCGCTTTGGCTGGCCGCGTCTGGTCGCGGCCCACGCCGATGTGCTAGGTCTGCCGTAATGGTGGAGCCCGTCGGCCTGCCCCATGCAGTGCTAGATCTCACCTCGCGTCAGCGAAAGGCGGTCAAGATCGAGCTGCTTCTGGGTCTGGCCAACCGCGAGCAGCCGATCCGCTTGCTGGAGATTGGAACCGGAGCAGGGGGGATCGCGCACTACTTCGCACAGCATCCGACGCTCGTCTGCCGGGTGACCGCGGGCGACGTGACCGATCAGCGTATTGTGCGAGACGGCTACCACTTCGAACGGCTGTCCGGTTCCACGCTGCCGTTTGACGACAGAACTTTCGACGTGGTGATCAGCAATCATGTGATCGAACACGTCGGCAATCGCGCGGCGCAGCTCGTCCATTTACGGTCGATCCGACGCGTGCTGGACGTCGGCGGTGAAGCTTATCTGGCCGTCCCCAATCGATGGATGGTCGTCGAGCCGCACTTTCGTCTCCCATTTCTCAGCTGGCTGCCGCCCGCCTTGCGGAGCCCGTACGTCCGCCTGCTGCGCCGCGGCGATCGCTACGATTGCACGCCACCGAGCGCACGAGCGCTGGACGCGCTCGTGCGGGAGGCCGGGCTGTGCGCTGAGGCGCTGGAGCATCGCGCCGTGCATGCACTGATCGCCGCTGATCCGAATGCCGGTTGGCCGGTCCGCCTGGCTGGGCGGCTGCCTGCGTGGTGTGTGCGCGCAGCTCGCCCGCTGATCCCGACCCTGATCGTGCGGTTGACCGCTAGCGAGTAGCCGCGCGAGCGCTCAGGCTGGCGCAGCCTCGCGCATGGCGGTCTCGAGGATTTTTCCGCTAGAAGACCACCCTGGTGGCCTCGGGCCGAAAGACGGAGCATTGAGCTGTCGCACCAGGCACTCTGCGAGTGAGCGTGCACAGCCCGGCGTATAAGTGGTGCTATCCGCGGACGGCCCGAGAATCCATCGGATCGGACCCGTGGCCGCAGCGGCGACGGGCCGCCTGCACGCGAGCGCTTCGTAGAGCTTGGCCGGGTAGCTGAAACGTCCGAACGCGTTGTCTGCGCCGCAGACGCACACGACGGACAGCGAGCCGAACACCGTCGGCAGAAGCGCGTCGGCGACGTATCCGAGGTGTAGCACCCCGTCGGGTAGGCGGACCGCGCGGTCGCGCCGGCCCGTCATGACCAACCGCACGCTCGGGTGTGTCGCACGCAGGCAGGACATCGCCGCAAACAGCGTGGGAAGGTCACGCTTCGTGTCTGCAGAGCCCACGTAGCCCACGAGCGGCGCATCCATGGGCAGACCGAGTCGTGTCCGACACGTCCGCATGGCCATCGGCTCGAAGCCCGGGTCGGCTGCCATGGGCACGACCACGGGTGCCTTGGCCCGGTCGACGCCCAGTCGCGCGGCCAACTTCGGGCCTGCAGCGGTCACGACAGAGGCTTCGGACACCGCGGTGCGCCACAGCCGGTGAACCGGCGTAGCCAGCGGCATGTAGCTCTCGAAGTTGTCGTAGGCATCAATCAGCAGCCGCGCTCCGGTTCGCCGGGCGATACGCCAGGCCAGCACGCCGTGCCACAGATCGGACGCGCCCATGACCCAGTCGAATGGGCTGTTCCGCCGCCAGTCTCTGCTGCGCGGTATCAACCACCGTGCACCCGCCAGCGGTCCGCCCGGTGCAATCCAGTGAACGCCGTTGCGCCGCCCCTCGAAGGCCGGCGCGCTGCGGTGATCAAGAAGCAACATGCTGATCTGCGCGCCGCTCGCCGCAAGCTGTTCCGGCAGGTGCTCGAATCGACCGTATGGCCGTGCGACCAGGTCGCGCTGCTGCGGACGCCGCTTGCAGATGACCAGCACCCGAGCCCAGGGCGGGGCGGCACCGCCCGTACTCTCGCTCACTGTCGCCGTGCCGATGCTAGGCGCTTGCGCGCCACGCGGATTTTCTCGATCAGCCCCGCGCGCTGCGCCACTGAAAAACCTGCCGCCCCGGCCACGCGCAGCGCGCTGGTCAGCCGGCCCGGCGACTTGCCAATGCCCAGCGCCCGCGTCGCCGCACTCGGGAGCAGGGGCGGTGGAACGAACGTAGCCTGGTCGCGCGCCTTGAGTCGCCGGGGCAGCAGCAGAGGGTCAGCAACGCGGTGCTCGAGCTGATAGAGCAAGGATGGGCGGACATGGCCGCGTGCGATCTCCTGCCGGACGGTCGCCGTCGAGATCGCGCCTGCGTCAATCGCGGCAAACAGGGCTTCGCACCAATAGACGGCTCGCGGGTTGCTAGTGGCGAGCCAAGGTTGTGTGGGCACGTCGGTGTAGTGCAACAACGCGGTGCGCCCGATGCGCATGCGCTCCAGCTCGTTCCAGTCGCGCGGGAGTGTTCGCGCCTGACCAGCCACGTCCGCGAATGTGCCCATGACCTCCGGGTAGGTCATGTCGCCGCTGTCCAGCGCCTCCACGACCGAGTCGATCGACCACTGCGCGCGAGAACAGTCCATGAGCAGCACGCTGTTCTGCGGTGCGCGGCCGCTGTCGTGCGGCTCCCTAACCGACAGCACCGTGTGATCCCCCACCGGGAAGGTCCACAGCCGACGGATGTCGTCGAACACCAGCATGTCAGAGTCGAGATAGATCGCGCGTCCGGCCTTGCGGCACAGCGCGGGAATTGCAAAGCGGAGCAGGCTGAAGCTGGTGTAGCCGCGGTGCCGTTGGTCGCTGGGCGTGGGCAGATCCAGTTTTGCGGCGCGTACCGCATCGTCAAGTAGCTCCACCCGGCAGGCCAGGCTGGCGTGGCGCTTGATCGAATAGCGCAAAACCTCGAAGGCCAGTCGCTGATCGGCGGTACCGCCGACAAACACGCGAACTGGCGTCTGGATGCCGAATGGGTGGATTTCGATGCCGCTATCAAGGTGAGACGCGGCAAAGCCTTCGAACTGCTTGTCGTAGGACGCCTGGCCCGCATCCAGATGCGTGACGTTCATGAGGTCCGCAAAGCGCGTGGCATATCCCCGCCCGCCGTCCACGCCGGCGGTGTAGACGGTTCCGACTCCGAGCTTGCTCGCAAGGTCGATCACCGAGGCGGCCGAAAAACCATGCACGCGCACACGGCGATCGGGCGCGATGGTCCGGACGAGCGGATCAGACTCAAGCGCGTAGGTCAGCAGCCGACCGCGCTCGTGAAATTCGGCGAGCACAGGGTAATCGCGCTGCAGATCGTCCAGTCCAGCCGCCGATGGTGAGCGCGCCACGCCGGTGCCAAGGCGTCGATTGGTGCGGTTGGGATGCCTGGGCATTAGCAGGTACCCGGCATGATCCGCCAGTGCTGCTGAGCAGCGCTCCAGCGCGTCCAGATCGATCAGATGGGCGATGTCGGCATTGAAATCCCGAATCGCGTCGTTGAGCGTGACCCGGCGCACCGGCTCGTGAGCGGCGGTCAGGCTCTGCTCGGCTGTCGGCCCCTTTCCGATGACGAGCCAGGGCGTGGACGTCCACTGCACGGATTCGCACGCAAACTCGAACACGTCGCGCCCGATCATGACCGCAGTTTGCCCACCGCCAGCCGACCACGCGCCCGCACGATTGCCGCCAGCCGGCCCGGACGACGCAACATATGCAGACGGCGGTGTTTCCACAGCCCGCGAATGATTGGCCAGGCGCACCGGTCGGGCGGTGGCTCCGCAGCCGAGCCGGCCGGTGCGCGCACGCAAACAGCTCGCAGTGAAGGCGGATGGCGGACCGTCTGATGTCGATCAAGTCGATCGACCCGTAGCGCTGCCTGCTGTGCCACGCGCGTCAGTGTGGCTTCGGAAAAGTGAAAAAGGTGCGCAATGTGCAGATCTCCGATGGTGCGGTAGCGGGACACGTTGGGCACATCCAGAATAATGCGACCGCCGTCGGCGAGATGCCGCGCGAGCCGGGCCAGCACGGGCACGCAATCGGGCAGGTGCTCAAAGACGTGAATCAGCGTGATCAGGTCGAACGTCTGACCGCCCAGCAGCGCGTCATCAATCCGCGCATACGCTCGTAGCGTCGGGCAGAGCGTTCGGGAGAATCCGCGGAACTCGGCATCCGGTTCGACGCCATGCAGTTCCGCGCCCGGCAGTCGCGCGGCAATGGCGGCCAGCAGGCAGCCCTCCGCTGACCCGACATCCAGCACCCGCGGGCGGTCTGGAAGATCGGCCAGTTCGGCCAGCGCCTCGGCATGCTGGGCAGCGCGCTCGAGCTTCTTCGTGCGCCGGAGGTAGTCCGCGTCGGGCCTGACGACCGACTGGTAGAGCCATCGATAGCGCGTGGCGTAGAACGCATCCAGCCATGCCGCGTCCGGCCGTGGGTTGGTTTGCACCAGACCGCAGGTGTTGCAGCCGGACGTGGTGATGCGAAATCCGTACCGGTCGTGATGGGCCAGCGGCGTGAAGTCTGATGTCTGGCATGCCGGGCATGGATGCAAGCGCCAGCCGCGCGTGTCTAGGCCTGTCAAATTCATGTCATATCACGCGCCGTACGGCGATGCAGCAGGATGGCGTTGATCAAAGGATACGCCGCCATGCCGAGCAGCAGCCCTGCGGTTCCGATTGCAAGAAACCCGAGCAGCTTGAGGGCGGTGGCGGCAACAAAGCCGACGAGGGCGAGCCGTGCGACGACCGAGGCATGGCCGCGGGTCTGCAACCAGGCAACGCTAAGCTGCCCGACCGCGCCCCCGATCACCGCGCCGCTCATCAGACAGGCTGCCGCTGGCAGAAACGCCAGAGTGTCTGCCAGCGAGGCAAATGCTGGCCCAAGATGCGTGCCCAGCGCGACGGCCAGCAGACAGATCGCCGGAACGGCCAGGGCGAGCGTCGCGCCGATCCGAAGCACGCGTTGCTGCGCATCGCGGTAGGCGCTGTCCCCCTGTTGGCCGTCCGGCGTTGCCTGATCCAGCGACCGCAACACTAGTCGCGTGGCTGACGAGCGGTCCATGGCTTGCAGCACTGGGGCATAGATCATTGATGCGATAGTCACGGTCGTGATCGCGCCGGGGTGACCAAGTGAGGCGATCGAGCGATCGATGACCGGGCCGCACTTGAACAGCAGGGCGCTGCCGGAAAAAGCTGAGATCTGGGTGCGCATGACGCGGGAGACTTGCCGCCATTGCGGGCCGCGCGGCCAAAGCTGAGCGAGCGATGTCTGCGCCAGCAATACGCCACCGCCCACCACGAGCAGCCACTGACGGGTGGCCAGCACCAGCGCCATGAGCGCAGGGCCACCGTTGCCGTGCAGCCAGGGCAGGAGCCCGAGGGCCAGCGCCGTGCCGAGCAGCAGCAGGCCCTCGGACAGGCGAGCCCTGCGACGCGCGTGGCAAACGGCGGTCATGACGGCCGCGATGGCCGCGAGTGGTATGGCGGCACAGAACGCCCGTGCCACGCACGTGGCCAAGGCCATCTCGTCTGCCGGCAGCCCGCGGAACAACAGCCCGAGCCAGCCGGGCGCCGTGGCAGCAACAAGTCCGGACAGCGCCAGCGCGAAAGCGCCCAAGCCCACCGCGAAGGCGACACCGAGTGGTCTGCTCTGGGCGCTGGCCGCCAATGCACCCAGCACGATCCGAGAGACCCCGAGTTGGAAGGCGGCCGCCAGCACCATCGGGACCGCCTGGGCAGCAAAGAACGCGTCCGCTTCCGCGGGGCCATCCAGCAAGGCCAGCACCGCCAGTTGGCAGGCCGCTGCCAGCGCGACACTACCGCCGGCCAGCCAGGTGAGGCTGATACTCACCACAGCAAGGCAACCGCAGCGCGCGTCACCGGTTCATCCACCGTCGCCGGGCCCGCGCCGTGCGGATGTGTACGTCAGAGCCGTGATCTGCTCCGAGACCAGGCCGATCAAAAACACGATCACCGCCGTTGTGAAGAACACTGCCCCCATGTTCGTGAATCGGCCCTGGGTTGCGAAGGTGTACAAGTAATAGCCAGCACCCAGCGAAAGAAAGGCAAGCGCCGACGGGACGAAAATCTTCAGCGGCGAATACAGGGTGCCGACCTTGAATATGATCAACAGGAACCGAACGCCATCCCGCCCGATTCGGATATGGCTGCTGCCCTCGCGTTTGGCGGCAATGATCGGCACGTAGCTCACGCCGTAGCCGGCGCGAAAAAAAGCCATCGTGCTGGTCGTCGGATAGGAAAAACCGTTTGGCAGCAGCGGAACGAACTCGAGCATCCGGTTGCGCCGCATCGCCCGAAAGCCTGATGTGAGGTCTTCCACCCGGTGCCCGGTCATCCACGAGGCCAGCTTGTTGTAGAACCGATTCGCAAGCCCGCGCCACCAATTGGCGTGCGAGCTTGTCACGCGCGCGCCGACCACCAGGTCGAAACCCTCGGCCAGCCGCTCCAGCAGCTTGGGAACATCCGCGGGCGAGTGCTGACCGTCAGCATCCATGCAAACCACGATGTCACCGGATGCGGCGCGCATGCCAGTCTTGATGGCCGCGCCATTGCCCCGGCTGGTCGGATGGGTCACCACGCGCGCCCCGGCGGCCGCGCTCACCTCGGCGGTCTGATCGCTCGAACCGTCGTTGACCACCACGATTTCCGCGGTAGGAAGCATCGCGCGAAGCGCGTCCACCACCGCGCCAATCGAAGCCGCCTCATTCTTTGCAGGAATCACGATCGAAATGGAATCAGGGGCGTTGTTCATGAGCGGAACCGTTCAAAGGGCGGAGATCAAGGTGCGGGCAGTCCGATGCGTCGGGCGTAGGCATTGATCTCCTCGAGGCGCGATGGTGCCAGCATGGGCCGGCGCGCATCAGCTTGCCGTGCCCGATCCATCCAGACTGCCGCCGGCTCGTTGAGCCCGGCAGAGTGCAACACGCTCACGATGCTCAAGGCAATCGACGTCGTTGGTAGCAGATCCCAGGTGTGTTCCAGCGACCGCATGGTGCCGTCCAGATCGCCCTGCGCCTTGTAGACGTCGGCATGCAGAAACAGGATGCGCGACAGGCGGCCCGGGTTCGTGGCCGCGTTGCCGGCCTGCTCGATGGCGGTAAACTGGGCACTGAGTTGATCCAGCGAGATCGATTCGCAGTCGCCGTTCAGCACGTGCTCGGAGAGGCGGTCCAGGCTTGTGGACGTGCCGTCGGAAATCGCCCACCGGCTCGGGTTGGTGGTCAGGTCTGAAACGGTCCACGGCAGCGGCAGCCCGTGCGTGCAGGCAATATCCAGCGCCTGGATGCGCGCTCCGTAATTGTCGGGGGCCAGTTCGGCAACCTCGCGCAGTAGCAGCAGGGAGGTGCCCGGGTCGTTCGCGGCGTTGAAGTAGGTCGCCGCCACCCGTTTCGCGCGCACGGATGTGGGGTTCTCCACCTCCCACACCGGAAACAGCACGTTGGGGTCACCCCAGGTTCTGGCCGTGGAGCCCAGCGAAGCGACCATCAGCCCGAGGACAGCTACCAGCACAGCGGCCAGCGAACCGCCCACCCATTTGTCGCTGGCGGCGCTTGCCGCGGCCACGCCATGCCAGGCCACGGCAAACAGAGGGCCGAACATCGGCAGGTAGTTGCGGTGCTCGAAGTACAGCTCGAGCGGCAAGACCGTGGATTCAAGCGCATGCCCGGCCAGAAACCACAGGACGGCAAATGCCAGCACCGGAAAGCGTCGCCGCCCAATTAGGGCGCCGGCCAGCGCAGCGCCGAACAACGCCAGGCAGATTACCGTGGAAATCGGGTTTGTCAGGCCGGTCGACACGGGGAAGTCGTCGTGTAACAGGCCTGTGCCCCACGGCCTGTAGGCCAGAATCAGCCGCAGGTAGTCAGCCAGGATGCGCGGCTCTGTCAAAAGCCGCTCGGCGAGCGAAAAGTCACGCAGCTCATAGGTTCGCAGCGTCGCCGGCCAGGTCCACGCGATGTAGCCGAGAAGCAGCACGAGGGGGGCGGCTGCGAAACTCACCAGAAACGCCTTGTGCAGCCGGTTGCGCGGGACACCGCGATTCAGGGTTGCCTCGATGACCAGAACAAAGGCGCAGATGAGGATGCCGCTTTCCTTGCTCAGTGTCGCCAGCAGCCCAAACGGGACCATGGATGCCACAACCAACGCGCCGCCGACGAACGGGTTGCGCACGATCCAGCGACGACCTGCCAGATAACAGAGCAGGCCGGCGAGCGTGAACAGGCTCGCGAGCTGTGTCATGCGCTGCACGACATACAGCACCGTGGACACGTGCAGAGGATGCAGCAGCCAGAGCCCTGCGCACAACGCGCCGACATAGGGGGCGCGCGTTGTGCCGCCGCCGCAGAGCTGGGCAAGGGCTCGCGCCAGCGCGAACACCAACACGCCGCAGAGGACGTGAATCAGAACGTTTGTGTACTTGAAGCTCGCCGCATCCGATGGCCAGCCGTTGTCGTTGATCAGGAAGCTGAGCATGCTCACCGGCCGACCGAGCACGCCGGAGTCGTTGGTGAACACGTAGCGTGCAACGTCGCGGGCGTCGTGCACGCCGCCGTCATGGCGCAAGGCCGAGAGGTTGGGGTAGTCGTCGAACAGGAAGGTGCCGGCAAGGCCTGGCCAGTACGCGGCCATGCAGGCGGTGCAAGCCGCAGTCAGGAGCAGGCAGGCTAAGAGCTGATGACCGGGACGGGGCAGTGCGAGCATGTGCGGATTATCCATGACAGCGTCCCCATGGTTCGGGGGGCGTAGCGCCGGCTGGATCGCTGGCGCGCGCACAAAAAAGCCCCTCGATGAGGAGGGGCTCTTGATCCGATGACGGATCAGGTATTGCTTAGCGGCAGTTCGAGGGGCGGTACTTGGCTTCCAGCGTGGTGGTGGAATCGCCACCGCAGACCCAAGTGATGCCGGACGAGGAGCCGGTGCCGACAAACGAAATGATTTCGCCGGAGGCGGCGTCGCCGCCCAAATCCTTGATTGCCACGTTGATGCGACCTTCGGTGGTGCTGATGTTCGCGTAGGTGACCGAGGACACGTTCTTGTTGGCCGCCAGCTGAGTGGCGGTCTTTTCAATAGCTGCTTCCGACGTGTCGGCCGGCATCTGACCCGATGTCGCGTAGAACTCCGACACCGAAGCCTTGGCCTCACTGGCGAACACGACCGCCTCCGAAACTTTGGCGCGGACGGTGTAGTCCTGGTAAGCCGGGATGGCGATGGCTGCGAGGATGCCGATGATCGCGACGACGATCATGAGCTCGATCAGGGTGAAGCCCTGCTGGTTCTTGGCCTGAATGTTCATGGATGTGCTCCTGGTGTCTGATTGATCGACGGACGATCCGTCTGCCTGTTTCGTTCGCACGGGCGACGCCAGGATGTCGGAGGGGGAATTGTTCTTATAAATCAGCTGTTTGATGATGTGCAAAGCTGACGTTGCAAGAATATGCTTCCGCGGCCTGTCGGCAACTGACAATTGTTGTCAGTTCTTGTGGCTGATCTCTTGCCGACCCACGCCGCCGCCGGTGCCAGTCAGCAGAATATCCGCTCCGCGTTCCGCGAACAGGCCTACGGTGACCACGCCTGGCCACCGGGTGATCGTGCGCTCGGCACCGATGGCGTCGGTCAGGTCCAGGGCGGCGACGTCCAGGATGAGGTTGCCGTTGTCGGTGATAAAGCCTTCGCGCCACGCAGGCCGGCCGCCCAGTGCCACGAGCTTGCGGGCGACAAGGCTGCGGGCCATGGGGATGACTTCGATGGGCAAGGGGAACGCGCCCAGCACGTCGACCCGCTTGCTGGCATCGACCATGCAGACGAAGCGCCGGCTGGCGGCCGCCACAATCTTCTCGCGCGTGAGCGCGCCGCCGCCGCCCTTGATCATGTGGCCATGGCCCGTGACCTCGTCGGCGCCATCGATGTAAACGGGTATGGAGTCAACGTCGTTGAGATCGAGAACCGGAATGCCGATCGCCTGGAGGCGGCGAGTGCTGGCGTCGGATGAGGAGACTGCGCCACGTATATCCGAGACGCGGTTGGCGAGCAGGTCGATGAGGTGGTTGACGGTCGATCCGGTACCGACGCCCAAGATCGCTCCTGGCGTGATTTCCTTCAATGCGGCTTGGGCGACGGCCCGCTTCATGTCGTCTTGATTCATGTGTGTTCCATCTGGGCTGGGGTGGCTCGTGGCCCGAACAAGGCGGTGCCGACACGCACCATGGTCGCCCCGGCGTGGACGGCGGTTTCCAGGTCATTGGTCATGCCCATGGAAAGTGTGTCTAGTCCGGGGGCGGTGTGGCGGAGTCGAGCGAAAT
>JAGLCS010000053.1 GCA_023146115.1 Abyssibacter sp. | reverse complement strand
AACGGCGCGGGCAAATCGACCACGATGAAAATGATCACCGGGTTTTTAACCCCTTCCTCCGGAACCGCGAGCATCTGCGGTCACGACATTCAAACCGATACCGTCGCCGCCAAGCGCGCGCTGGGTTATCTGCCCGAGGGCGCTCCCGCCTACGGCGACATGACCGTGACCCAGTTCCTGCGGTTCATCGCCAGGATTCGCGAGATCCCCGCGGCGCAGATCAGCCAGCGGATCGACGCCGTGATCGACACGATCCAGTTGCAGGCGGTGGTCGACCGGCCGATCGACGCCTTGTCCAAGGGCTACAAGCGACGTGTCGGACTCGCTCAGGCGATTCTTCACGACCCGCAGGTGCTGATTCTCGACGAACCCACCGATGGCCTGGACCCCAATCAGAAGCACGAGGTTCGCAAGCTGATTCAGAGCATGGCGAAGGACAAGGTCATCGTCGTGTCGACACACATCCTGGAGGAAGTGCCGGCCGTTTGTACCCGCGCGATGCTGATCGCCAAGGGGCGGGCGCTATTCGATGGCACGCCGGAGGAGCTGAGCGCCCGGTCGCGCTACCACCAGGCGGTGACCGTACACCTGGACGCTGTCGATGAAGCCGCCAGCGCGCTGCAGTCGCTGGACGGCGTCGATACGGTCGAGAAGACCACGCGCGGCGTCACCGTGTTCCCGCAATCCGGGGTTAGCCTGATCGCACCGGTCAACCAGATGGCTCGCGAAAAAGGCTGGCAGACCCACTCGATCTTTCAGGAGCCGGGCCGTCTGGACGACGTGTTCCGCACGCTCACGGAGGCCGCGTAATGAACCACGTCAAGACCTTGTTCCAACGTGAACTCGCCGCTTATTTCGCGACGCCACTGGCCGTCGTGTTCATTGTGATCTACCTCGCGCTAACCGGCGTGTTCACGTTCTATCTGGGTAATTTCTACGAGCGCGGCCAGGCCGACCTGCAACCGTTTTTCACGTTCCATCCATGGCTTTACCTGCTGCTGGTACCGGCGATTGCGATGCGCCTCTGGGCGGAGGAACGCAAGTCCGGAACCATCGAGCTGTTGCTGACCTTGCCGGTGACCATGTGGCAGGCGGTGCTGGGCAAGTTCCTGGCCGCCTGGGTCTTTCTCGGCATCGCCCTGGCCCTGACGTTCCCGATGTGGCTGACGGTCGCCTATCTCGGTGCACCCGACCACGGCGTCATCGTCGCCAGCTACATCGGCAGCTGGCTGATGGCGGGGGCCTATCTGTCGGTGGGCGCCTGCATCTCCGCGCTGACCAAGAACCAGGTCATCGCCTTCGTCGCGACGCTGGTCGTCTGCCTGCTGTTCACGCTGGCCGGCTTTCCGCTGGTGCTCGATGCCTTCTCCGGCTGGGCGCCCGTGGGTTTGGTGGAGCTGGTGTCCTCGCTGTCCTTCCTGTCGCATTTCCAGGCGATTAGCAAGGGCGTGCTGGCTGCCAACGACCTCGTCTACTTCATCGTCGTCATCACCGCCTGGCTGGTTGCCGGCGCGATGCTGATCGACCTCAAGAAAGCGGAATAACATGAACCAGACCAAACTCTTCTCGCGATGGGGTCTGGCGCTGGTCGCGGTGATCGCCCTTGCCGTCATCGCCCTGGCCAACACGCTGCTCTCCGGCGCCCGCGTGGACCTCACGAAAAACAATCTCTACACCCTGTCCGACGGCGCGAAAAACATTCTTCGCGACCTGGATGAACCGATTAACCTGTACTTCTTCTACTCGCGCGAGGCGGCCAGCGATGTGCCGACGATCAGCACCTACGCGGCGCGGGTGCGGGAGATGCTGCGGGCGATGGAAGACATCGGCGGCGATCAGGTTCGTCTGACCGAAATCGACCCGGAGCCGTTCTCCGAATCCGAAGACCGCGCCGCGGAATTCGGCTTGCAGGGCGTGCCGCTGGATGCTGGCGAGACGCTCTACTTTGGGCTGGCCGGAACGAATTCCGTGGATGAGGTGCAGACCATCCCGTTCTTCCAGCTCAATCAGGAATCGCTGCTGGAATACGATCTGGCCAAGCTGATCTACCAGCTGTCGCAGCAGTTCAAGCCGACGCTAGGCCTGATCAGCGGCCTGGACATGGGCGGAGGGTTTGACCCGCAGACCATGCAACCTGGCCGGGAGTGGATGATCCTGGATCAACTGCGGCAGTTCTTTGATCTGCGCGATATCGAGCCCGACGCCGAGTCGATTCCCGAGGATGTGGAATCGCTGATGATCGTCCACCCGGCCGGCTTGTCCGAAGCGTTGCTCTACGCCATCGACCAGTTCGTGCTGGATGGGGGCGGTACGCTGGTCTTCGTTGATCCCTTCGCCGAAACCGCTGCCCAGGGGTCGATGGGCATGGCCGATGATCCCAAGCCGACGAGCTCAGACCTCGCCAGTCTGCTCGGCGCCTGGGGCGTGACCATGGATGCGCAGCAGGTTGTGGTCGACGGCGCGAACGCGCTGGCCGTGCAATCGCGCGGCGGCGCGCCGTCTTACCACCTGGGCCTGATCGGCCTGGGTGGCGACATGCTGAGTCAGGACGACGTGATCACCCAGGGGCTGGACGCGGTGAACTTCGGCTATGCCGGCGCACTGACCACGGCGCCGGACGCATCGCTGGAGATCACCCCGATCATCCAGTCCAGCGCCCAGTCCGCCTTGATTCCGGCATTCCGAATCCAGCCGGGTATGGACCCGAACAATCTCCGGCGCGGGTTCTCGCCGACCGGCGATCGCTATGCCCTCGCGGTACGCCTGCGGGGCAATGCGCCGTCTGCCTACGGCGAAACACCACCCGAGGCGATGGAAAACCCGGATCACCTAAGCGAATCTGCCGAGCCGATCAACCTGGTCGTGGTGGCCGATACCGACCTGTTGCGAGACAACCTCTGGGTGCAGGTGCAAAGCTTCTTCGGCCAGACGATGGCAACGCCCTTTGCCAGCAATGGCGATCTGGCGATCAATGCCGTGGACAATCTGCTGGGGTCGTCCGACCTGATCGGCATCCGCGCCCGCGCCAGTTTTTCGCGCCCCTTCGAGGTCGTCGAACAACTCAAGCGCCAGGCAGAAGGCCGCTACCTGGATACCGAGCAGGAACTGCAGGCCGCGTTACGTGAGACCGAACGCAAGATCACCGAACTGCAAAGCCAGGGGACCGAAGGCGATGCCTTCATTCTCACGCCCGAGCAACAGGACGCGATCGAGCAGTTCCGCGAGGAGAAGCTGCGGATTCGCCGGCAGCTCCGTGATGTCCAGCACGAGCTGAACAAGGACATCGAACGCCTCGGCACGACCCTGAAATTCATCAACATCGGCCTGGTGCCGTTGTTGCTCGCCCTCGGCGCGCTGGTCATCGGCTGGCGTCGCGCCCATCGGAGAGCCCCATGAAATCGCAAACGTTTTTTGCCGGATTGGCGCTGGCCGCCATATTGGTCCTCGCCGCCGTCGCCCTCGGCGACCGCCACCCCGGCGAGGTCAACGACGGCCAACCGCTGCTGCCGACGCTGGCCGAGCAGCTGAACGATGTCAGCCGAATCCGCATCCAGGGTGATGCCGATCAGACCGTCACGCTCGTGCGAGAACAGGAACGCTGGCGCGTCGGCGAACGTGACTATCCCGCGGACATCGGCAATATCCGTGAGCTGCTGATCAGCTTGTCCGAAGCCTCGACACTGGAGGAAAAGACCAGCAACCCGACGCTCTACGAACGACTCGGCGTGCAGGATCACGGCACCGGCGAGACCGCCAACAAGCAGATCCTGATCTGGGCCGGCGACCAGCAACTGGCCGGCATCCTGCTCGGCAAGAACGCCAGCCAGCCGCGCGGCACTTATGTACGGCTGGTGGGCGGCGACACCAGCGCCCTGGCCGATCGCGTACTGGTCGCCAGCGCCGACATCACGCAATGGCTGGACAAGAGCTTGATCAACGTGGCGCCGGGGGATATCGAAGCCGTGCAGGCCACGCCGGCGGATGGAACGCCATACTCGCTACGGCGCGATGGCGAGGACCTGGGCCTGGAAGACCTGACAGACGACGAAGCGGAAAAAGCGGCAACAGTGGCGCGTGTCGGCCGCGTGTTGCAGAACCTGCGGCTGGAAGACGTGCTCGCAAATGATGCTGAGGAGAATGCCCAGGTACCGGCCGATGGCTGGTCGCAACAGGTGTTTACGCTCGGTGACGGCAGCACGGTCACCGTGCAAACGGCCGAGGCCGGCGACGATAGATTGCTGCGTCTGGATATCGCAGCCGCCGACGAGGCAGATTCCGAACTGACCCGTGCGGCGCAGCGTACGTCTGGCCGGATCTTCACGATCCAGGGTTACAAGTTCAACGACACGAGCTTGTCGCGCGACGATCTGGTGGAGTCGACCCGCGACGACGACAGCTAATTGTTTGTAACGCACATAAAAAAGCCGGGGCTCTTGCCCCGGCTTTTTTTGGCGTTGGATTGACGCCCTAGCTGTTGTTGATGGTAATCAACGGACCGGAGACCGGCAGACCCGCCACTTGGGCGGCGCTACCGGTATCGTCACCCGTCGCCGCGACGCTGGTCAGCGTCATCCGGTAGGTGATCGTCGCCGGGTCGCCATCATCGCCGCCGGAGAACGAACTGCTACCACCACAGGCGGTCAGCGAGGCCACACCGGCAACCACCGCGACAAGCAGCAGCTTGCGACGTGACAAACCGGCCGCCCCGGCCAGACCGATCAGCATCAAACCGCTGCCCGCAAACATCTGCATGCCAAGAACCGAAGCCGTTGTCGTACCGAAATCGACGGTGACGATCAGGCTCTCGGCCGCGGCCGAATCCAGCGTTCTGGCGGCATCGAAGCTGGCCGTGAATGTGCCGGCGCTTGCGTTGAAGCTCACGCTGCCCGCGATGGCGACCTCGCCGTCATCCACTGCACCGTTGGCATTGGCGTCGAGCACGATGGCTGCACTGGCGACATCATCAAAGTCGCCCGTACCCCCTAGTGATCCCGCGAAGCCGGTGTAGCTCACAGATTCGTCCGACTCATTGCTCAGCGTGTAGCCCAGCGCGACGACGCCAGTTGCATCGGGCGCAACCGAAACGTCGGTCGTGGCGGTGGCCGTCACCGACATCACTGGCGCGTTGTTCAACTCAAAAGCACCGATGTCGCAATCAGCGGTTCCGTCGTTGTCGCCGTCGAACGGCCGAACGTCCTGGATGCCGCGCTGATCGAAGTTACCGATTTCGGAGCCTGCACAAACGCTACCCAATGCTGCGTCCACGGCGGGGCTGCCCGCCTGCAACGCCACAGTCATGGTGGGGCCACCATTGGCCTGCAAGCCATTCGCGTCGAGCAGCGGGTCTTCACCCACCACATTGCTGGATCCGCTCAACGTGGCATCGGAGTCGTCTTCGACCAGGTTGTAGCCAGTTCCGCCCAGGCTGCCGAATACATCCGGGCCGGCCGTCGTGGCCACGTTGTCGCCGATGAGCGTATTCACCGCGGTGGTGATGGCCGTATCGCTGACGAAGACGCCACCGCCGCTGTCCCCCGCCGTGTTGGAGGCGATGGTCACGTTGATCAGATTCGTCGTCGCCGCCGGCTGGGAGAACACGCCCCCACCATGGGTGGCAGTGGCGGCATTGCCGAAGACGGTCGAGTTGTACACGTTCAAGGTCGAGTTCTGGAAATTCCAGAGACCGCCGCCTTCGTTGGCCGCCGTATTGTTCGAGACCTGAGAACGATCGACCGTCACCGCGCTGGCCATGCCCGTGACATGCAGGCCACCGCCATTGCCTGGCGTCGGTCCCACCACGTTGGCATCCATCGTGACGTTGAAGAGATCCACCGTGGTCGAGCCGCTGGTGGAGTTGTCCTCAATGGCACCGCCGGCGCGAACCGCGGTATTGCCCGAGAACTGCGTGCCAGACACGGCCAGCTGGCCGCCGCTATTGAGAATCCCACCGCCGGAACCACCGGTTTCGCCGGTCGCGGCGTTGTTCATGATGGTGGCATTGGCCACAGCCATCACGCCGCCCTTGTTGAACAAGGCACCGCCGCCGACCGGGTTCTCGCTGTCGCTACCCAATGCGGTGTTGGCGTCGAACGTCGTGCCCGAGACGCCCAGGGTGCTGGGTGCCGCGTTGTTCCACAAACCACCACCCTCGCGGGCAGCAAAGTTACCCGAGACGGTACCGGAGTTGACCAGCACGTAACCGGGCCCACTCACATGCAGACCGCCGCCGTTACCGGGATTGGCATCGGCCGATGGGGCCCCTGCCGCATCCGTCCCTGCGCCGTTGCCATCCAGCGTGACATTGGTCAGCAAGATGGACGGCATCTGTGCAGAGGGCGTGGAGTTGGTGATCTTGTCCTCAATCCCGCCGCCCGCACGATTCGCCAGGTTGCCGGTGATCGTTGCGCCCACGGCGATAATGCGGCCGTCATCGTTGAAGATGCCCCCGCCAGAACCAGAAACGCCCAACGCGGTGTTACCGGTGATGGACGTGTCCAGATCCAGCGTAATCACGCCGCCCTTGTTGAACAGGGCGCCACCGCCATTGTCGGCGTCGTCGCCGTTGGCCGCATTCGCGTCAAAGCTGACGCCGCTCAGCGCCATCGACCCGGAACCGTTCCAGAAGCCGCCACCTTCGGCGAAGGCCGTGTTGCCCGACACCGTTCCGCCGTCGGCGGTGAAGGTGCCGTTGCCCGTGATGTGCACAGCGCCGCCGTTACCAGCCGTGATCGTTCCGGCATCATCGATGCCCGACACCGAGTTTCCGGTGAAATCAGTGGCCTGAAGAATGACGGTCGTTGGCGTATCCGCGGCATTGTCTTCGATGCCGCCGCCCGCTCGATTGGCGGTGTTGTTGCTAATCGTGCTGTTGGTGACCGTTAACGTACCGCCGTTGTTGAAGATCGCACCACCGGAGCCGGCAGCACCGGAAGCTGCGTTGCCATCCAGCGTTGCACCATCAACCGACAGGGTGCCGCCATTGTTGAACAGGGCCCCACCGCCGTTGTCGGCGGCGGATCCGAGTGCTTCGTTGCCACTGAAGCTGGCCGCGCCCGTAATGGTCATGGCGCCGGCACTGTTCCAAAGCGCACCGCCCTCGCTACCGGCCGTGTTGTTGTCGTAGGTCCCGCCACTGAGCGTCGCGGCGCCGCTACCTGAAATATGCAACGCGCCACCGTTTCCTGGCATTGGGGCCACATGCGAGTTGCCCGACATGGTCACGTCGGTGAAGCTGCTGGAGGAACTGCCGCCGAGTTCCACGGCGCCACCTGCGCGATTGGCCGTGTTGTTCTCGAAGCTGGTGTCCGAGACGGTCAGCATGCCGTTGGACAACAAGGCACCGCCACTACCGGCCATTCCGCTGGCGGCGTTGCCAGAGAATGTACCGCCGCTAATCGTCAAACTGCCGTCGTTGAACACGGCGCCGCCCATGCCGGCATCGCCACCGGTCGTGACACTGTCGGTCACATCGACATCGGTCAACGTCACGGTGCTACCTGCGGCGATCTGCAGGGCGGCACCCGAGGCCGCAAGCGCCTCGGTGAGCATCAGATCGGTGAAGCTGACTGCCGTGGTTTCGCCAGCACCAGCCGACGCATCGACAACGAAGAGCTGGGCGGCGTCACCGCCGGTGATCGTGGTCGTTGTGCCAGAAAGAATATCCGCGTTGCCAGTAATGCTGACATCGTCCGAGATCTGCAGCGGCGACAACAGGGTGATCGAATCGATCCCACCGCCGGTGATCGGGTTGCCCGCGTCGAAACTGATGGTGTCGCCGTCGGGCTCACCAGCAGGCGCGTCACCGACCGCTGTGTCGGTGTTCGCGGCCATGATGGCCTCGCGCAGTGAGATCAGTCCGTCGGTGTCATCGATACCATCGGCATCGGTATCGACGACGTAATCTGTCGCCATCGCCGCACCGAAGGGCAACAGCAGTCCTAGCCCGGCCACTGCCAATACCTTGGCAGTCCGCGCATGAGTTGACGTCTTCAACATGTGGTTACTCTCCTTAAATTCATCAACGGATTTCATGGGACCGGCACGTCCCGCTCACGCCGGTCTGATCCTCGAATCCCCAGTTGCCCAAGCATTGATGGTTGGGTTAACGCCCCTCCCGTGGGAAATTCAACCCTACCAGCTTTCGTTCGTCTGTCACGTGCATAAGGCCAGATGGATTCATTCGAGCGATCAACGCGTTCGGATTCGAATCTGTGGAGAGTCCCCGAGCGAGCGCATGTCACCTCCGCCGCTCGTACACTCTCGCCATGGATGCACAAGCCCGAACCCTCAGCCTGTTGGAATCGATGTGCGCGACCATGCCGGCGCTAAAGGCGGTAGGCGTGGAATGCGTGGCGCTGTCGCCAGACGAGGTGCTGCTCGTGGCGCCTCTGGAGCGGAACCAGAACGACAAGGCCACGGCCTTCGCGGGGAGCCTGAACGGCCTGGGCCTGCTCGCGGGCTGGATGCTGACGCAGCGGCTCGCCTTTGAGTTCGACGCCACGGCACAGTGCGCCGTCTACGATGCCCACACCCGTTTTCGTCAACCGGTCCGGTCTACGCTGCGGGCGCGATGCCGTAGCGACACCGCGGCGCGGGCCGAGGTGCTGGGCAGCCTCGAGGCGACCGGGCGCGCGCGCTGGCCGCTGGACATCGACGTCGGCGGCCGCGATCTAGACGATGCCGTTCGCTTGCGAGCGAGCTATGCGATTTGGGTGGATGCTGACGCTGATCGCCGTCAAGCCAATTAGCGAAACACCACGGTCCGGGCGCCGGACACGATGACCCGGTCCTCCAGATGCCAGTGAACCGCTCGAGCAAGCACACGGCGCTCGATGTCGCGCCCCATGGCCCGCAGTGCATTTACATCATCGCGGTGGGTAACACGACTGACATCCTGTTCGATGATCGGGCCCTGATCCAGCTCCGATGTCACGTAATGCGCGGTAGCACCGATGAGCTTGACACCGCGCTCATAGGCCTGCCGGTACGGATCGGCGCCCACGAAGGCAGGGAGAAAACTATGGTGGATGTTAATGATGCGTTGCGGAAACCGGTCCACGAACGCCGGAGAGAGAATCTGCATGTAGCGCGCCAGCACGATCAGATCGGTGTCCTGGCCGATAATCTCCAACGCTGCCTGCTCGGCGTCAGCCCTGGAGTCCGGTGTGACCGGGATGTGCCGAAACGGCACGCCAAAGCGCTCTGCGTGAACGGCTGTGGCGGCATGGTTCGAGATCACCGCGGTGATCTCGGCAGCCAGATCGCCCCGAGCATGGCGCCATAACAACTCCTGCAAGGTGTGTTCGGTGCGGGAGGCAAAAATCACCATCCGCTTTTTCACCCCGGCATCGACCATCGACCAATGCATGTCGAAGGGATCACCCACCTGGGCCGCGAAGGCCGTGCGCAGCGCCGCGTTGGGCGGTTCGAGGTCCGGTAGCTGAAACTCCGCACGCATGTAGAACAACCCACCCGTCATCTCGGTGGAATGCTGGTCCAGATGCGTCACATTGGCGTCGTGCTCAAAGAGAAAACGCGTCACCGCAGCGACGATGCCGGGCTGGTCAGCACATTGGATCAACAACCGGGCGGAACATGACATTGAGCAAACCTCTGGAAATCCGGCTACTTCATGCGACCGGACCGTGAATGACGGGGTGACCCAGTCAGGTCACTGCGATCTCGAACCCCTGCCGCCGGAGATCGAATCAACCTTTGGAGTCGGCTGACAGCCGCGTATCCCGAATCAGCCCTTCTTGCGCCACCGTGGCCACGAGGGTGCCGGCGCGATTGAAGATCAGGCCGCGGGCAATGCCCCGCCCGCCCTGCGCGCTGGGGCTGTCCGTGTGATAGAGCAGCCAGTCGTCAGCACGCAATGGCCGATGAAACCACAGCGCGTGGTCCAGGCTGGCGACGATCATGTCGGCCTGCAAGAAATTGCGACCATGCGGTCGCGTGCTGGTCCCCAACAGGTTGTAATCGCTGGCATAGGCGAGCACACAACGGTGCAGCATCGGATCATCGGGTAGCGTGCCGGATGCCCGGAACCACACCGATTGATTCGGTGGCTGCTTCTCCGGACGGAACGGATTCGTCGGATGCACGGGTCGGAATTCGAATGCACTGGGCCGAGTCAGCAGCGCCCGGTGTTTTTCCGGTGCGTCGTCGATCCATTGGGCGCCGAGGGTTTGCTGATCGACCAGTTCCTCCGGCGACGGCACATCCGGCATTTCCGCCTGATGCTCGAAGCCGATCTCGTCGATGTGAAACGCGGCCATCATCGAAAAGATCTGATGGCCATGCTGAATCGCCTTCACCCGACGCCAGCTGAACGATCCGCCATCGCGTGATCGCTCCACGTCGTAGACGATCGGCGCTTCCATGTCGCCAGGGCGCAGAAAATAGGCATGCAGGGAGTTCGGCGGACGGTCGGCGTCCACGGTGCGCGTGGCCGCCACGAGCGCCTGCCCCAGCACCTGCCCGCCGAAAACACTGCGGCCGCCGAGATCACGAGACTCGCCCCGGAACAGATTGTCTTCCAGGTATTCGAGATCCAGAAGGTTGAGAAAATCTTGCAATACGGTAGTCATGGCGCGGAATTGTAGCCGCTCCGCGGCCGCATGGGCCTGTCAGCGCTGCAGCAGTTGAACCACCGCGTCCGCAAATGCGGCCGGCTGTTCCTCCTGCACGAAATGCCCGGCATCGAGCCGGGTGATGTGAATGTCACGAAAGCAGGCCTCCAGACCATCGAGGTAATCCGGCGTAATGACGACATCGTGCTCCCCATAGATATAGGCAGCCGGCATGTCGAACCGGCGCCCGGCTAGGCTGGCCCATCGCCGGATATCACTCCGATAGCTCCGATACAGATTCGCGGCCGTGGTCGGCGTGCCAGGTATTGCGTAGCAACGCACGTACTCCTGGACCTGCGCCTCCGGGAACGGGCGGTCGCCGCTCATGCGCAGGAATGTTTCAAGAAACGCCCGCTCGCGACCGGGGATAAGCGCCTCAGGCAGTCCTGTATTGAGAAAATGTTGATACCAGACATACCGATTCGGCTTGCCCGCAATGCGCCGGTTAACGTCAAGATTGTTGATCACGGCGATATTCGACACGCCCA
The DNA here is from genome assembly GCA_023146115.1 of Abyssibacter sp. Taxonomy (GTDB): domain Bacteria; phylum Pseudomonadota; class Gammaproteobacteria; order Nevskiales; family OUC007; genus Abyssibacter. Next base: position 7,658 of record JAGLCS010000053.1, on the reverse strand, counting down.
GATGCGTCACGCGCATGGGCTCGGCCAGCGCGATTTCCTGCGCGACGATGCCGCCCCAATCGTGACCGACCAGTGCGAAGTGATCGATGCCCAAGGCCTGGACCACGGCGAGTACATCCTGGGCCAGGGCTTGCTTGCCGTAGGCGTCACGCTCCGCCGTGCGGGGCGAGTCACCCAAGCCGCGCAGATCGGGCGCGATCACGTCGAGCTCGGCCGGAAGATGCGCCAGCAGCGGAGTCCAGGTCGCACTGCTCTCCGGCCAGCCATGAATGAGTACCAGGGGGCGCCCGTCACCCTGCCGGCGCCGCAGCGCGAAGTCACCGCGATTCGTGTGAACCCGATCAATGGGCCATTGCTTCATGATTGACGACCGTCCTTGGGATGTTCCTCCGCGAACAACTTTTCCAACTCGCTCGCCGAGCGTTGTGCCAGTTCGATCATCTTGTCGAGATCGTCATGCGAGCCGAAGGCCTCGAACAGGCGCTCTTCATCCTTGGCCGCAAAGGTCTCGGTCGTGAAACGGGCCTGACCTTCGGAGAAGCCCAAGCCTCGCAGCACATTCCCCGCGGCTCGCAGGCTGGAATCGAAGGTGTCACGCACGACATCGCGAATCCCCAGCTCCATGAGCTTGTAGGCATGCTGCCGGTTGCGGGCGCGCGCGATGATGCGCAGTTCCGGCGCCAGTTCCCGGACCGCCCGCGCGATGCGTAGCGAGGCCGCCTCGTCCTGCACGGCGAGTACGAACAACTCGGCCTGCTCCACGCCGGCCGCCCGCAACAGCTCCGAACGAGACGCGTCACCGTAGTAGGTGCGGTTACCGAAGCGGCGGACAAAATCGACCTGGTCCGAATCCAGTTCCAGCGCTGTGAACGCGATACCACGGGCGCGCAACACACGGCCGATGATCTGCCCGAAGCGACCGAAACCGGCGACGATGACCCTGTGGTGCGAAGACTCGATGTGATCAAAGGGCTTGCGCGTGTGCGGAAACCAGCGCAGCCACCAATGATCGTTGATCAAGAACAACAGGGGCGTCAGGCCCATGGACAGCGTCACGGCCACGATGAGCTGACTCATCACCTGCGCGTCCAGCAGGGCCACATCGGCCATCACGGCAAACAGCACGAAGGCGAATTCGCCTCCCTGCGACAGGGCGATGGCCAAATTGCGCGCGCTGCTGCGATCCAGGCCCGCCAGACGACCGACCGTCCACAGCACGCCGGCCTTGATTAGCACCAGCCCGATGGCAATGGAGAGTATCGGCGCGGGTTCGTCGACCAGCAGGCGCAGATCCACGCCCATACCGACCGAGATGAAGAACAAACCGAGCAGCAGCCCCTTGAACGGCTCGATGTCGGCCTCCAGGGCATGGCGGTATTCGGAGTCTGCCAACAACACGCCCGCCAGGAACGCGCCAAGGGCCATGGACAGACCCGCCCACTCCATCGCCAGGGCCGTTCCGCTGACCACCAGCAACGCCATGGCCGTGAAGATCTCGTTGGTGCGCGACGCCGAGACCATTCTCAGTACCGGCCGCAGCAACGTCCGCCCGCCGACGATCACGGCGACAATCACCGCCACCGTCTTGATCAGATCAAGCGGATCGAAGGCTTCGCCACCGCCCGGCGCCAACACCGGAATCAATGCCAGCAACGGGATGACGGCCAGATCCTGCATCAGCAGAATCGCGAAAGCGGCGCGGCCATGATGAGTCGTCAGCTCTTCGCGTTCCGCCAATGCCTGCAACGCAAATGCGGTGGACGACAAGGCCAGCACAATACCGATCAATACCGCAGGCATCGGCGATAGGCCGGCGAAATAGGCGATGGCCGCGATGGGTATCGCCGACAGGCCGATCTGCGCGGTCCCGTTCACGAAAATGGGCCGCCGCAGCGCCCACAGACGGCTGGGCTGAAGCTCCAGGCCGATAATGAACAACAGCAGCACCACACCGAACTCGGCAAGGTGCATCACCTCGTGAACATCTCCGACCAGGCCCAGACCGGCCGGACCGATCGCGACGCCCGCGGCCAGATAACCGATTACCGCACCCAGCCCCAACCAACGCGCCAGCGGCACAGCGACCACGGCCGCTGCGAGAAAGATCACCGCCTCGTGCAAAAGGCTCACGGCAGAATGTCCACCGGCGTGCCGACGGGTACTCGGGCCCACAGCGCCTCGATCTGCTCGTCGGTGACAGCGATGCAGCCATCGGTCCAGTCAAACAGCGGATGAAGTTGCTCGGCGCGCTCGTTCGGACCGACGCCATGGATCATGATCCGTCCGCCGGGCGGCACTCCGCGCGCATCCGCGAGCATTTGATCGGACAAGGAGGGATAGGAAACCTGCAAGGCCCGGTGGAAGCGGCTATTGCGCAGGCGACTGAGAATGAAATAACGCCCTTCCGGCGTCTTGCCGTCGCCTTGCTCCCGCTTCGGTCCGATGGGGTTACGTCCCAGCGCCACCGGAAATTCCAGCAGCGGCACGTCACCCTCGAATAGCGTGAGCGTGCGTGCGGTCTTGTCGATCTGTATCCAGGTCTGTCCTGCGGCATCGACAGGGGGTGAGACGCCGGCCAACAACACGGCGAGCAAAAGAGTTCGGAATGTGGCGGACAAAGACATGAGAGCATTATCACATCGAAATCACCCGCCAGACTGTCGTGCAAGCACTGATCCGACCCATCCAGCCTGCAGACGACCTTTCCCTGGCTAAGGTCATTCACGACGCACTGGCCGAATTCGACGCAGGCGGCGACGGCTTTGCCGGACAGGATGCAGAGATGCAGGCGCTGAGCAGCGCCTATGACCGCCCACGGCACGCCTACTTCGTGGCGCACTGCAACCAGCAAGTGCTTGGCGGCGCGGGAATCGCGCCGTTAACGGGCGGCGCGTTTGCAACCGCCGAACTGAGAAAGATGTATCTGGCCCGCCCGGCTCGCGGATGCGGATTGGGCCGCCAACTCCTGACCACCACGATCGCGGCAGCGTGGGACCACGGATTTCAACGTATCTATCTGGAGACGCTAACCCAGATGGACGCGGCCCGGGCGCTTTACGAGCGGGCCGGCTTCCTGCGCCTGGACGCGCCGCTTGGCGACACCGGTCACCACGGCTGCAACTGCTGGTATCTGCTGGAGCGCCTGCGCTAGCGTTACCGCTCCCAACGCACCAGACGACGGGTCGTGACCACGCCGCCGCGGCGCCGAGCGTCGAAGATGGGCATGCCGATCTCTGGCGAAAAATGCGCCTCGCGGCGGTGCTCGACGCCATCGGGATCAACTTCCAGGATCTGAATCACCCAGACCGGCTCGGTCAGGCTAACCGACGGATAATTCGCCGGGTCGACCTTGCGATCAACTCGCATGTCATAGGCGAATTCCAGCGTTTGTGCCTCGGCACGCTCGCCGTCACGCTCCACCTGATAGTGGCGTGTCACCTCGAACATCAGGCGATTCTCAACCGCGAGCGGAAACAGCTGGCCAAGCACCTGGTCGATCTGCGCGACGTAGCTACGTGTCACCGTCTCCGGCGCGGTCGCGGTCGCTGGCTCATAGGCATAGGTGAAAAACTCGAACAGGTCCGCAACTTGCAGCGATTCCTCGACCGCATGGCTGTTGGTTTCCGCGAAGGTGAACTCCGATCGCACGCGGCCCATCGACCCTTGACTGCCCTTGCGGATCATCAATTCAAACAGATGCTCCACAGGCGTTGCGCCAGGCCGCAGCTCGATGTCTTCGAGGTAGCTCAACTGGACGAATTCCGGCGCGGGCAACGGTCCGAACAAGGATTCAACCGGAAATTCATCCGACAGCAGGTCAAAGGTCGGCGCCCCTGGGAACAATGGCGGCGGTTGATCAGGGGCCGACTTGCCGCAGCCGGCCAGGAGAAGGGTAACCAATAGCCATGCCGTGCATGCGCCAGCACTTTTCATGCGTGCGTGTCCTGATTCGCGGGATTCGAAAGGCTAGCAGACACGCAACGCCGCGGATCGTCAACGCCGATACCGGGCTTGTTTTTGTGGTGTCGTCCCCGCTCCCGCAGCGCTGGTCGGGAGACCCTGAGCCACTCAGCGTTTCGCCGACAATGGGGCTACACTGCACACCGAGCATGGAGGAGCCACCGCCCTCTTGATTACGACCGACGTTCCGCTGTTTCCGCTCTCGAACCTCGTAATGCCCGGCGGGCTGACGCCGCTGCGCATCTTCGAAACGCGCTATCACGACATGGTGCGCGATTGCATGCGCAACGGAACGGGGTTTGTGATCGTGCTGCTGGCGTCGGGTCGCGAAACCGATCGCGACAACCGTCCGTTCGATGTTGGCACCTACAGCGAGATCATCGACTTCGAACCGCTGGAACACGGCTATCTGGGCATTATCTGCCGAGGGCAGCAGCGCGTTCACATCCAGGCGCCCCGGCAGACCAAGGCGGGGTTATGGGTGGGCGACACCGAGCTATACGGCGACGAACCGGCCGGTGCGGTCCCAGAATCTTACGAGCACCTGGCCGACCTCGCGATGCAGCTGATCACGGAACTCGGCCCCCCGTTCGATCTCGACACCCCGCAACCTCATAACGCGCGCTGGGTGAGCAGCCGCCTCGCGGAGTTGCTGCCCATACCCGTCGATGTGAAGCAACAGCTTCTGGAGTTGCGCGACCCCATCGCCCGTTTGCACCAGATCGCCTGTTTCGTCCAGCAGATGGTGCGGGCCGCCCGGCCGCGCTGAACGCTGCAACAAAACGGCCGGGTCGAAACCCGGCCGTCTTACTTCTCGCAGAGCGGCAACTAGGGCGAAGCCGGCTCGCCGTCGTCGATGTACTGGTAGCTGACCAGGATCTCCACGCCTTCACTGGGCACCGCGTCGCCGCGGAACACGATGGAGTTGCTACCCGACACGTATTGCCAGCCGTTGGTCGAATCCTCGGCCAGCGATACGCCGTCCACCGTCACGACAATCGTGCTGGAAATCGGCGTTTCACTGAGCTGGAACAGACTCGCCGCACCGCCCGCGTTGGTCGCGATCGCGTTCATGATCGCCGGGAACTGGGTGATGTCGTCAATGCTCGCGACTGAACCGCCCGTCGCCAACGCGAGATCGTCGTAGTCGCCAGGGCTCCCCTCATTGATGATCGAGTAGACCGGATAGCTGCGATCGATGAACAGATTGCTGTTCGGGTCGAATGTCGATCCGGCGTACCGGGAGTACTGGTCAGGTTCATCGCTGAGCATCACCACCGACATGCTGGCCCCGGTTCTTGGGTACCCGGCCAGGGTGCTGCTGCCGTCCTCGGCGTCACCCAATGCGGTGGACAGCAGTGAACGCTCGGCCCAGTAGATGCCGGATTCCGTCCCGCTGCCACCCGTACCCGGTCGCGCGTCGTCCTGGAACTGCGTGGTGTCGTTGGTGTAGCCCACACCGCGCAGGGTCTGACGATCCGTTGTGACCGTCCCGATCTGGAAGTCCAGCCCGGAGTTGGTCACGACACTGATGAAATCCGAAGCCGCCTGCGACAAGGCGTCTTGTTCGTCGCCCATGCTGCCGCTGTTGTCGATGACGAACAGGAAGTCCGCCAGGCCGCCTGCGCCGGTACCGACAAACTCGTCGGTTTGCTGCTCCCGCATGGCGTCGGCCTCACCCACGTTCGTGCCGTCCGTCACGCCGCTGGTCACGGCTTCGTACTGCTCTTTGACAGCGTCCACCACCAGCGACACCAGGACCACGACGTCATCCGGTGAGTAGAAGCAAACCGATAGCCGGAACTCGTACAGCGCGGCCAAGACCTCGTCGGGCAGGCCGTCCGGGAAGCTGCCGAGCGCACCGGGATCCACGGACAGGCCGACCAGTTCCACGAGGGCGCGGGTGAGGTCGGTCGGTGACGTGGCGTTCTCCAGCGCCATGGAGTACCGGCCCACCGCGCAGGCGCGCGTCACCGCGGTAGCGATGTTCGTCAACGTGTACTCGTTCCGCGACGAGATCGAATTTCGCAGGTTGTCCAGTTCTTCCCGCGAGTTGTTTCCAAACCCGAAATTGCGCCGCTGTGCAGCGAATCCACCCAGGTCCCGCCGCGAGCGATTGCCCATCTTCTGCTGGTTGGCCGGGATGCTGTCCGTGCCTGCGAAGAACACGACACCGTCAAAATCACCGGTGGGCTGATCCACAGGCGCTGCCAGACCATCGGGCAGGAAAATCTGATGCGACTGGGTCGACACGGTGGTCACCGGGCGAACATTCAGTTCGCTCACCGTCAGCACGATGCGCCGCACCTGCTCGACCTGCGCCGCATCGGTCACCGTCACCTGGTACACGAAGGTGTCACCGGGTTCGGCATCGGCCGGGATCGCCACCGACAAGGTCGAGCCGACCTCCGCCAGAACCATCCCATTGGTCACATCAAACCATTCGTAGCTCACGGCCGAACCGCCGCTGCTATCGGTCGCCGTCACTGACAGCGTCGTGCTGGAGCCGGCCGTTGGCATGCCCTGCCCCGCAACAAATGCGGAGATCAGCGGGCTGGCGGCCGCCGGCTGTGTGTTGTTGCAGCGAACCTGCCCTGAACTGGCGTCTACTTCGTCCCCGTCGAGGGTGCCGTTTCGATTGGTGTCCAGACCTGTCTGGATGATGGCGCCGCCGAACGCGCAGCGCTCGTCTTCCGGGGCGATCGTCGCCGACACCATCGTGAGTTCCTCGAAGGCGACAATATCCACTTCCGATTCACTGCAGGCACTCAGGCCTAGTGCGGCGGCTCCGATTAACAGCGCACACGCGGGGCGTGCGAAGCTTCGACTATCTCCGACCATGATGATTCTCCCTGTCTTGAGTTTGTCGTGCCAACACCGATTCCGTTGCAGCGCCATGATCTCCGCAAGAAGCGTTACGCCTCACAAGCGACTGGGCATACCGAAACCGGTGTTGATGATTGATCGATCACTTATTTATTGTTTCTAAAGCGTCTGAGGAAAGTACCCGCGATGCAAGCAGTAGCGTGATGCGGCGCACGAAATTCAACTTGTCTCCGACCGACGGTGGCGCCGACATCCATCGATTCTCCGCCATTTCCACCTTGAAGCCACGCGAGCCTTGTCGCTGCGCGGGGAAGTGCTGACCTAGTGATCGACGCCGCGCTGCTCTTTATCGTTTTGGTCGGCGCACTGGTCGTGATTGAGCCCTGGTTGCTGACGCGCCTAGCCGACCCTCACTGGGCGGCGTGGCTCACTCAACACGCACTGCTGCCGTTGGCGCGGTCTGCCTGTGTCCTGGCTTTTGTCGCGCTCGCCTATCCAACAATCTACGGATTGAACGACGCCGCTCCGCTGACCGCGGCTCTGGCACCGAGCCAATGGGCCGATCTGCTCAATCTGGGCTTTCTGATCTCCTTGTGTCTACCGCTGCTGCCGGCCATGGAACGGATCCCAGGGGCGATCTTGCCGATTCAGGGGTTTCTGGTTCTCGCGATTCTGTTTCGCTGGGCTGTGGACGTGACCGGGCCGGTGTCTCTTTGGCCTACCGCCGAGGCTTGGGCCGCCGTGGCATTGGCCGCCGCGGCTCCGCTGCTGGCCGAATGGCTGGCACCCGCGCGGCAACCGGAGCACGACAGACTGCGCGACGCCGTGCTCATCCCGCTGCAGCTTCCGCCATTGCTGCTCTACGGACAGGC
>JAGLCS010000052.1 GCA_023146115.1 Abyssibacter sp. | reverse complement strand
GATGATGCCGGGAGCAAGGCGCCGCTCATCGTCTATTCCTCTCGCAACGAGCAGCTGATCAAACCGGTTTTCGACCGCTACACTCAAGACACCGGCCAGCCCATCCAATTCATCACCGGCAAGGAAGGTCCGCTTCTGCAGCGCATGCGCAGCGAGGGACAGGGCAGCCCCGCCGACCTGCTGATCACCGTCGACGCCGGCAATCTGTGGAAGGCCGCCAGCGATGATCTGTTGCGACCTGCCCAATCCGAGACGCTTGACGACCGCATCCCCGCGCATCTTCGGGACCCGGAGAGCCGGTGGTACGGCCTCTCAGTGCGGGCGCGCACCATCATCCACTCCACCGAGCGCGTTGATCCTGAGTCCTTGAGCACATATGCCGCCCTGGCCGACCCCGAATGGGAGGACCGCTTATGCCTGCGCACCTCCCAAAAGGTCTACAACCAATCCTTGGTGGCGATGATGATTTCCGCGCAGGGTGAGCAGGCGGCTGAAGCCGTCGTCCGCGGCTGGGTGAACAACCTTGCCGCCGAGCCGTTCTCCAACGACAACGCCGTCATGGAGGCCATCGTCGCCGGGCAATGCGATGTGGGCATTGTCAACACGTACTACTTCGGCCGCATGCAACGCACCGATCCCGACATCCCACTGGCACTGTTCTGGCCAAATCAGGACTCGGAGCTGGGTGATATTCGCGGCGTTCACGTCAATGTATCCGGCGCGGGCATTGCCGCGTCCACCGATCAGTTCGAGGCTGCACAGGCGTTTCTGGAATGGCTCGCGGGTCCGGAAGCCCAGGAGATTCTGGCCGACGGCAACCTGGAATATCCGGCCAATCCGACCGTGCCCTCCGACCCGTTGGTCAAGGCCTGGGGTGATTTCGTTCCCAACGTGATCAACGTGTCGGAGGCCGGCAAACTGCAACCCGACGCGGTCAGGTTGATGGAACGCGCCGGGTATCATTGATCGCCCGCCCCAAGTCTCCTGATTGGCCCTCCTGAATGGCCCATCGACGTCGTCGCCGACGACTGCCTGCGCATCCCCTGGCGCTGCTGATTGCCCTGCCGGTCGCTGCGGCCCTGGTCACCATGCTCGGTGCCTTGCTGCGCCCGGACATGGAGGTCTGGCAATTCGTCGGCGGGACGATGCTGCCCCAGGTTGTGCCGACGACGTTGGTCCTCGCACTGGCCACCGTGCTGCTGGCAACGACCATCGGCGTGGGCTGTGCCTGGGTGACCAGCCTTTATGACTTTCCTGGTCGGCGCTGGCTGACGGCCGCATTAATCCTGCCGCTTGCGATACCGGCCTACCTGCTCGCAACGGTGTACATCGGCTGGTTCGACTACGCTGGGCCCGTGGCCTCGTGGCTGCGTGACTGGTTCGGCCCCCACGCGCAGCTACCGCCAATCCGTTCGGTCGGCGGGGCCGCCCTGGTGCTGGCGCTGGCACTTTATCCCTACGTCTATCTGCTGGCCCGCAACGCCTTCCTGTCGCAGGGGCGTCGAGCCCTGGAGGTCGCCGCGTCGCTGGGATACGGCCCGGTCGCCGGTTTTCTGCGCATCGGCCTGCCGCTCGCCCGGCCCTGGATCGCCGGCGGCGCGTTGCTGGTCATGATGGAAACGCTGGCTGATTTTGGTGCCGTCTCCGCCTTTAATGTCCGAACGCTGACCACCGCGATCTACCAGAGCTGGTTCGCCCTGTTCTCCATCGATGGCGCACTGGCGTTGGCCTGCGTGCTGGTGGGCATCGCCCTCGTGATCGCGACCTTGGAGCGCCGGCAGCGTCGGCACCAACGGTTCGTCGGAGACGCCGGCATACAGGCGACACATCGATTGGCCTTATCCGGCTGGCGTGGGTGGGCTGCATCGGCCGGCTGCGGCCTCGTGGTGATCGCGGGCGCCATCGCACCGTTGGCGCAGTTGGCGAGCTGGGCATGGTTTCACCGTGCCGATATCGACAGCCGGCTGATTGGATTCGCCGGTCATTCTCTGCTGCTCGCCGGCATGGCGGCCGGCCTGCTGACCGTCGTCGGCCTGCTCCTCGCGTGGCTGCTGCGGCAGGATGGGCGGCGCGGAACCCGGATGCTGGGGCGGCTGGCCACGGCGGGTTACGCCATTCCGGGAACCGTACTGGCGGTCGCGTTGTTCGTCCCGCTCGCCGGGCTATCCGAATGGCTCAGCACCACGCTGAGCGGCTGGTCGAGCTCAACGATCCGCATCGCGCTGCATGCCGGGCTGGCGACGCTCCTGCTGGGCTATGGCGCCCGTTTCCTGACGGTGGCCACGCATCCGATCGAGGGGCAGCTGATGCGCGTATCGCCGGCCATGGAAGACGTGGCCCGCAGCCTGGGCAGTTCGACCTGGGACATGGCACGCAGAGTCCACGCACCGATGATTCGTGGCGGGCTGGTCACGGCCGCGATCCTGGTCTTTGTCGACGTGATGAAGGAATTGCCGCTAACACTGATGACACGCCCTTATGGCTGGGACACGCTCGCCGTGCGCGTGTTCGAAATGACCGCTGAAGGCGAGTGGTCGCGGGCCGCCGTGCCTGGCGTCGCCATTGTGCTGGCGGGTCTGATTCCGGTGTTCTGGCTGGTCCGCGGCTCCGAGCCACACACACGGCGCCACGGTGCAGCCGACAACATGACCGAGTGGACCGACGCCCATGCAGCTTAGCCTGAACACGCTTAGCAAGCGGTACGCCGACCGCACCGTTCTTCACGGCGTGTCACTGCAGCTGGACGCCGGAGAGATCGGCTGCGTACTGGGTCCTAGCGGCTGCGGCAAGACCACGTTGCTCCGGCTGATCGCAGGGTTCGATCAGCCCGATACGGGCGCGATCCGAACGGGCGAGACGATCCTCAGCTCGGCCGAAACCCATGTCCCGGCCGAGCGCCGGCGCATCGGCATGGTGTTCCAGGATCACGCCCTGCTGCCGCATCTGGATGTGGCCTCGAACGTCGCGTTTGGCCTGCGGCATCTGACCAGGGCTGAACGACATCAGCGTGTCACCGCCGTGCTCGAACTCGTGGGCTTGCAGGGCTACGAGACGGCCTATCCGCATGCGTTGTCCGGAGGGCAGGCGCAGCGCGTCGCATTGGCCCGGTCCTTAGCGCCGGAGCCGAAAATGATTCTGCTGGACGAACCCTTCTCCAATCTGGACACGGAGTTACGGGAGCGCCTGTCGCAGGAGGTTCGCGAAATTCTTAAACGCGCCGGCATGACCGCACTCATGGTCACCCACGATCAGTTGGAGGCATTCGCGATGGCAGATCGCATCGCGGTGATGTCAGCCGGCGTGCTGCAGCAATGGGATACGCCATACAACCTCTACCACCGTCCGGCCAACCGCTTCGTCGCACGCTTTGTGGGCGAAGGCGTGTTGTTGCCGGGTCGGGCCGATGGCGATGACGGCGCAACAACGGAACTCGGCCTGCTGCGCGGCGAATGGGTTGGCGCGCCGGTCAACGACGTCGATGTGCTGCTACGCCCGGACGACATCGTGCATGACGACGCCAGCCCCCAGCAGGCCGTCGTGGTCCGCAAGGCGTTCCGCGGCGCGCAGATTCTGTACACGCTGCAGCTTGATAGCGGTGCACGCGTGCTGTCGCTCGTGCCCAGCCATCACAACCACCGTATCGGCGAACCCATCGGCATCCGGGTGGCCACCGATCACGTCGTCGTGTTTCCCCGCAATTCCGATTCGTCCTGAGGTGCGGCCTGCGAATCCACCTGGCGTATTTTGCGCACCAGATCGCGGCCAATGGCGGCCTGGAGCTTGCTCCACAGCGCCGGCTTACGCAGTCGGGTCCGCTCCAGCATGACCCGCGTCCAGTAGCGGTAAGAGACTGGCTTGTCGGCGACCACCGCCGCGGAGGTGGGTTCCTGGGTCAGAAAACTCATCTCAGCGACCAGATCGCCGGGCCCCAGCGTGGCCACGTCGTGGCCGTGGACCACGACCCGGACTTCGCCGTCGGTTAACACGATCAATCGATCATTGGCCTCGCCCTGCGCCAGCAGCTCGCCGCTGAATGCCCGGACCTCGCAGGCACGCCGCCACAGACCCAGAAATTCGGGGACGGTCATGACGCTGAAATTCAGCGAGTAAATCGCATCCAGTCCATCCGGTAGCTGAACCGCACGACGCTCCAGCAAGATCCGGATCACTTGTCCGATGTTGATGGCGACGAACAAGGCGTTCCATGCGGCGACATTCGGAGCCCCGGCGTGCAAGGCATAGGTACAGAGACAGGACTGCGCGAGGATCAGAATCGTGCGCAGCCACAGGATGTCGCGGGCCAGCAACGCCAGCAGCATCAAGCCGTACCCGAGATTGATCAGCACCCCGTCCAGGGTGATCAACGATACCGCTCCAGCAAGGCCTGACACGCCGCCCCCTCCCGATCCATCTCACAGGCCGACCGCACCAATTGGCAGTGCTTCGCGCCATCATCTACCGCGCCGTCATCCACCGGTTGCGCCACTTGTACGCAATTGCGTTCAGCGCGCTCAACCTCGTCACGAAAAAACTCGCAGCCCGGCAACAGACCGGTGCAGCCCAGCACCACCATGACCATCCGGACGGTCACGGGCCAAGGCGTCCCGCACCGCGGCATGACCGACCGGTGACGAAATGACGCTTGATAAGGCTCACACGCGTCCGGAATCCCACGACAGCACTGCGATTCGGCAGTCTCAACGGTGCGCATCGGCGAACGTTAGCACAGCGTACGCGCACCGACGTGGACCTCGCCGGCACGATCCAATTTAGCGCCGAAAGCAAAGGTTCCGACTCATGAATATGCGCTAAGTCGCTGCCGATACGACGTTTTTCCATCATACCCACAGAAACTGTGGATAACTATGTGGAAAGAACTTTCGCAAGTCGCAAAAACCGCGTTGTTTGCTGGCAATCGACCACGTCGATCAACTTGTAACCAACATGAAATATTTACTAAAAATCAACAAGTTATATTTGCCGTCACCGCAACCCATGGATCGGCGCACCAATACGGTGCCAAACGCGCATGTTGCACCGCAACACTGTGCATAACCGGCCGAGCATCGAGTGCTAAACTTGTTGACATGACCCCCATTGTGCTGGTGATTTCTGGGCATGACCCCAGCGGGGGCGCCGGGCAGATCGCGGATGTTCAAACCGTGTCGGCTCTCGGTGCGCATCCCGCGCTGGCGATCACGGCCCTCACCGAACAGAACACACAAAACGCCTACGCGGTGTTTGCGACGCCGGCAGATCAGGTCCGTGCTCAACTGGAGCGACTGGCCGAGGACATGCGGCCCGCGGCCATCAAGATCGGCCTGCTGCCCAGCGTCGACGTTGCGGCGGCGATTCTTCCGACGCTGGACGCCCTGGATGGCGTGCCGATCGTGCTCGACCCGGTACTGATCGCCTCCGGCGGTGGCGCATTGGCGGAATCCAGCCTGGTGCCCTTTCTCAAGGCACAGCTACTCAAACGCTGCACGGTGATCACGCCAAACCTGCCGGAGGCGGCTGCGCTGACGGGCGAGACGAACCCTCAAGCCGCTGCGGATGCGTTGCTGCGGCTGGGCGCGCGCTGGGCCTTGGTCACTGGCGGCGATGCCGCGACCGAGCAGGTCGACAACCTGCTCGCCGGCGAATCCGGATCCACCATGCAGCGCTGGCCCCGCCGCGTGGGCCAGTTTCACGGCACGGGTTGCACGCTGGCGGCTGCGCTGGCCACCCACCTCGCACTGGGGCTTGACGTTCCGGCTGCTTCGAAGGCCGCGCAGGCGTATGTCGATCGGTCCCTGGCCGGGGCGATCCGGCCCGGCGCCGGTCAATCGATTCCAAACCGGCAATTCTGACCGATGCAGATCACCGCGCTCCGTGGCGCCTATCCGGTGACACCTACAGATTGGCCGGCCGATCACCTGATCGATACCTGCGCATCCGTGCTGAGCGCACGGCCGGCGTTGCTGCAATACCGCGCCAAGCCCTCGCCCGACCCACAGGTCGCCGTCCGCCTCAAACACCTGTGTGAGGAATCCGGCGTGCCCCTGGTTATCAACGATCAGCTCGAACTGGCCTCGGCACTGGGCGTTGGTGTGCATCTGGGGCGTGATGACGCCAATGTCGGCGCCGCGCGCTCCCGTCTCGGTGCCCAGGCGCTGATTGGCGTCTCTGTCTACGACGATATCGATCGCGCGGTGCAAGCCGTCGAAGGCGGCGCAGACTACGTGTCCTTCGGCCGCTTCTTCCCATCCAGGACCAAGCCCGAAGCCTCGCCGGCCCGGCCTGATATTCTTCGCACCGCACGCTCGCGGCTGAATGTCCCCGTGGCGGTGATCGGCGGCATTACGCGGGACAATGCCGGCATGCTCGTCCGCCACGGCGCCGACCTGCTGGCCTGTGTCGACGGAATCTTTGCCGCCGCCGATCCGGCTCAAGCCGTGCGAGAACTCAATTCCATGCTGAGTCAGACATGACGCAATCCGAATCACTGTTCGAACGCGCCCAGCGCGTGATCCCAGGCGGGGTGAATTCGCCGGTCCGCGCCTTCAAGGGCGTGGGCGGCACGCCCCGCTTCATCGACCGCGCCGCCGGCGCCTACATCTGGGACGCTGACGGCCAGCGCTACATCGACTACGTCGGCTCCTGGGGGCCGATGATCCTCGGCCATGCCCATCCGGGCGTCATCGACGCCGTGCGCTCCCAGGCCGAACGCGGCCTGTCATTCGGAGCGCCGACCGCGCTGGAATGCGACCTGGCCGAACAACTGTGCGCCTGCGTGCCATCGATGCAGCAGGTGCGGCTGGTCAATTCCGGCACCGAAGCGACGATGACCGCGATCCGCCTGGCCCGCGGCGCCACAGGCCGGGACGCAATCCTCAAGTTCGAAGGCAACTATCACGGCCATGCCGATTCGCTGCTGGTCAAGGCAGGCTCCGGCGCGCTGACCCTGGGCGTGCCCAGTTCTCCCGGCATCCCGGCAGATATTGCCAAGCACACGCTGACCGCGACCTACAACGACCTGGACTCGGTGAAGGCACTGTTCGCCGATCACGGCGATGACATTGCCTGCATCATCCTCGAACCCATTGCCGGGAACATGAACTTCGTCAAACCGGCCGACGGATTCCTCGAAGGTCTGCGCGCGCTCTGTGACGACTACGGCAGCGTGCTGATCTTTGACGAAGTCATGACCGGCTTTCGGGTAGCCCTGGGCGGTGCGCAAGCGGTGTACGGGATCACCCCGGATCTGACCACGCTGGGCAAGGTCATCGGTGGTGGTTTGCCCGTGGGCGCACTCGGCGGCCGCCGAGACCTGATGGAGCAGCTGGCGCCGACCGGACCGGTTTATCAGGCCGGCACGTTGTCGGGCAATCCGCTGGCGACGGCGGCGGGCCTGGCGACCTTGAAGGCGCTGCGCGAGCCGGGCTTTTACGAATCGCTGGAAAACACGACCAGCCGCCTCGTGCAGGGCCTGGTCACGCACGCCAAAGGCGCAGGTGTCGCGCTGCAGGGCGACTGGATGGGCGGCATGTTTGGCCTGTACATGACCGACGGCCCGGTACGCAGCTACGCCGATGTCACGGCCTGCGACACGGTCCGCTTTGGTGAATTCTTCCACGGCATGCTGAACCGCGGCGTTTATCTCGCACCCTCGGCCTTCGAAGCCGGTTTTGTCTCTGCCAGCCACACCGCGAACGACATCGACCTGACGATCGAAGCCGCCCGCGCGGTGTGGACCGCATGAGCACCGAGTCCAGTAGCGGCGGGTTCATCGCCCGCCTGCGCACCAAGATCAACAAGGGCGACTCCTGGCTCACCTACGACCTCGGCAATCTTCTGCCGGGCCAGGGATTGGACGACGACGCCCTGGAAGAACTGGAAACACGGCTGCTGACCGCCGATGTCGGTGTCGAAGCCACCATGGCCATCGTCGACCACCTGCGTGCCGAAGCCAACGCCGGCCGCATCCGCAAC
>JAGLCS010000051.1 GCA_023146115.1 Abyssibacter sp. | reverse complement strand
GACACGCCGGATACCGAGTTGTACAGCACCTTCCGCGCGAACAACGCGAATCGCCGTTCCATGGTCTATGTCGGCGCCAACGACGGCATGCTGCATGGCTTCGACGCGACGACGGGCGAGGAGCTGTTCGCCTACGTGCCGGGGCGTCTGCTGGGCAAGGTCTCGGAACTGACCAATCCGGACTACGAGGCCGAGACTTACGTCGATGGCCGGATGAGCGTGGTCGACGCCTACGACGAGTTTCCGGCCTGCGGAGTGGGTCAGTCCTGCTGGCGGACCATCCTGGTCGGCAGTCTGCGGGGCGGCGGACAGGGTATCTACGCCCTGGATATCACCGATCCCGAGGCCTTCGTCGCCGCGGATACATTCTCCAAGCAACAGACACTGGCGGAACAGGTCGTGCTCTGGGAATTTACCGACTCCCCGGGTGGCGGTTTGCTCGGGGTCGTGTCCGGCGCGAAATTCCTGCTGCAGGGTCTGCTGACCGACGGTTTGTACGACATCCTGGGCGAAGTGCTGGACCCCGCGTTGATCCAGGGCGTCATCGACAGTACCGTCGAGCCTTTGTGCCAGGCGATTCTCGGGCCTTTGGACGTGGTCTGCTCGCTGGTGACCGATCTGACCGACCTTTTGCTGACGGTTGCCAGTCCCGTGCTGGCCCTCGTTTCTGATCTGTTGGGCGTGACAGATATTCTGTTCGATCTGCCATTGCTGCCCACTGTGACGGATCTGGTCGATACACTGTTGGAGGCGTTGCTCGGCGTTGATGAGTATCCGGGTTCCCCTGAACTCGGTTACACCTTCGGCCAGCCGAATATTGTCCGGCTGGCGGATGGCCGTTGGGCGACGGTCATCGGCAACGGTTATCACAATACCGATCTGGACCTGCAACTCAGTGACCAGAGCAATCCTGCGTTGCTGAACCTCGGGGTCAGCGCTACCGGAAACGCGGTGGTCTTCATTATCGATCTGGCGACCGGGATGTACCGTCCGGACGATGCGGGCTATGTCTTCGACACCGGATCAGGCTCCTTCCTGTCGCCCAGCGTGTTGACCAACCCGACGGACAAGCCGATCTCCGCATCCGTGCCCGACCTTGGCGATGTCAGCGCGGTGAGCGAGCTGTCGATTCCGTTGGCGCGTCCCAACGGCATGGCCGATGTCGCGCCGGTTGATCTCGACGGCGACGGCATCATCGACCGGCTCTACGCCGGGGACTCGAGAGGCGCGCTGTGGCGCATCGATGTCGACGATCCCGATCCGTCGAACTGGGGTTTCGCGTTCCGTGATGGCAACGAGCCGCAGCCGCTGTTCGATGCCTCGGTGGCCTCGTCCAGCATGCAGCCCATCGCGACCCGTCCCGAAGTCACCTTCCATCCGAGCGGGCAGGGCTACATGCTGTTGTTCGGCACCGGCAAGTTCCATGAGCTGGAGGATCTGACCGCGGAGGGGCTTCCGACGCAGACCTTTTACGGCATCTGGGACAAGTACGACGGCGGCACCACGGCGCCGACGATCGAGGATGCGGATCTGCTCGCGCAGAGCATCGTAGCCGAGGAGACGCAGGAGGCGGACATCGATGGCGATGGCGAAACGGAGCCGGCGACGTTCCGCGTGACCAGCGACAATCTGGCCAACTGGCGTAGCGACACCAACACCGGTGCCGATACGCATCTGGGCTGGAAGCTCGACATGCTGGTGGACGGCCAGGCGGACAACAACGGCGAACGCATCCTCGGCGATCCGCGGCTGCGCAACGGGCAGATTGCCTTCGCGTCGGTCGTGCCGGGTGAATCGCTTTGTCAGTTCGAGGGCAAGTCGTGGTTCTATCGGCTGGATGCGGGTACCGGTGGACGGACCCTGATCGCGCCCTATTCGAACTACGTGGATGATCTGCCGCCTTCGGCCGTGCAGAACGATTCGATCTCCGAGCTGCCGCAGGTCCTGCTGACGCCGACGGGGCAGGAAGTGAACCTGGCGCGTGACGGCGAAGGGCAAATCAACTCCGTGCTGACCGAGCCGGGAGGCTTCGAGCGCCAGCGTGCGACCTGGAGAGAACTGCGATGAGCGAGCGGCGGAGTGGGTTCTCCCTGGTCGAATTGATGATTGCCGTGGCGATCATCGCCATTCTCGCGTCCATCGCGTTTCCGTCGTACACGCGCTACGTGCAGCAAACCCGTCGCGCCGCGGTCATGGCCAACATGGGTGAAATGGCGCAGTGGCTGGAACGCTGGTACAGCAAGAACAACCAGTACCCAAGTACCGACAACGCGAACGAAGCCGCGGCGCTGTCGTCGGCGACGAATGCGGCATCGACCACCTGGTACAACGTCGCCATCGCGTTCACGCAGACCAATGGTCGGAACACGGATTACACGATCACCGCGACCGCCCAGAGCAACCAGAGCGCGGACTCCGACTCCGGCACGTCCTGTGCCACGCTGCAAGTCACCGCCCTCGGCAATCAGACACCTGCGGACTGCTGGAACTGAGCCTCCATGGTCGCATCGCGGCCTATCGGCTTGCCCGCACGGCCCTGGCTGTGAACACTAGGCCATCAGGCGCGGCGTTCCCTGCGCTGACCATTTGGACCACGGCGGAGGCGCAGGCTCATCACTCAGGACAAATCCGGATTGCGGGTCGGCGTTGATCTTGGCGGCACAAAGATCGAGGCGGTCGTGCTGGATGGCGACTCCGCCGTCATTGCGCGGCAACGCATGCCGACGCCGCGAGACTCCTACCACGCTATTCTGGACACTATCACCGCGTTGATCGCTGCGGTGGAGCAGGAGGTCGGGGCCACGTCTCTGCCGGTCGGTATCGGCACGCCTGGCAGCCTGTCGCCGCGGACCGGCCGCCTCCGAAACTCGAATACCGTCGTGATGAACGGCCAGCCCTTCGTGGACGACATCCAGCAACGTCTGGGGCGCCAGGTCCGTATCGCCAACGATGCCAATTGTTTGACTCTGTCCGAGGCGTCCGATGGCGCCGCCGCCGGCTGTTCGGTGGTGTTCGGCGTGATCTTGGGCACTGGCTGCGGCGGCGGTGTGGTGATCGACGGCAAGCTGCGCGCGGGTGTTAACGGCATCGGCGGCGAGTGGGGGCACAACCCCCTGCCGTGGCCGGACCCTGAGGATCCGCAGGAGTCCCCCGGTCACGATTGCTGGTGCGGTCGTCGTGGCTGCATGGAAACCTACCTGTCGGGAACCGGATTGGCGTTGCAGCACCGGCATACGACAGGCGAGCAGGTGGCCGGGCGCGATGTCATCGAGCGCGCGGATGCCGGTGATGCGGCAGCATTGGCAAGCCGCGAACGCTATGCGAATCGGCTGGCACGCGGCCTGTCGTCAATCATCAATCTGCTGGACCCGGACGCCATCGTGCTCGGCGGCGGCTTGTCGAATGTCGATTGGCTGTATGCTCGCGTGCCCGAACTGTGGCAACAGTGGGTGTTCAGCGACGTGATTCAAACCCGTCTGCTGCGTGCCCGATATGGAGACTCGTCAGGTGTGCGGGGCGCCGCCTGGCTCTGGCCGAAGCGCTGATCAAGACATGTTGAAGCTCTACACGAATTACAGAAGCGTCTCGACGCATCGCGTGCGCATTGCGCTGAACTACAAGGGCGTGCCCTACGAACCCGTCTACGTGGATTCCGATGCGGGCGAGCATCTGAAGATGGAATACCTGTGGCTGAACCCGCAGGGTCTGGTGCCTGCGCTGGTGGTTGACCAGGATCTGATCATCACCCAGTCGTTCGCGATTCTGGAGTATCTGGACGAACGTTATCCCGAGCGGCCGTTGCTGCCAGAGGATTTGCGCCTGCGCGCCAAGGTGCGCTCCTTTGCGCAGATTGCGGTGGCGGACATGAATCCGCTGAACATCGTGCGCGTATTCCGCTACATGCGTGACCAGATGTCCGTGCCCTATGACGCTCGCCGTCAATGGTTCGAGCACTGGGCGCACAAGGGCTTCGCGGCGATGGAGTGGATGCTGGCACAGGAGTCGGAGAACGACTTCGCGTTCGGCCACACGCCGACGCTGGCCGATGTTTGTCTGGTGCCGCAGATCCACAATGGATTGGCGACGAAGCTGGATTTGTCGGACTACCCGAACCTGCGCCGCGTCTACCGTAGCTGCCTGTCGCTGTCATCGTTCCAGGCAGCAGCGCCGGAAACCCAGTCAGACACCGTAGGCAAGCTCTGACTGAAGCGCTCTAGGTGCCTGATAGGCCCTAAAGCCCGTCGTAGCGGCCTTTTCCGATATTGCGTTGGACGTCACGCGGCTTGAACACACCGCGTCGGATGCCAATCACGATCAGAATGCCCAGGACCGGCAGCGCGAAGATGATGCTCGTGACCACCAAGCTGCCATCGCTGAGCGTGATTCCGGTTGCGCAGGGCACCTCGAATGACACCTCGGGCAAGCTCGCCCGTGCGGCTGTCCCACAGAAATCGTTGGTTCCCGAAAGCTGGTCTTCGCGGACCAGGCGGCATTCCGGGCATTGTTCGAAATAAGTCGGTGGCGCCAGCGTCGGAAAGATCTGACGCGCCGTGTGGTTTGGCAGGACGTGAAAGTAATCACCTTCCGCGTTGCGCTGGATGGTGCCGGCACCAGGATAAATGCCGAAGTTGTTCACCCGAAACTCGATGGGATAGGCGGCCCGATCGCCCAGAAACCATGCGCAACCGGCCCAAACCAATAGCGCTATCGCAATCAAGACCGTCCTGAGTTTCATGCTAATTGTCCAACGCGGGGCTGTGGCGGAATCGCCAAAGTATACGCGGATGGCTGGCGTATACTCCGGCCGCATCGGGCGCAGACCCGGACACACTCGCCACCGCGGGAGAAGACGACTTGGCAAGCAACCGATTCGAACGGCAGCAGGCGCTCATCGCCGAGCTGCTGGATGAGGCCTCCGACCGGCCGCAGGACTTTCGTCAGTTTTTGGCCCAGTGCGTGGATCTGGCGCCACTGGAAACGCTGGAAGGCAGCGACAACCTCGCGTTGATCGCGCTCGCGCAGCAACTCTACGACGATACCGAGACCCTGGGCGATACCCTGGTCTCGATTCGCGAGCCGGGTACGGATTCCGCCATGGCACGGCTGTCGACTGCCTGCGTGGATCGGCCTTTTCTGGTCGACTCCCTATCAATGGCGATCCGCGACACGGGAGCGTCGATTGACTGGCTGATCCATCCCGTCATGCGTGTAGAACGTGATGACAGCGGCCGGCGTGTCCGTGTCGTCCCACGCGCGCAGGAGGGTGGTCGCGAGGAATCCTACATCCGAGTCGTGTTCGACCCGCTGGCCGGGCAGGACGCCTATGCGGAGTTGGAGCAGCGCGTGCGCAGGGTGCTCGCTGATCTGCAGGCCGTGGTCGAGGACTACGTCCCGATGCGGCGCCGCGCGCAGAGCATCATTGCCGATCTCAAGTACCCGGCGCCGGGTTGCGACGAGCAGCAATTTGCCGAGGCGCAGGCCTTTCTCGAATGGCTCGACGACGATCACTTCACCTTTCTGGGGTTCCGCGAGACGCGCCTGGTCGAGGGCGGTGACGGCAATCAACTCGAATTCGTGCCGGACAGCGGCCTTGGCCTGCTGCGCGACGAACGCACGCGTGATCTTGATGCGCCTTATGTGGCGCCCGCCACGGAGTTGCAGAAATACATCCACTCCTCGCGGCTGGCGGTCATCACCAAGTCGGCCGCCCGGTCGCATATCCACCACCCCGACTACATGGACTCGATCTCGCTCAAGCATTACGACGAGCGTGGCGATGTGGTGGGCACGTACCGCTTTCTCGGCCTGTTCGCGACGAATGTTTATGTGAGCCCGACGGCTGCGATCCCGATTGTCCGGCGCAAACTGGATTATGTGGTCGCGAAAACTCGGCTGCCGGCTGACAGCCACGCGGCCAAGAGCCTGCGGGATGTGATCGAGTCCTTGCCGCGTGATGAGTTGTTTCAGGGCGGCGAGGACGAGCTGTACGAGATGGCTTTGGCGATCCGCGCCTTGCGAGACCGTCAGCAGCTCAAGTTCCTGATGCGCCGCGACCGCTACGGACGGTTCTATTCCTGCCTGATCTTCATGCCACGCGATCGGTACGGCTGGCAGGTGCGCGAGCGTATGGCCGGTGTGCTGCAGGACGTGTTCGACGCCGTCGGGATCGAACGACAGGTCCAGTTCATGCGCGATGGTTTTGCGCGGCTGCATTTCATGGTGCGCACCCATACCGGCACGCAGGTGGAGGCGACAACAGCCGACATCGAAAGCCGTCTGTTGCGCGCCACGCGGACCTGGCAGGACGCGCTGCGCGATGCGCTGAACGCGCAGCTACCGGCACAGGAGGTCGCCCGGTTGATGGCGGTCTACGGCGATGCCTTTCCCGCCGGTTACACCAGCGGCGTGTCGGCCGAAGAAGCCGCCGTAGACATCGCCTGTCTCGAGTCGCTGTCGGACGCATTGCCGTGGAAGCCACGTTTCATCGCTGGCGAAGCACCCAGGGTCAAGCTCTACATGTCCGGCGAGCCGGAAAGTCTGTCGGCGGTGTTACCGACGCTGGAGCAATTCGGCTTGTCGGTAATGACCCAGCATCCCTACCAGCTCGAATGCCGAGATCGGCGCCTGTGGATACAGGAGTATCGCTGCGACGCGATGCCCGCCGCTGGTGATGACGGCACCACCGACCGCTTCGAGACCGTGATGACGGCCGTTCGCGACGGCCGCCACGAGAACGATCACCTCAACTCCTTGGTGTTCACCGGTGGCTTGGACTGGCGCCGAATAGGCCTGGTGCGGACCTGGCTGCGCTACCTGGTGCAGACCGGCATGCCGTACTCGCCGACGTACATGGCCGAGATCATGTCCGGACATGGTGAGCTCATTCGCGGCATCGTCGAGTATTTCGAATGGCGTTTCGACCCGGAGCAGACGCGGAAGGCTGAAGATGGACACGCGCGCCGTGACGCCTTGCTCAACGGGCTGGATGCGTTGGAAAGCCTGGACGCGGACCGTCTGTTGCGCGGCTGCCTGGCGATTGTCGATGCCTGTCTGCGCACGAACTACTACCAGTGCGACGCCCAGGGTCAGCCTAAATCCTGGATCTCGCTCAAGCTGAATCCGGGGCGGATACCGGAGCTGCCGAAACCGTTGCCGGCCATTGAAACCTTTGTCTATTCGCCCGAGATCGAAGGCGTGCACCTGCGCGGCGGCATGGTCGCCCGTGGCGGTCTGCGCTGGTCCGATCGGCGCGAGGATTTCCGCACCGAGGTGCTGGGACTGATGAAGGCGCAGATGGTCAAGAATGCGGTCATCGTTCCGGTGGGGGCCAAGGGCGGGTTTGTCGTCAAGAAGCGGGTGCCCGTTGGTGATCGCGAGGCCTGGCAACAAGCGGGCATTGCCTGCTACCAGACCTTCATCCGCGGGTTGCTGGACATCACCGACAACCGGGTCGGCGGCGATATCGTCAAGCCGGATCGGGTCGTCTGTCACGACGGTGATGATCCCTATCTGGTCGTGGCCGCCGACAAGGGCACGGCCTCGTTCTCCGACATCGCCAACGCCATTGCCGAGGACTACGGGTTCTGGCTGGGCGATGCCTTTGCGTCCGGCGGCAAGGCGGGGTACGACCACAAGAAAATGGGCATCACCGCGCGCTCGGCCTGGGAATCGGTCAAGCGACATTTCCGGGAGCTGGGGCGCGATACCCAGCGCGAGCCGTTCACCGTGGTCGGCATCGGCGACATGTCCGGTGACGTCTTCGGTAACGGCATGCTGCTTTCCGATCACATTCGCCTGGTCGGGGCTTTCAATCACCTCCATATTTTTCTGGACCCCGATCCCGACCCCGTCACCAGCTTTGCCGAACGCCAACGCCTCTTTGACATGGGTCGATCCAGTTGGACGGACTATGACAGCGGCAAGATTTCCGCAGGAGGTGGTGTGTTCGAACGCAGCGCCAAGCGGATCGAGCTCAGCGACGCGATTCGGTCCTGCCTGGGCATCACCGACGAGGCTTTACGGCCTGACGACCTGATCCGCGCGATGCTGAAGGCACCGGTGGATCTGCTCTGGAACGGGGGCATCGGCACCTACGTGCGTGCCTCCGACGAGGCGAACGCAGAGGTTGGTGATCGCAGCAACGATGCATTGCGCGTCACGGCCAAGCAGCTGCGCTGCCAGGTCATCGGCGAGGGCGGCAACCTGGGCCTGACGCAGCGCAGCCGGATCGAGTACGCCTTGAATGGCGGTCGCCTGAACACCGACGCGATTGACAATGTCGGGGGCGTGGCCTCGTCGGATCGTGAAGTGAACATCAAGATCCCGTTGAACGAAGCCATGCGGGCTGGAGATCTCGATATCGAGCAGCGCAACGCATGGCTGGTCGAGGCCACCGACGCCGTGGCCGAGGCCGTGCTGGATGATGCCTACCAGCAGGGCCGGGCGATCTCGATGATGTCCGTCAACGCGGCGGGGCGGTTGGACGAACATGCCCATTTGATGCGCGCGCTGGAGCGCAAGGGGCTGCTCGACCGGACCATCGAATTCCTGCCTAGCGAGGACGAGATCGCCGAGCGCAAAAGCCGGGGCTTGGGGCTGACGCGGCCTGAACTCGCCGTGCTGCTCGCCTACAGCAAGATCGCCCTGTTCCAGACCCTGCTGGACAGCGCGCTTCCCGACGACCCGGCGCTGGAGCCGGTGCTGACCGGCTACTTCCCCGAGGTGCTGCGCACGCAACGCCCCGAGGCCTTCGCGCGACACCGCCTGCGTCGTGAGCTGATTGCCACCCAGGTGACCAATCATCTCGTGGATACCATGGGCATGGCCTTTCCGCACCGAATCAGCGCGGAGCAGGGAGTTCAGGTTCCGGCGGTGGCGCAGGCCTTCGTAGTGGCCACACGGGTGCTACGGTCGGATGGCTATTTCGAGGAAATCGAGGCGTTGGACGGGCGGCTCAACGCCAATGTGCAGTATGAATTGATGGCGCGCGTAGCGGGGTTGATCAAGCACGCCTGTACGGTGTTTTTGCTGCATCCGGCGCGTGCCACGATTGGCGAGCAGGTCGGGGGGTATCAGGAGGATTTGCAGTTGATCGAGTCGGCGTTGCCCGACTTGCTGCCCGCGGCCTACCGGGCCGACTGGGACGCCGCCAGCCAGCAATGGCAGGAGCAGGGCGTGCCGGAAACCCTGGCGCTACGGGTGGCCAGCACACGGGTGTTGGGACCGGCTCTGGATATTTCCGCGCTGCGGCAATCGACCGGACGCCCGCTGGAGTTGGTCGCCAGAACCTTCTTTCATGTGGGCGAGGCGTTTTCGATGTTGTGGATGCATCGCGCGATCAACGGCCTGCAGGTGGCGGGCCGCTGGCCGGCGCTGGCGCGCGCGACGCTGCGCGACGATGCGTTCCGGCTGCATGGCCTGATCACGGGCCAGGTGCTGCAGGAGGCCGGTGATGCCCCCGATGCGCTGTTCCAGGCCTGGTGTGAACGCCATGCGGAGCCCGTGGGGTTTGCCCTGCGGCGCATCGGGGAGATTCGGGACAGCGCCGATGCCGCGGACTTTCTGGGCTTGTCGGTTGCGGTCCGCGAGCTGCGCAAATTGCGGCTGCTGGACGCCTAGCGCACCCGGCGGCCTGCGGTACTAGCCGAGATGTGGCTGCTCGAGATAGTCCCGAGTCTGCATCTCGGTGAGCCGGCTGTAGGTGCGTTCAAACTCGAAGCGCAGCCGTTCGCCCAGGTACAGCGACTCGACGGGTGCGTCGGCCTGAATCACCAGTTTCACTCGCCGGTCGTAGCACTCGTCAACGAGATTGATGAAGCGCCTGGTCTCGTTGTCCAGCTCGCCATTGAGTTGGGGTACGGCAGTGACCACCAGCCACTGGTAGAGGTGAGCCAGCTCGATGTAGTCGTCGGATCCGCGCGGCCCCATGCAAAGGGCTTCGAAACGGAACCAGGCAGCACCATCGCCTGCCGCTTCGGCCCGCAGAGGTCGGTCGTTGATCTCAAGGGTCTGATCGGGGGCGGCGTCAGGAGCAACCCGGTTGAACAGGGTCCGGATCGGCGCCAGGGCTTCCCCAACGACGTAGAGCGCAAACTGCTCCAGATCGCGCAGGCGGTAGTCGGTCGCGCCGTCCACTGCAATCACGTCGCAATGTCGCTGAATGCGCTCAATGGCCGGCAGGAAGCGCGCACGCTGCAGGCCGCCGCGATAAAGCATGTCGGGCGAGCAGTTGGAGGTCGCCACCAGGGTGACACCGCGCTCGAACAAGGCTTCCGTCAGGCGTCCGAGAATCATGGCGTCGGCGATGTCGGAAACATAGAACTCATCGAAGCAAAGCACGCGCGCGCTCTTCGCAAGATCTTCGGCAATCGGTTCCAGCGGGTCGCTGCGATCGGCGTATTGGGTGCGGCGCTGATGCACATCGCGCATGAAGCGATGAAAATGCGTCCGGCGCTTGCGATCGAAGGGCAGATCGGCAAAGAACGCGTCCATCAGCCAGGTCTTGCCCCGGCCAACGCCACCCCATAGATACGCCCCGTGCACCGGAGGCCACCGCGTCATCCGGCTCGGCAACCAGCGCAGCGCGAACCCGGCCTTGGGTGGGTAGGCCAGCAGTTCTCGGTATACCCGCTCCAGGCTGTCGACGGCACGCGCCTGCGCGGTGTCGGGTTCGAATCCGCCGCTGGCGAGCGCGGCTTCGTAGCGCGCCTTGGGGCCCACGGTCATGCCGGCGCTCCATCGGGCTCGCCGCATAGCGCAAGCATCTGGCCGCGCGTGGTGCTCAGCAGATCGCGGGCGTCTGCGCGTTTCGACCCATCCGCTCGCAAGGGTGAGAGCACGCGGGCATCGATATGGCTATGCATCGGCAAGCGGGCACGGTCGGGGAATAGTGTCCGGGTACCGCGCATCACCATGGGGACCAGCGGCACCTGCGCCTTGCTCGCCAGCAGGAACGCTCCGATCTTGAACGGCAGCAGCCCGGGCTCGGGCCGGATCGTGCCCTCTGGGAACATCGCCACTGATCGTCCGGCGTCGAGCTGACGAATCAATGCCCGAATGGTTCGGGAGCCGGAGCGCGCATCGGCGCGGTCCATCCAGATGACACCGACGCGGGTCAGCAGAAACCCGAACAGCGGCGTACGGCGTGATTCCGAACGCACGACGAAGGTATAGCGCGGCGGCAGCAGGGCGAACAGGATCAAGCCGTCGAGTTGGCTGGAGTGGTTGCAGACACATACGGCCGGCGTTCGCGGCAGCGCATCCACACCTGACGTCCGAATGCGGACGCCGATCAATCCCAGCGCCAATCGCATGGCACGTTGGCCGGCGCGCCGACGGCGCTGCTCGCCGGGCAACACTGCCAACAGCCCAGCGGTGATGGTCGCAGTCAACAGAAAGATGACCAGGGCATAGACGCCATAGGCGGTTCGGAGAAAACGCGGCATCCGCGGATTATAGAAGTCTGCGGAGGGAAGATGTCCGCTCGGCTGGTCGGCTCCGGCTCCACGCCGGACTGCTTATCATGTGCGCCATGATTCCTGTAGCCCGCGAGTTGCCCACCGAAGATGCCGCACTGATCGATCGCTTCATCGATATGCTGTGGATGGAACGCGGCTTGTCCGATCTCACGCTAACCGCGTATCGCAGCGATCTGGAGAACGCCGCCCGCCATTTCCGTCAGTACGGATCAGGATTGCAGGCAGCCGACGTCGCTATCATCCAGGGCTATTTGGGGCAACGCTTGCAGGCTGGGAACAAACCCAGAACCACGGCTCGCAAGCTGTCGAGCCTGCGGCGGTTCTATCGTTTTCTGGTCCGCGAGGGCGTGACGCAGGTCGATCCGACGGCGCTGATCCAGTCCCCAAGACTAGGCCGGCCCCTGCCGAAAACCCTAACGGAAGGCGATGTCGAGCGCCTGCTCGGTGCAGTGCCGACCGCATCGGCACTGGGCCTGCGTGATCGCACCATGCTGGAAACCCTGTATGCCAGCGGTCTGCGGGTGTCAGAGTTGGTTGGCTTGCAGATTCATGAAGTGAATCTGCGCCACGGGCTGGTCCGGGTCACCGGCAAAGGTGGCCGCGAGCGTTTGGTGCCGCTGGGAGAAACCGCTGCGGACTGGCTGCAGCGTTACTTGCGTGAGGCGCGTGGCGAGCTGATCGGCGCAGGCGTGAGTGACGATCTTTTCCTGACGGCGCGGGGTCGTCGCATGACGCGCCAGAACTTCTGGCGAATGATTAAACAGCGCGCGGTGCTCGCGGGTATTCAGGTTTCGATTTCGCCGCATACGCTTCGGCACGCGTTTGCCACCCATCTGTTAAACCACGGCGCCGATCTCCGGGCGGTGCAGATGTTGCTGGGTCACGCAGACTTGTCCACGACGCAGATTTATACTCATGTCGCCAAGGCAAGACTCGCCGAGTTACATGCACGCCACCATCCTCGCGGATGAGCGGTTGTGAACAGGGTCTGTCCGGCACGGTCCTACACCACAAATCCATTGCAGTGAATTCCATGAACAGACGACTGCCTGCGGGCATCCTTACCGTGATCGTCCTGAGCCTGGCCGCAGGTTGTGGCGAAGCCGGACAGAATAAATACACCGCCAAGGCAGAGGTGGAGTCGACTCCGAAGACAGAGGTCGAGGAACCGGTTGCGGCCACACCGGACGGTGCTCCCAGCGTGGAGTTGCTGACCGCGGTTTATCCCAGTCTCGACCCCGAGACGCTGCGCGAAACCGCGGCCAGCGGACTGTGGGAAGTCAACCAGGGTACGGCTTATGGCTACCTGACTCCCGACGGGCGTTATCTGATTCAGGGTGATCTGGTCGATCTCCAGACCGGCGAATCGCTCACCGAGCAGCGCCGCAACGAATCACGCAAGTCCGTGGTCGACCAGTTCGATGCGGATCAGATGATCAGCTTCGCGCCCAAAGGCGAGACCAAGCATGATTTGTACATCTTCACTGATGTCGATTGCGGGTACTGCCGCAAGCTGCATCGGGAGTTGGACGACTATCTCGCCAAGGGTATTGCCATTCATTATCTGTTCTACCCGCGTAGCGGGCCCGGTTCGGCGTCGTTCAAGACGGCCGAATCCGTCTGGTGCGCGGATGATCGCCAGGCAGCCCTGACCCGCGCCAAGGCCAATCAGAGCGTTGAACCGAAGCAGTGTGACAACCCGATCATGGCGCAGTACATGGCCGGCCAGCAGGTTGGCCTGCGCGGCACGCCGATGATCCTGCTCGCCGACGGCACGGCGATTAACGGGTACATGCCGGCAGCGCGGCTGGAAGAGCGGCTCAAGGCGGAAGGGCTCTGATCAACCCGCCGTCGCTAGACTCATAAAAAAGCCCGGCCTTACAGGTCGGGCTTTTTTGTGCCTGCCGCAACGGTGGTCAGCGCTCGAGCAATTCCAGCTTGTTCGGTTTGCCGTCCCACTCGGTGGCATCGGCCGGCGGGTCTTTCTGCTCGGTCAGAACCGGCCAGGACTGCGACAGATCGGCGTTGAGCTCGAGGAAATGCGCCTGGTCCTCCGGCAGATCATCCTCGGCATAAATCGCCTCGGCCGGGCACTCGGGCTCGCAAAGCGTGCAGTCGATGCATTCCTCCGGATCGATCACGAGGAAGTTCGGGCCTTCGTGAAAACAATCCACCGGGCACACCTCCACACAATCGGTGTACTTGCACTTGATGCAGTTTTCGGTGACGACGAAGGTCATTCGGTACTTCTCCGGATCACAAATCGGGGCGATATGTTAACGGATCAACGGGGTTTGCGGGCAGGCCGGCGTATGGTTTTCGTCAGCGGCCCTGTGGAGGTCAAATCTGCGCCCGCCGTGTCCACATAATGCTGCAAGGTGACCTGCATGGTGGGGAACGCCAGACTCTCCCAGGGAATATCGGCCGGGTGGACCAGCTTGGTCTCCAGGCTCTCCGGCCCGGGGTGATGTGCTCCGTCGACCAGCGTGCCCCGGTAGATCAGGTAAAGCTGGCTGATCTGCGGAACATCCAGCACTGCGTAAAGGCTTGGGTCTCGCACTGTCGCCTGGGCTTCTTCCATGGTCTCCCGGGCCGCGCCCTCGGCGGCGGTCTCCTCGCGCTCCATGAACCCTGCTGGCAGCGTCCATAAGCCGTGGCGTGGTTCGATCGCACGCTTGCAGATCAGTACCTGTCCCTCCCATTCGGCCAGGCAGCCGACGATGATCTTCGGGTTGATGTAGTGGATGGTCCCGCAGTGATCACAGATGTGACGAGGCAGGGTATCGCCTTCTGGAATCCGGAAATCCACGGCTTGCGCGCATTGACTGCAATAGTTCATAGCTTGTGTATCGATTCCAGCGAATCCACGATCCAGACGCCGTCGCCGGAGCGGAGTGTGCCCGCGACCGTCAGGATGTCTTGCGGCAGCATGCGGATACAACCACGGCTGACGGCGGCACCGATGGTAGCGGGTGCGTTGGTGCCGTGAATGCCAATCGACTGGCCCAGGGCGATGAAATGGCTGCCTAGCGGATTCGACGGGCCTGGCGGCACGCGTCTGGGCAGAGACTCGCCACGCCTGGCTGCGTCGCGATGCATGGCGGCTGTCGGGTACCACGTTGGGTTCGGGGTCACGGACACCACGCTGCGACGGCCAACCGGTGTGGCATGCCCCAGGCGGCCGATCGCGATCGAAAATCCGCGTATCCCGTCCGGTGTCTTCAGCCACAGTCGGCGATCGGCGCGCACGACGAGTACATGGCTGGCCGACTGTTGCCACCGGGAAAAGCCGATGGCTTCCGGGAACCGGTCTGCGCTGGGGGGCGGTTGCGGCATCAGCGATCGGGGGCGCATCGGCTCGCGCCGCGGCTGCATGGCGGCAACCGGTGGCGGTGTCAGAGTGATCGTCCAGCGACCGTTGATGTCTAGATTCGCCGTTGTATCGACCGACCATTCGCCCGCCGGTGTCGCGAGACTGGCCAGCAGGCGCTGCCGCGCCGCGCGGCGTACCGTTGGCGTTAGCGGCATTCCAAACAGTGGCGCGATGGCTTGCCGGGCCGCAGCGTTGGATTCCGGGCTGAACTGGATGGAGCGTATCGTGTTGCCTTGCTGTGTCTGCACCACGCCCAGCACCGCTGGCGGAAACAGCGAGAGGCTGAGGAGCACGACACCCAGCGTTGATCGCGGCGGGGCTGTTCGTCCCGTGATCACGGCGCATTCTTCCTGCAAGCGGGGTAGAAACAATGGCCGGAATGGGCGATGATCGACACTCATGGAAGGCAGGCGCATTGCGGCATAAATTACAGCAGATCGCAATGCGGCGGCCGATTTTGGATAGGCATCATTGGGGGAGACCGATGAAGAAGTTTTTGGTGTTGACGGCAGGCATGCTGGCAACAGGGAGCGCAGCTGCAATCGACGATCTGCATTTCTACGTAGGTCTGGACCAGGCGGAGCTGGATGTCGTCTCCATCGTGAATGTCGGTGCGGATGGTGACCCGAACACGCCACAGACTGCGCGAGCTGAGGCGGATTCGTCGATGATTCGTCTGCGGGGCGGGGTGGCGATCAATGAAAACCTCGCGTTGGAGGTGCAGTACGGCTTCGAAGGCGACGACACCGACCTGTCGACCAATCCACCGCAGGTGGCGTTGGAAAGCTACCTGGGCATCTTTCTCGTGCCCAGCGCCTACCTGACGGACTACCTGCAGCTTGAAGTGCCGCTAGGTTATGGTCAGGTGGAGTTCGACGGCGCGGACGAAGAAGGGGACCGTGCCTACGGCCTGAATCTGAACCTGTACCCGCTGCGCATTTTCAACGATGAAGGCTCCAAGCTGATCTCGCTGAGCGGCGGTTTCATGGTGTACTACCGCGCAGATAGTGAACGCGTGGACGGTTACAACTTCGGGCTCAAGGTGCTGTTCGGAAACGACGAATAGCTCACCAGATCGCGGACATAAAAAAGCGGGCCTAAGCCCGCTTTTTTTATGGTGATTTCCGCCTGGCCATCAATCCCGGTACTGCGCCTGGATCTGTTCCGACGTGTCCTTGGCGTCAATGCAAAGCGTCGCGGTTGGCCGTGCTAGCAGACGCGGGATGCCGATCGGCTCACCGGTCTGTTCACAGTAACCGTATTCCTTGTTGCGGATGCCTTCCAGCGCTGCGTCGATCTTGCGGAGCAGCTTGCTCTCGCGATCACGCAGGCGCAGGTCCAGCCAGCGCTCTTCCTCGGTTGCGGCACGATCCACCGGGTCGGCGGCCGATTCGCGATGATTCAGGCGCTCGCGGATCTCGCGCTCCCGCTCCAGAACTTCCTGGCGCTGCTCCATAAGCCGCAACCGAAAGAAGGCGAGCTGCGCCTCGTTCATGTATTCGTCATCGGACATTGCCCGAATCCGCTCCTCGGTCAGCAGGTCGTCGTTGGCGCCCTTGGCACCAGCCGCATCTGCCCGTGGGGCGGTCTTTTTCTTTGCGTTGGCCATGAATTCTCTAACCCACTGTAAATTCACACAAACCGCACGAGATCACTGGCGTGCATGCCATCTGAACTGCGCGACGGGCGCGAGACGGTATATCAAAACGCGTGACAGGTCTATGACGTTCTGATAGCGCGGGCGATCTGACGGGTCGAGCGGCCGAAGTGCGCGGCTGCGGCCGCGGCGATCGCAACGCCAATGCATGCAGGGAAGGAGAAGATCAGGTGGTGGGCCAGGTGAGAATCGAACTCACACTCCCGAAGGAACAGCATTTTGAGTGCTGCGCGTCTACCAGTTCCGCCACTGGCCCGATGGGCGCGTATCTTACATCACAACGCGACGCGAAAGGTCTTCCGCTAGGATCAATCCCATGGGGATATCTGCGAAGAAAACGCCACGATGAGCGCTGTGGATATTGCGCTGGCGGCCATCGTGCTCGCCGGACTGATGATCCAGACCATGACCGGGTTCGGATTCAACGTGGTCGCGGTGACGCTAGGCGCGTGGCTGTTGCCGATCAAGACGTGGTTGCCGATTGTGGTGGCGCTCAATCTGCCGATGTCGGCCTGGGTGGCCTGGCGCAACCGTGGCGATATCGATTGGACGTTGTTACTGCGCCGCATTCTTCCAGTGATGGCCGTGGGTTTCGCCGCTGGCGTCGCGCTGGCGTTCGTGTTGTCCGGGGATGTGCTGAAGCGGGCGTTTGGCGCGCTGGTCGCCGCGCTTGCCCTGCGCGGACTGATTCGCCTGCTGGGTCAGGCGGTGGAGAGGCGCGAGGCGGCGGCGCATCCGGCCAGAGTCTGGGTGTTACTGGCCGGCCTGGTGCAGGGTTTGTACGCCTCGGGTGGGCCGTTGCTCGTGCATGCGCTGAGCCGCGTGCAAATCTCACGCAGCCGCTTTCGCGCAACCCTGATGACCATCTGGTTCACGTTGAACTCCGGGTTGTCGGTGGCGTATCTGGTGGGCGGTTTGTGGACTACGGATATGGCGGTCCGAGCAGCTTGGCTGCTGCCTCTGGTGCCTATCGGTCTCTGGGCCGGCGATTGGTTGCACCATCACGCCTCCGAACGCGGCTTTGCGGTGGCGGTTCAGACTGTCCTGCTGGTGGCCGGTTTGGGTTTGGTGTTTGGCTGATGAGGCGACCTGCATGAACAGCGAACCGGGCCAACAACCCCGCGGCGTCTGGGCCTGGGCGCTGTACGACTGGGCGAATTCAGCCTTCGCCACGTCGGTGCTGGTGGCCTTCTTTCCGGTGTTTTTCGCCCGCTACTGGGGTGAGTCTCTCAGCGGTCAGCAAAGCACGTTCTGGCTGGGCATCGGCAGCGCCATCGCCAGCCTGCTGGTCGCGCTGCTGTCGCCGGCTCTGGGCGCGGCGGCTGATCAGGGCGGTTTGAAAAAAAGACTGCTGGCCGTGATGACGGCGCTGGGCGCGGCCGGCACGGCGGCGCTTTGCTGGATCGGGCCAGGTGCCTGGGGCTGGGCGATGACGGCCTTTGTCGTTGCCCAGGTTGGCTTTGCACTGGGCATTTCGTTCTACGACGCCCTAATCGTGCACGTTTGCCCGCCGGAAGCGCGTCACCGGGTCTCGGCCCTGGGCTATGCGCTGGGATATCTGGGCGGCGGTCTGTTGCTGGTGCTTCATGTGGTGATGACGCTGCACCCCGCTTGGTTCGGCTTGCCCGACACCACCGCGGCGGTGCGGGTGGCCTTCGCGTGCGTCGCGGTCTGGTGGGTGATCTTTTCGCTACCGCTGTTTCGCCGTGTGCAGGAGCCGCGTCCGCAGCAGGCTGTTCCCTGGTGGTCGGCGGCCGTGGCGGGGGTTCGCGAACTGCTCACGACGCTGCGGCGCGTCCGCAGCTATCCGCAGGTATGGACCTTTCTGATCGCTTACTGGCTATACATCGACGGTGTTCACACCATCGCGCGTATGGCTGTGGACTACGGGGCCAAGCTGGGCTTTGAAACCAATGCGCTGATTCAGGCGCTGGTCATCACCCAGTTCGTCGGCTTTCCCGCCACGCTGATCATGGCCCGGTTCGCAGGCCGAATCGGCACGCGCAACGCACTGTTCGCCGGCATCCTCGTCTACGTCGGCGTCACGCTCTGGGGCTTTTTTCTCCAGACCGAGGCGCAGTTCTACATCATGGCGGCGGTGATCGGCCTGGTGCAGGGCGCGGTGCAGGCCTTGTCGCGCTCGTACTACTCGGTTCTGATCCCGGCGGACCGGGCGGGCGAATTCTTCGGTTTCTACAACATGATGGGTAAGTTCGCCGCGGTGCTGGGCCCGGTGCTGGTCGGCGTATCCGCCGTGCTCACCGGCAGCTCGCGCGTGTCGATCTTGTCCATCCTGATCCTGTTTGTCGGCGGTATGGTGTGTCTGGCGCGCGTGCGCGGGCCGGGGGAGCGAACGCGATGATGTCCAGCATGCAAAGACGACTTAATCTGGCGGCCGCCTGTGTCTGCCTGGCCGGTGTGATGCCTGGAGCGGCCATGGCTGAGTCGGTTTCGGCGGTGCGGCATGCGGCGCTACAGGAGCGGCCGCTCGTTCGGGAGGTCGAGGCCTCGCTCCGCGCCGAGGATTGGGCATCGGTGTACCAGCGAATCGAGGCGACGGGCACCGAAATCCCGACCAATGCAGAGCAGGAGCTGGTTGCCTACCGGCTGGCGACCGGGTTGCAGGCAGCGCCGATGGCGGAATCAGGCCGTCGCTGGCTGCAGGCCGTGGCGCAGTGGCCAGTGGTGACGACCGAAGCGTTGCCGGACGCAGGCCACGGTATTCAGGTGCCGGCGTTCCCGGCGACCCATGCGGCCCGCACAGCCCTGCGCGTCTGGCAGGCCAGGGATGACGCTCAACGTCTGCGTGACGCGATTTCCACGTCGCAATGGCCGGGTGCGCTGTCGCCCAACGGCGAACTGCTGGCCCGCTTGGGCGACGCCGAGTTCGACGCCCTGTACGCGCTCTGGCCCAGCAAGCGGCAGATGCCTGCCGACTGGGCCTTGCGCTGGGCAAGCAGCCGTCCCGACGCGGAACGCGTGGAACGGTGGCTCTGGGCCGAGTCACAGACGGACACGCCCAGCGCGCAACGTCGGCAGCGTGGATTCGCCAGCCTGGCGTCAGCCGGTGATGCGGCCGTCTTTGATCAGCTTGCTGCGGCCGTGAGGGCGCACCCGGACTGGACGCCGCTCTGGCTGGCGGCGCTGGGCGAACTCAGCAGCCTAGAGGCCCGCCGCGAACTGCGCTGGTGGGCAGGCGACCCGCAGTTCGGGTTGGACGCACTCCAGGCACAGGCGCGCTCCGAGTCTGGGCGTGAGTGGATTCGGGAGCAGATTGTTGCCCGTGGCGACCAAGCGCCGGACCAAGTGCTGCGTCGCATGCTGATTGTCCTGGTCCACGCCGGCGAGGAGGCGTTCCTGCGAGACTGGGCGGCGCAGCCGTCGTCGCCACGGCTGCTCAAGACGGAGGTGCTGGCATGGCTCGGCGATTAATCCCGGCGCTGGGCGCTGCATTGCTGGCCATGCCGGTGGCCGCCACCGTGCAGACCTACGTCGAATCCAACCCCGGTACGAACCAGATCGCGCTGGGTTATCCGGTGCCCGAGCCGGTCAATAGCGTGACGCCGGTCAACGGCTTTCGTGCCTACGGCAGTTTGCTCGCGCGGCATCGCGATCTCGCGGCCAGTCCGGTGATTCGCGAAGAGCGCATCGGCACGACGACGGAAGGTCGAGCGATCTGGGCCTATGTGGTTGGCGATGCAGACACGCGGCTGGCCGATGGCAGTGGATCGGAGGGCGTCGTGTTGTTCAACGGCGGCATCCACGCCCGCGAGTGGGCCAGCCCCGAGGTCGCGACCGCAGTGCTGGAAGCCCTGGCTGCAGGCGCCGAGGACGGCGGTTTCACCGAATTTCTGGTGGATCAGGTCGAGATCACCATCGTGCCTGTGCTCAATGTCGATGGTTTCATCCAGACCCAGCGCACGCCGACACAGGTCTTGCGAACCACATTCAGCGGTGATCCGCCGAGCTGGCCACGTGATGGCCGGATGCGGCGCAAGAACATGCGCGGGGCCGATGCCGAACTGACCACCGAGTCCGACGCATTGCTGGGCGTGGACGTGAACCGCAACAGCAATCCGTTCTGGGCGCAGAGCTCGCAGTCCAGCCACCAGACGGGCTCGCTGGTCCATCACGGCAGCGGGCCGGGCAGCGAGCCGGAAACGCGGGCGATTCAGGCCGCTGCCGAGCTGGTCGATGCCAATCGGCTGCGGTTCTTCGTCGACATCCACTCCTTTTCACGCGTGTTCTTTGGCGTGAACACCGGCCACGCGCGGCGTGATGCCATAACCCGGTCGCTGGTCGATGCCGTGCGCGCCGCAACCACTGGGTATGGATACGATCCCACGCCGGCCGGTGTGGGGATCGGGTCGCTGGATGAGTACTTTGCTTACAGCTATCAGATTCCCGCCTACACCCTGGAGATTGAACCCGGCGGCAACGGTGCAGCCGATTACGGCCACAATGGGGTGACCCATGACGGGTTCGTTCTCCCGGAGTCGGAAATCTCGCGGGTTCGTCAGGAGCTCAGCGATGCGTTGCTGCTGGGCGCATACCGGCAATCCGGCCCGCCAGTGGTGCTGGCCTCAACCCTGCAGGCCGGCACCGGCGATATGGTTTATGCCGGTGATTGGATACCCGCCGGTACGAGCGGTCGCAGCGAGACATCGACGCGGCCAGACAGTCTGCCGGCCGGTGAGATGACGTTGCGGATTGTGTTCGACCGGCCGATGCGGGCCGTGGACGGCGGCAGCGTGGTGCAGTATCGCGGCCAGTCCATACCCTTGCTGCCGACGGTTCGGTTGGTCGGGCTGGATGCCGACGGGCAGAACATCGAGTTCGCGGTGCCGGCAGGCATGATGCGCTGGTCGGCTGCCGCAGAGTCCACCCGCTATCAGGCCGATACGCTGGTCGTGGCGTTGTCGGCGGCGGCGGGTTCGGAGTTGTCCACGGCCGCGCAGCTGGACCTGGTCGTGGATGCGCAGGACTTGTCTGGTCAGCGGCTGGACGCCAATCCCGCGACGGTGGCGAGCTGGTCCGATGGCGCCTGGTCGGGCTATGAGGATGCCGACGGACGTGAAAGCGATCAGGGCGGCGCCAGCGCGGCCTTTCGCCTGGTTGGGTCCGGCCTGGCCGAGCCCGCACCGTCGGGTGGGGCGGTGAGTTCGGGTGGCGGTTCGGGCGGTCTGGGACTCGGCGCGCTGCTCGGACTGGGTTTATTCGCGCTGGCGCTGCGTATTCAGCGACGTCGCAGGTTTTTCTCCGCCCGTCGCAGTGGCTCGAGGTCCGCTCGCTCGGCGTAGCGAACCGCCACATAAGCCCGCGCGAGATCGCGGATACGGGGTGCCATGGCCGGTGAGAGGCTTGTTGCGCGCGCCGCAAAATCCTGCGGGCCTTCGTGCGCAAGCGGGCCGAGCCCTTGGCGATCCAGGCGCTTGATGGCGCGATTCCAGATCCGGCGGGCTTCGTCGACGGGTTCGGCGCTGCGCGACTGCCATAGCAGCCAGGCGCCCAGCGCCGAGAGCATCACCGTGATCAGGCCGGTGAGCGCCAGAATCATGCTGCGCCAGTCCGGCAGGCCGATGCGCGACAACACCGAGCGCTGCAGCTCCGGTCCGTAGGCCAGCACCCAGTAGTTCCATTGTGCGTTGACCGCATCCCATCGCAGACGCATGGCCTCGATGATATTGCCGGTGCGGCGGGCGAAGAACGGCACCGGCTCGCCTGCGGGCAGGGCTGCACCGAGGCCGACCTCGACCCGGTCCGGCGCCACCGCCGCGGTGGGGTCGATGCGTGTCCAGCCCGCACCTTCTAGCCAGACTTCGGACCAGGCGTGGGCGTCGGACTGCCGCACGATCATGTACTGGCCATTGCCGTTCATTTCGCCACCCTGGTAGCCGGTGACCACGCGCGCCGGCACGCCGGCTGCCCGCATCAGCACAACGAACGAGCTGGCGTAGTGCTCGCAAAAGCCGCGGCGGCTGGAAAACAGAAACTCATCAACACTGTTCTCGCCCAGCAAGGGCGGGCGCAAGGTGTAGACGAAGGGTTGTTCGCCGAACATCCGCAATGCGCGGTCCACCAGACCGCGGCCGGACAAGCCTTCGTCGCGCCAACGCTGGGCCAATTCGCGCGTTCGTGGGTTGCCCTCACGCGGCAGGCTGAGGGCGATGCGGTGAGGCCAACTGTCCAGTACAGGGTCAAGCCGGTAGTCCTGCACCGATTCCACCGTGTACAGCATGCGTTCGCGAATCGGCTTGCGTGATACCAGCTGTCGGCTGGGCGTCATCCGCGCTTCAGGCGGGGTGCTGGCGGGCATGTCCAGCGCCAACATCCAGTGATGACGGTGGGCCTCTAGCGTCACCTCGTACCGTACTGGGTTGGCGGTGTCGGTGAGCATGCCGGCCTGCAGGTTGTTGGGACGGACGCCGGGTTCCCAGGTCCGGCCATCGAAGGTCCACAGGACGGGGCCGCGCCAGTACCGGGCGTAGCGGGGCGGCGGGTCGCCGTCAAAGCGAACGCGAAACGCCACCTCGTCGGATCGCGACAGTTCGGAGATATCGCCTGGCGACATGTTCTCGCTCAGGCCGGTGACCGCGTTGGCCCCGGAATCCGAAGGCAGGCCCCACAGCGGGCCAGGTATGCGCGGGAACAGCACGAACAGCACCAGCATCAGCGGCAAGGCCTGCGCGATCAGCACCGCGCCGGTGCGCAGGCTGGTCCGCGTTGACAGGCTGCCGTCCGGGTGATTGATGTCGACCAGCACCGCGGTGATTAGCACGCCGCAGACCAGGAGGAACAGAATCATCGGGATGCTCTGATCGAACAGGAAGTGCGTGCCCAGCAGGAAATAGCCGAGGAAGGCCAGAATCGTGTAGTCCCGCAGAGTGCGGGTTTCGGTCAGCTTCAGCGCCACCATCAGCACCAGCAGCGCGGCGCCGGGCGTCTGGCCATTGATCGAGCCGAACGAGGCCAGCACCGCGGCGAAGGCCAATGCGGCCAGGCCCGCACGAACGAACAGGCCCGGCATCCTCCAGCCACGCCGTGCCACGCCCAGCCGCCACAGCATCATCCCCACGGCGAATGCCGGAATCCACAACGGCAGGTTGCGTACATGCGGCAGGATCACGATCGCTAGCACGGCAAGCAGACGTGGCAGGCAGCGGTCGGACACCGGCGGCATCACGCCTCGTCTGCTCCGTAAAGTGCCAGTGCGGTGAGGCAGCGCGCGCAGTGCTCGCTGCCGGTGTCGGCGGCGATCTGCTGATCGGGCAGGATTAGCGACCAGCTCAGCCCGCGCTCGGCGGCATCCAGCACCCAGCGCGCCAGTTGCGAGACTCGCAACTCCGGATCGGGGTCGGTCAGGCGATCGAAATTCAGCACGATTTCGTCGCGCCGGGCCTGTGCGAATTGTTTGACCACCAGCTCGCCGCTGCGGGCGCTGACCTTCCAGTGAATGGAGCTCAGCGCGTCGCCGCGGTGGTAATCGCGCACGCCGGCGAAGTCGTCGTTGCCAGGCTGCGAGGCCGCGGTCTCGAAGCCTTCATCGCCGTCCAGCGCGTCGGGGAGCGTCGGCCCCAGCGGTTTCGGGTAGGCGATACCGCTCTGATCCAGCTCGACCCAGGTCCAGGCGTAGAACAGACCCAGCGGAAACCGGGATGAGACGGCAAAGCGCGGCGCGCGCACACGACCGCGGCGGCTGGTCTTCACATCCAGCCCTGTCGTCGCCTCGCCGTCGGCGGGCACGTCGGTCCAGTGATCGCCCCAGTCGCCCTGCTTGAGGGTTAGCGCAATCACATGTCGCGAACGGCGGCTGGGATTGCTCAACGCGACTGCGAACCGCATGGTCTCGCCCGCAAAGACCGGGACACCGCCGCGGCTGGACAGCTGCAAATTCACCAGATTGCCGTGGGTGTGATGCATACAGACCAGACCCAGCCCGGCGAGCAGAAAGCTCAGCGCAAAGCCCAGGCTGTTGGAGTAGTTCATCGCGCCGAGCAGCAATGCGAAGGTCATCACCGCGAAGATCGTGCCCTGCCGCGTGGGCAGGATGTAGATGCGCTGACGCCGGATCGTCACCGGACCCGGCAGGCGCTGGACACGGGTCAGCACCCAGCGTTCGATGCGCGCGTTGATGCTGCGCAGCGGATGCAGAACGCCCCGCAGGGCGGTGGTCATCATCAGGGAATGGCGACGTGCTCGACGATGCCGAGCACGGCTTCGGCGGACAGCGGCCGCCGGTCGGCCGTGCGCAGCCGGTGCGCCACGACGGCAGCGAATACGGCCTGCACGTCTTCTGGTAGCACGTAGTCGCGTGCATCCATGTAGGCCCAGGCCTGTGCGGCTCGCTTCAACGCCAGCCCGGCGCGCGGTGACAGTCCATCGCGCAGCTCGGTGGACGCGCGGGTCGCGCGAATCAG
Organism: Abyssibacter sp.; assembly: GCA_023146115.1. Lineage (GTDB taxonomy): Bacteria > Pseudomonadota > Gammaproteobacteria > Nevskiales > OUC007 > Abyssibacter. Next base: position 270 of record JAGLCS010000051.1, on the reverse strand, counting down.
ATCCAGCACGTACCGAAGCAGTGCCTCGCTGGTGTTGATTAGCTCGACTTGCCGTTGCACGGCGACCAGCTGCTCTGCCTGGCCAACCGGGGACAGCTCTTCGAGCATGGAGCGGCGGCTACGCCCGGCAAGCAGATCCAGCTCCGCGGCGGCTGAGGGGTAGCCCAACTCCAGCCGCATCATGAATCGGTCGAGCTGCGATTCGGGCAACGGGAAGGTGCCGACCTGTTCGCCCGGATTTTGCGTCGCGATCACAAAGAACGGTGCCGG
>JAGLCS010000050.1 GCA_023146115.1 Abyssibacter sp. | reverse complement strand
TCGGCGCCTTCGAACACCGAAACGCCCAGAATGTCGGCGGGCAGCAAATCACTGGTGAACTGCACGCGGCTGAACTCCAGGCCGAACAACCGGGCCAAGGTGTGCGCAAGCGTGGTCTTGCCCATGCCAGGCACGTCGTCGATTAGCAGATGGCCGCCCGCGATCAGGCAGGCCGTCGCCAGCTTGAGCTGGTGCTGCTTGCCAACAATGATTTCATTCGCGCGTTGCTGCATGGATTGCAGCAGTGCCACGCCGCCTGCACGGGATTGCGGATTCACGTCGTCCAATGTTGTCTCTGTAGCAGCGTCAGCGGGTTCCCAAGCCTAACCGAGCCATCTCCGCTTCGCTAAACGTTTACACCGAATGGTGGCAATGGCGTTAAGCTGAGGATGAACGCGAGTTCCGAACGAGGGAAGTGATGTCCAGTCTCCGAGAATGCCGCCGAGCCATGCACCATGCCGCCGACTACGGTGGTTGGGCCGAGGCCGCGCAGCGTCTCGACGAGCTGACCGGTGGCGATGCCTGGAAGGCGTCGGACGAATCGCCCCTTTACGACTTTCGCATGGTTCGGGCGCGGCTGCGGCAGATCCGCCGTCTTCGCGAGCGCGACGACGTGCCCGGCCTGATGCACGAATTGCGGCAGGGGCTGCACTGGAATATCGGGGGCATTGGTAGCCCCGGCATTTATGCGCAGACCTTTATCGGCACCAAGCGACTGGTGTCCGACTACATCGACGAGGTTTGCCGCTCGCTGGAGTATCTCGCAGGCCTGAGTCGGCCCAGCGATCATGCCCAGCGGCTGAAGTTCTTCGAGGAAACGGCGCTGTCGTTTGGCCGCACCGGCCTGATGTTGTCCGGCGGCGCGACGCTGGGCCTGTTTCACATCGGGGTGATCAAGACCTTGTGGGAGCACAATGCGTTGCCCCGGGTGATTTCCGGCTCCAGTGCCGGGTCGGTGGTCGCGGCCACGTTGGGTACGCACACCGACGACGAGATCGAGTCCATATTCGATGCCGACATGGCGCGCTTCGGCTTCTGGCGCGGCCTGGGGCTCGGTTCGATCATCAAGCGGCGGGCGCTGATGGATCAGGCGCAGGTGCGGCGTGGCATTCAGCATTTCGTCTCGGACATGACCTTCGAAGAGTCGTACCGGCGCACCGGCCGGGTCGTCAATGTCACCGTGTCACCGGCAAACACCACGCAGTCGCCGAAGCTGCTCAATCATGTGACCTTCCCCCACCTTTGCCTGCGTGAGGCGGTGCTGGCTTCCTGCGCCGTGCCGGTGGTGTTTGAACCGGTGCTGCTTTATCAGCGTGATCATCACGGTGCCAAGGTGCCGTTTCTACCCAATGTGAAATGGGTGGATGGCTCGATGAAGAGTGATCTGCCGCGGCTGCGGCTGCGCCGTCTGCACAACGTCAATCACTTCATCGTCAGCCAGACGAATCCGCATGTCGTGCCGTTCATGGCCCTGCGCGGTTCGCGCTCGCGGGGCGGTCGCACCGGCGTACTGCGGGCTTATGCGCTGGAAGCATTGAAGGAGCAGACCAAGTTGATGGCCGGGCTGGGGCGTGATTTGTCGCCGCCGGGCATGCTGCGCAAGCGGCTGGATACGCTGCACGGTCTGCTGGAACAGGAGTACCGGGGCAATATCACCATCCTTCCCTCGTTCCGGCTGCGTCAGTTTCGTCAGATGCTGTCGAATCCAAGCCTCGAAGCCACGCGCAAGATGATTCTGGCGGGCGAGCGGGCCACCTGGCCGAAGCTGTCGATGATCCTGCATCAGACGCGGATTTCGCAGACCCTGGACACCTGCCTGCGACAGGTGCAGGCAGGTCGAAGCACCGACGGCGACGAGCGCATGCATCTGGCCCAGCTCAAGGCTGGGTAGGCCGGTCGGGCGAGCCAACGGGAACCCGCCCGTGGCTGGTCGCTAAAGACCCTCGAGACGCCGGAGATAGACCTGATCCGGTTCCGGGTCTGCTGGCCGCGTTCGCCAGACTACAAGCACGTCGTCTGCAGCGGTCTCGACCCTGGCTTCGACGGCCTGCGTCGCCGCGCTACCCGATGGGTTCACCAGCATCGGTTCCCCGACAGCGCCGCCGGCTGCATCAAAAAACTGCGTGTAGACCCCTCTGGCGAAGTCAGGGGACGATGCCGATGGAACAAAGGTCCAGACGTAGGCGCCGCTTGTGAACAACCCGACACCGGGAGAGTTCACGGTTTGGACGCTGGCCGTGTTGATGGCCCCGCCGGCATTGTCGTAGGCCTGAACGAGACTGGTGCGCGTGTCGCGCTCCTGCCAGGTCACCGCATAGCGTGTGTCATTGGCGCTGACGCTGGCGACGACGGCCTCGTCCGGAATATCCGCGACCAAGGTTTGTGCCGCGGCGAAGCCCTCGCCGGTATAGCGGCGCACACGCAGCTCGCTGGCCGATACGCCGTAGCGCGAAAACTGTCCGATCGTCCTGGACCAGGCCACCAGCAGCGTGCCGTCCGGCGCATAGGCCAACCGTGGTTCGGTCACAAAACCGGTGCCGACCGGGGGCACTTCCACCTGGCTGAAGAACGGAATCTCGACCTGCGCGCTGGCTGCGATCGCCACCTGCGTTGGCAACCTCAGCTCGCGACTCAGCGTATCAAGCTGACGCATCAGGATCTGCGAGGTGAACGGCGCTGCTGTGATCACCCCAGTCCCTCCGATGGGCGTCGGAATTCCCGCGCCGGCTGCGGCAGCCGCCAGCTGTCCCCATGCCACGGTGACGGTGCCGTCGGGGCCTGCGCTGACCACCGGTAGCGCGCTCAATCCGTAGGCCACTCCGAAGGTCACTTGCGGCAATTTGACGATTCGTACAGGTTGACCAATGGCCTCGCCGCTGGCGCTGAACTCCTGCAGCAGCACTTCGGTCGATGCCCGGAACGCCGCTCTCGGGTTGTGCTCCAGCACATAGAGCAGCCAGAACCGCGTGCTTTGCGCGGACATGGCGACACTGCCGTGGTAGATGTCCTGAAGCTCGGAGTTGGTGCCGACGACGCTAACCAGCAACTGGGGCGTGGTGTCTCCCTCCCCATCCGCCGAGAAGAATCGCCCATAAATGGACCCGCCTTGCCCGAGCGAAGAGTCGCGCGTCTGTGCAATGACGACGGCATCGCCTGCCGTATTGGATGCTGAATCGATTGCGACGACGGCGGCAGGGTGACCGAAACCGGGCGGGAAAAAGGCTTCGACCGGTTGTAGTGGGTCTCCGGGGGCCGCAAAGGCATGGGTCGCGAACAGGGTGGTCAGGCCGACCAGGCTCAAAGCGGTCCGGTGGCGCAGTAGAGTGAATCCGTTCATATGTCCTCCCTGGGTTCAGATGCATGAACCCCGCGAGCACACTAGCGCAGGCTTGGCGGTCTTGCGTGTAGGAAATTAACGACGGCGCTTGTAATTGCCTTCGATCACGACGGGCTGTTCCAGATCCGGACGCGCCGTGGCCAGCGAGTCGATGCTTCGCTTCGCCAGTCGGCCACGTAACTTGGGAAACAGCATCGAAAACCCGATTGCGTCGGTAAAAAAACCGGGCGTCATCAGCAGTACGCCGGCCAGCAACAGCATGACGCCTTCGACCATTTCCACCGCGGGCAAGCGACCTTCGACCTGCGCCATCTGAATTCGGCGGATGGTCGTCAGGCCCTGGCGCCGGGCGACCGTGGTACCGACCACGGCCGTTAACACCACCAGCGCGATGGTTGGCACGGCGCCGATAAACCCACCGACCTTGATCAGAAACCAGGTCTCGGCGAGCGGAATGATGAACAGCAGAAGGAAGATGCGTGAGCCCATGGCGGGTTGACCCTATAAGGAGGCGATCCGTTCCCGCTGGCCTTGTAACTCCTCCAGCGTCCTGCGGTGGCTGTCCAGGCGTGCGCGCTCCTGGTTCACCACCGCCTCAGGTGCGCGGCTGACGAAGCCTTCGTTGTTCAGCTTTGCCTCTGCGCGCTGGACATCGGCCTGGGTCTGCGTGATCTGCTTGTCCAGGCGCGCCAGCTCGGCATTCTTGTCGATGAGGCCGGCCATCGGCACGAGGATGCGCATGTCACCGAGCAGGGAGAGTGCGGATTCAGGTGCGGCCTCGTCGTCTTCCAGCACGCGGATGGTTTCGGTGCGCGCCAGGAAGGCGATCAGCGTGTCGAAGCGGCCGAGTCGCTCGCGGTCATCTGCCGTTGCATGCTCCAGTAACACCGGAATCGGTTTGCTGGGCGGGATGTCCATCTCACCGCGAATGCGGCGCACGCCGAGGATGAAGGCCTGCAGCCAGGCGACGTCGGCCTCGGCGGCGGCATCCTGCTTGTCTGCATCGGCCTTCGGCCAGCGGGTCAGCGCGATCGAGCGGCCATCGGCGCCAGCAAGTGGTGCGACCTTCTGCCAGATCTCTTCGGTGATGAACGGCATCAGCGGATGCATCAACCGCAGCAGTGTTTCCAGTACCCGCACCAGCGTCCGGCGTGTTCCACGCTGTGCTGCCGCATCGGCGCCGCCCGTCAGCACCGGCTTGGACAGCTCCAGGTACCAGTCGCAGTACTCGTTCCAGGTGAAGTCGTACAGCGCCTGCGCGGCCAGATCGAAGCGGTAGGCATCGAGGTGGTTCGACACTCTGCGCTCGGTGTCCTGCAGGCGGGAGACGATCCAGCGGTCGGCGGCTGACAGCGTGACAACATCGTGCGGATTCAGGCCAGTGTCCTGATCCGCCGTGTTCATCAGCACGTAGCGTGCGGCGTTCCAGAGCTTGTTGCAGAAGTTGCGATAGCCCGCCACCCGGCCCAGGTCGAAACGGATGTCTCGCCCGGTGGAGGCCAGCGCCGCAAAGGTGAACCGCACGGCATCGGTGCCGAAGGCGGGGATCCCGTCCGGAAAATCCTTGCGGGTGGATTTCTCGATGGCCTTGGCTTTCTTGGGTTGCATCAGGCCGGCCGTGCGCTTGGTTACGAGGGCGTCCAGATCGATGCCGTCGATCAGGTCCACCGGGTCGATGACATTGCCCTTGGACTTCGACTGTTTCTGCCCCTCGGCATCGCGGATCAGGCCGGTGATGTAGATGTCCCGAAATGGCACGTCACCGGCGAACTTCATGCCCATCATGATCATCCGGGCGACCCAGAAGAAGATGATGTCGAAGCCGGTGACGAGCACGGCCGTGGGGTAGAAGGCTTTCAATTCGGGCGTCTGCTCGGGCCAGCCCAGCGTGGTGAACGGCCACAATGCGGAGGAGAACCAGGTATCGAGCACGTCGTCGTCCTGGCGCAGGCGAGGCTCTGTTTCGCTGCCGTGCTCGGCATGCCAGCGCTGGCGCGCTTCGGCTTCGGTGCGGCCGACAACAATCTGCCCGTCATCGTCATACCAGGCGGGTACGCGGTGGCCCCACCAGAGCTGACGACTGATACACCAGTCCTCGATATTGCGCATCCACTGGTAATAGGTGTTCTTCCAATTGTCCGGCACGAAGCGGATGTGTCCGGACTCCACGGCCTCGATGGCCGGTTCGGCCAATGGGCCGGTTTTCACGAACCACTGGTCGGTGAGGTACGGCTCCAGCACCTCGCCGGTGCGGTCGCCGCGCGGCACCATCAACTTGTGGTCGTCGATACGTTCCAGCAGGCCGGCAGCGTCGAGGTCGGCGACGATCCGCTGGCGGGCATCGAAGCGGGAGAGGCCGCGGTAGGCCTCCGGTGCGTCGGCGTTGATGCAGGCATCGTCGTCGAAGATGTTCAGCAGCGTCAGCGAGTGGCGCTGGCCCATCGCATAGTCATTAAAATCGTGCGCCGGCGTGATCTTGACGCAGCCGGTGCCAAACTCGGGGTCGACGTAATCGTCGGCGATCACCGGAATCCGGCGACCGGTTAGTGGCAGGTCCAGCGTCTGCCCCACCAGATCCTGATAGCGCTCGTCCTCCGGATGTACGGCCACCGCCATGTCGCCCAGCATGGTTTCAGGCCGGGTCGTGGCCACGATGACATGGCCCTTGCCGTCCGTGCGCGGGTAGCGCAGGTGCCATAGGTGGCCCTGTTCTTCCTGGGACTCGACCTCAAGATCGGAGACTGCGGTCTTGAGCACGGGATCCCAGTTGACCAGGCGCTTGCCGCGGTAGATCAGCCCCTCGTCATAGAGACGGACGAAGACTTCAGTCACCGCCTTGGACAG
>JAGLCS010000005.1 GCA_023146115.1 Abyssibacter sp. | reverse complement strand
ACCGTCGAGAACACCAGGCCAGCCAGCACGATGACGCCGACGCCGCGGTAGAGCTCCGTGCCGGCACCGGGGATGAACACCAGTGGTGACAGGCCGGCGACCGTGGTGATCATCGACATCATGATCGGTCGCAGCCGGGCATCGACCGCTTCGGTGACTGCCTGCTGTGGGGAGGTCTGGCCGTCGCGCAGATTCTGCAGGGTGCGGTCAACGATCAGGATGGGGTTGTTGACCACCGTGCCGAGCAGGATCAGAAAGCCCAGCATGGAAATCATGTCGAAGGGCTGTCGGGTGAGCAGATTCAGCAGCACCAGTCCGCCGATGCCGCCGGCCACTCCCAGCGGGACGATGGTCATGATCACGAAGGGATAGCCCCAGTGCGTGAAAATGGCCACCAGTAGCAGATAGCAGAGGATCAGCGACACAACGAAGTTGCCGGACAGCGCCTCGCGGGTCGCGTCAAGTTGGTCGGCCGCGCCCGAGATATCCAGTACCACCCCGGCAGGCAGCTGGCCCGACCGGTTGAGCTGGTCGATCACGTCGTCGCGGATGATCTCCACGGCTGTTTCCAGCGCCACGGCTCTCGGCGCGATGATGTTCAGCGTGACCGTGCGCTGGCCGTTGACGCGGCGAATCTCGTCGGTATCCACGGTGTCGATCAGCGTGGCGACGGCAGAAATCGGGACAATGCCGGCGGCGGTGGCGATGGGCAATTCCGGCAGGGCAGACAGGTCCTGCGCATTACCGGCCTGGCTGTACAGATAGATATCGACCTTGTCGTCGCCGACGAAGTATTCGTCGACAAAGGCGCCGTCCGACAGCGCCGCCACCGCAAAGCCCAGCTCTTCCGCGCTCAGCCCTAGCTCGGCGACACGCAACCAGTCGGGACGAACTTCCACCAGCGGCTGGTTCAGGGTGAGCGATGATGGCTGCGAGCCGATCTGCGGGTCGTCCAGCACCTCGCGGGCGCGGTTGTAGACCTGCTCGGCCGCGGCATAGATATCGGCCAGTTCCGCGCCGGATATGTCGACGTTAACGCTGCGCGTGCCGCCATCATTGCTGGTGATGATGGAGCCGCGGGAGACGAAGGCGCGCATCCCCGGGTAGGACTCGTAGAGATCGGAGAGGATGGGAATGAGTGCATCGATCTGCGACGGACGAATCGTTTCGGTGATGATCCGCAGGCTGCCGGCCTCGACGGACAGGTTGATGTACGCCAGCGCCGGCACATCCGCCTCGCCGCGGGCGTAGCGCTCCGGGTCATCATCGACATAGGGCATCAGCTTGGCCTGGACGTCGTCGGCGATGGTCGACATCTCGTCCAGGTTGTAGCCCGGCGGTGCGATCATCCGCGCGAACAGCTTTGGTTCCTCGCCCTCCGGCAAGTATTCCGCGGGCGGGGTCAGGAACACCAGCACGCCGACGACCAGCGCGGTCAGACCGGCGAGGTAGGTCCAGCGCCGCGTCCGCGTTGCCACCAGCCATGCCACGCAGCGGGCCACCTGCTGGCGCACCGCGCGGCCCGGTTCCGGCCGGTTCTCCGCCATCTGCAAGCGTGCGGCAGCCGTCGGCACCAGGGTGATGGCGACGATCATCGACGCCAGGATCGAGGCTGAAATCGCCACCGCGATGTCGGAGTAGAGCTGGCCGGCCTCCTCCTCGATGAACAGGATCGGGGCGAAAACCAGCACCGTCGTCAGTGTCGAGGCCAATACGGCGCTCCACACGCGCTTGACGCCGGCGACGGCGGAATCGAAGCGGTTCAGTCCGCTGCGGCGCTCGCGCTCGATGGCCTCCAGCACGACGATGGTGTTGTCCAGGGTCATGCCGATCGCGAAGGCGACGCCGGCGAGCGAGATCACGTTGATCGTGCGATCGGCCAGCAGCAGTCCCATGAATGCGGCGATGGTGCAGATGGGCACGCCGATTACGCCAACCGCCGTGGCCCTGGCCGAGCGCAGGAACAGGAACAGCACCAGAGTCGCGAGCACGGCGCCGATGCCGAGGTTCTTCCAGACATTCGCCACCGAGGCCTCGACATAGCGCACGTCGTCGCTGGTCAGGCTCATGCGCATGCCGGCCGGTTCCAGCACCTCGCGGTTGATGCTCTCGACCATCGGCCCCATCGCGTCCTTGATGGAGATGACGTTCGAGCCCGAAATGCGATTCACCGCCAGGGTGATCGCCGGCGCGCCTTCGGCGTAGGAGAGGCTGCGTAACTCGAAATGATCCAGCCGGATCTCGGCGACGTCGCGCAGCCGCACCACGGCGTCGCCCTGCCGCGCGATGATCAGATCCTCGATCTCGATCAGGCTGTCAAAGCGCCCCACGGTGCGCAGCAGATAGCGACGCTTGCCGGTGTTCAGATCGCCGGCGGAAATATCGCGATTGCGCTCGCGGATAACGCCGCGCAGCTGGCTCAGCGAAATGCCACGCTCGGCCAGTGCTGCGGGATCAACGTAAATCTGGATCTGACGCTCAGCGCCGCCGCGCACATCCACCTGCGACACGCCGCGCACGCGTTCCATGCGCGTGCGCACGTTGTCGTCGATAAAGTCCCGCATCATGTCCATGTCCAGCGCGCGCGGATTGCCGGGCAGCGGCACCACGCGGTAGTACATGAACGAGTTCTGCGAAAACGAATCGGCCGTGACCCGCGGTTCGTCCACCGTCTCGGGATAGGCGGGCACCTGCGACAGCGCGTTGTTGACGTCGATCAGCGCTTGGGTGATGTCGGTGCCAAAGGGAAACTCCAGCTCGATCTCCGCGCGGCCCGTTGAGGCATAGGCAATCAACCGCGACAGGTTCGGCACCGCACGCAGGAACTCCTCCTGTTCGATCAGGATTTCCTTTTCGACGTCCTGGGGCGTCGCACCCGGCCAGTTGGTGCGCACGGAAATCTCACGCACCTCCAGGTCGGGGATCATCTGCACCGGCACACGAAACGCGGCGAGCAGACCGAGCACGCACAGCACCAGGGCTGCGACGGTGAGCAGCGTGCCGCGCCGGACGATGGCGTCGATCACGGTTTCGACTGCCCGATGCGGTCGACGATGCGCACCGCCTGACCATCGCTAAGCCCCTCGTTGCCGCGCACGACGACGCGGTCACCCGGTGACAGGCCGTCGCGAATCTCGACATCGCCCCCGACCGTACGGCCGGTCTGCACACGGCGGACGCTGACGCGTAGCTCGCCGTCTCGTTGCGTCACAACCCAGACGCCATAGGCACCGTCCGGCCGGCGCACCAATGCATCGCGCGGGGCAAGAACCCGTTCGGCCTCGCTTTGCACCGCGAATTCGGCCTGGGCCGACATGCCGGGCAACAGCTGTCGCCGGCTGTTGTCGACCGACAGCCGAACCTGCAAGGTGCGGGCCGTGGGGTCGCTAACCGGCACCGTAGCCTGCACCGTGGCGTCCAGCATCTGGCCCGGCAGGGCCGGCGTGCGCACCGACACGCGGGTGTCGGCGGTGATGTCGGCAAACCGCGCCTGCGGTACCTGCACGTCGAGTCGCAGGCTGGCCAGGTCGACCAGTTCCAACACCGGCGTGCCCGGCACAGCCCATTCGCCTGCATCGGTGTAGCGCCCGGTGATCACCCCGGCATACGGCGCGCGCAACACATGCCGCTCGACGCGCGCGGCCTGCTCGCGAGCCTCGGCCTCACGGCTTGCGAGCCGTGCGTTTGCCGTGGCGGCCTCGGCCAAACGAGTCTGCGCCAGCGAGGCGGAAAGATCGCCGGACTGCGCCAGCAACTTGGCCTGCTCCGCCTGGCGCTGGGCTTCATCACGTAGCGCCTCGGCTTCCGTCTGCGCTGCGCGCAGGCGGTCCAGTTGCAGCTGTGCGAGTTCGGTGTCCAGTCGGATGAGTACATCGCCCGCCGCAACGGTGTCACCGACATCCACCTGCAGCGTCTGCACCAGGCCGGGCACGGCCGGGGACAAATCCGAGCGCTGGCGCGCGGTGAACGTGCCGGAGAGCACCAGCGGCGCGGCCGTGCGCGAGGCCGAGATCGTCTGCGCCGTCACCGGCGTGGCCTGGGCTGAGCCCAGCGTGGGCGACAGCGCGGCGAGCAGACCGCCAAGCGCGAGCAAGCGGTATCGGGGGAGCCGTTCCATGGCGGACCTTTAAGAAATCACGGATTGATTCACGGACGTCGTGGACCATCTTGCCGAATTCACAGGCCTGCGCCGAACGGTGTCAAGCGGTCGCAGTCGTCCGGCCACTGGCTCACAATACCCGGCATGTCGGCAATCGAAGTTCTGCAGCGGGTTTACGGGTATTCGGAGTTTCGCGGTGAGCAGGCGGCGATTGTCGATGCCGCCATTGCCGGGCGCGACGCCCTGGTGCTCATGCCCACGGGCGGCGGCAAGTCGGTGTGCTACCAGATTCCGTCGCTGGTCCGACCGGGAGTCGGCGTGGTGGTCTCGCCGTTGATTGCGCTGATGTCCGATCAGGTCGCCGCCTTGCGTCAGCTTGGGGTGCGCGCGGCCTACCTCAACTCCACGCTGGACTATCAGGAAGCCTCGGACGTGGAGGCCCAACTGCGGGCCGGGCAGCTCGATCTGCTGTATCTGGCGCCAGAACGCCTGCTGATGCCGCGCACCTTGGAGTTGCTGGCCGATCTCAGGCTGGCGCTAATCGCCATCGACGAGGCGCATTGCGTCTCGCAATGGGGGCATGACTTCCGCCCCGAATATCTGGGGCTGGCGACCTTGGCCGATCGCTTCCCCGGCGTGCCCCGCATGGCGCTCACGGCCACGGCCGATGTGCCCACGCGCGACGAGATCACCCAGCGGCTGGCGCTGCACGATCCGCAGCGTTTTGTTGCCAGCTTCGACCGGCCCAACATTCGTTACCGGGTTAGCGAGCGGGCCAATGCCAAGCAGCAGTTGCTGCGGTTTCTGCAAAAGGAGCATCCGGGCGACGCCGGCGTGGTCTATTGCCTGTCGCGCAAAAAGGTCGAAGCCACCGCCGAGTGGCTGCGCGACGAAGGCTTCGACGCCGTGCCGTATCACGCCGGACTCGGGGCCGAACGCCGTGCGGCGAATCAGAGCCGGTTTCTGCGCGAGGACGGCGTGGTCGTCGTCGCGACCATCGCATTTGGCATGGGCATCGACAAGCCGGACGTGCGTTTTGTCGCTCATCTGGATTTGCCGGGCAGCGTCGAGGCGTACTACCAGGAAACCGGCCGCGCCGGTCGCGATGGCGAGCCGGCCGATGCCTGGATGCTCTACGGTCTCGGCGATGTGGTGCAGCGCCGGCAGATGATCGATTCGGGCGAGGCCGAGGATGGTCGCAAGCGGATCGAGCGCAGCAAGCTGGACGCCATGCTGGGATATTGCGAGTTGGACACCTGCCGCCGGCAGCCCTTGCTGCGCTACTTCGGCGAGACGCTGGAACAGGCCTGCGGCAACTGCGACAACTGTCTGTGGCCGCCAGACACCGATGACGCCACGCAGTCGGCGCGCCAGGCCTTGTCGGCGGTGTATCGCACTGGTCAGCGTTTCGGGGTCAGCTATCTGGTTGACCACCTGCTGGGCAAACGCGACGAGCGCGCCAGCCGGTTCGGTCACGACCAGCTATCCACCTTCGGTATCGGCCAGGAACTCACCGCGGATCGCTGGCGCCGGCTGTTCCGGCAGTTGATCGCACGCGGGCATCTGGATGTGGATGTCGGTGGCTTCGGCGGACTGCATCTCACCAAGTCGGCCCGTGGGTTGCTCAAGGGTGAGCAGTCCATCCGCGTGCGCCGCAAGGCGGCTGCGCCGGCAGGCAGCAGCCGGCGTGCACGCGCGCCGCAGGCTTCACTGGCCCCTGGTGATGAGGCCTTGTTCGAGCGTCTGCGCGCCTGGCGCAAGGACGAAGCCGACGAGCAGGGGGTGCCGGCCTATGTGGTGTTCCATGACGCAACCTTGCGAGACATCGCCCGCGAGAAACCCGCGGACGATGCATCCCTGGCCGCCATTAGCGGTGTTTCCGCCAAGCGGTTGGAGCGCTACGGGGCGGCGATATTGGAATTGATCGCCGCACCCGCTTGACACCCGGGTAGCGCAAATTCAGTCAGCGCTTTCCTAGCGTGACTGGCCACCACCCGTGGTCTGCCGGCGCGGGCGCCGACGCCGCTTTGCGCCGGAGGGTTGATCGCCGGATTTGGCCTGCCCGCCTCGCGACTGGCTGCGCTGTTTTGGCGGCTGTCCGCGCGATGCATTGTTGCGGGCCGGACGTTGCGGACGCGGGCCGCGTTCGTCGCGTTCGGCGGCCGGCAGCGGGGCGTTGAAATCGAAGCCTTCAACCTCGCGCACCGGAATCTTGCGCCCGATCAGGCGCTCGATGCCCTTGAGCAGCTTCACTTCCTCGCCCTCGATCAGCGACAAGGCCTCGCCCTCGACACCCGCACGACCGGTGCGGCCGATGCGGTGGACGTAGTCCTCGGCCACATTCGGCAGCTCGTAGTTGATGACATGCGGCAGCTGGTCGATATCGATGCCGCGGGCGGCAATATCGGTGGCGACGAGCACGCGCACGGTGCCGGCCTTGAACCCGTTCAGGGCGTTGGTCCGCGCGTTCTGGCTCTTGTTGCCGTGAATCGCCGCAGCCGCCAGGCCATCGGTTTCGAGCTGCTTGCTCAACCGGTTGGCGCCGTGCTTGGTCCGCGTGAACACCAGCACCTGCTGCCAGTTGTTGGTGCCGATCATCCATGACAACAGCGCGCGCTTGCGGCGCTTTTCGACATGGACCACGGACTGGGCGATGGTTTCGGCCGTGGAGTTCTTCGGTGCCACGTTGATCTCGACGGGGTCGTTCAGCAGGCGTCTGGCCAGCGTGCGGATGTCGTCGGAGAACGTCGCCGAGAACAGCAGGTTCTGACGCCGCTGCGGCAGCAGCTTGATCACGCGCTTGATGTCGTGAACAAAGCCCATGTCCAGCATGCGGTCGGCTTCGTCGAGCACGAAGACTTCAACCGCCGACAAGTCCAGATTGCCCTGCTGGGCGTGATCAAGCAGCCGGCCCGGCGTGGCAACCAGCAGGTCCAGCCCGGAGCGCATCGCGGCGATCTGCGGCCGCGGGCTCACGCCGCCGAAAATGACGGCGGTGCGGGGCTTGAGGTCGCTACCGTAGGTGTCCACGCTCGCGGACACCTGCGCGGCTAGCTCGCGGGTCGGCGTCAGGATCAAGACCCTCGGCGCCTTACCGCGGCGTTCGCTGGACGTTGCCAGCTTGTGCAGGATGGGCAGCGTGAAGGCTGCGGTCTTGCCGGTGCCGGTCTGCGCAGCGGCCATCAAGTCCTGGTCGCCGAGCACGGCGGGAATCGCCTGCTGCTGGATCGGGGTCGGGGTGGAATAACCTTCGCGCGCAACAGCGCTCAGCAGGGCTTCATGAAGCCCGAGTTCGGAAAAATGCATGTGTACTCCTGAAGCCTGTCTGCGCGAGCAGTCCGGTTCAGGCTGATGAAAAGAGGGCAGCGGTGTCGCTGCAAATCGACCCGGTCGAAGATCGACCGGATGCCGCTATCACCGGAGGACGGCGGGCTGAGGGCGCGCAGTGTACACGGGCCCGCGGGGTTTGTCCGGACTCGATCGAGGCGGGCCGCGCACTCCCACAGACGCTGGAGATGACCGCAGGGTGCCCAAGCACGTGAAGGGAAGAATAACCCGCAGCGCCGGATCGCTGGATTAATGCGACGCGCGTTCGATTGAGGGAGCCAGATGTCTGGCTATACTGCATAGATCGGCCATCAGGGCCAATCGGTTACAGGGAGTCCCGATGAAACAGATGATCTTGATGCTTGGCGCCGCGTTGCTGAGCACCTCGGCGGCTGCGGTCGACGGACGCTGGGCGGGCGAGCGTTGCAGCGCCATCATGCCGTCGGAGGCCGAGATCGAGCTGATCGAACGTGATTTCTCGGCGTTCAAGGCGCGCCGCATCAATACGCGCCGCGGCTTGTTCCGAGCGCCCGCGAGCGTGGAGATTCCGGTCTGGTTCCATGTGATCAGCCAGGGGTCGTTACCGGACCAGGGCAATGTGCCGATGGACCAGATTGATGACCAGATGGTCGTGCTTAACGATGCCTATGCCGGCACGCCCTTCGTGTTCACCCTGGAGGGTGTGACCCGGACGACCAATCCGGTGTGGTACGCGAATCCGGATGCCGCCAAATCAAGCCTGCGCGTGGGCGGTGCGGAAACGCTGAACATCTACTCGGCCAATCCGTCTGGCGGCGTGCTCGGCTACGCGACACTGCCATGGGGTTACAGCGCGAACCCTGATGCCGACGGTGTGGTCGTGCTTTATTCCAGCCTGCCCGGCGGATCAGCGGCGCCTTACAACGAGGGCGACACCGGCACGCATGAGGTGGGTCACTGGCTCGGGCTTTATCACACCTTCCAGGGCGGATGCCGTGGTGCCGGGGATTCCGTGGACGACACGCCGTTCGAGCGCAGCCCGGCCTACGGATGCCCGGTGGGGCGCGACAGCTGCAAGGGGCCGCGCAAGCCTGGCGACGATCCGGTCGACAACTTCATGGATTATGTCGACGACTTCTGCATGATCCGTTTTACGCTGGATCAATCCGAACGCATGGACGCCATGCACGCCCAGTACCGATCGCCCTAGAGCGGGTACTCCAGGTCGCAACACACGACGTGCTCGCGGCCTGCGATGTCGGTTGACTGCGATAGCGTCACACACATGAAGGCGCCGGTGAGCGACAGGTAGGGCCGGGTGATCTGCATTTCATGGCGGCGCAGGCGGGCGCGCCGGAAATATGGCCGATGCGTCCACTTGGCGCCCTCGCCGTTGAGCAAGGGCTTGTGCGGTGTTTGTCCATAGACCCGCCGATTTGCGCCATGGACATTGCGCCCCACCTGGCGCCCGTCGGTGTCGAGCACGTAGAGATGCACGGCGCGCTTCATGGCCAGAATCGGCGCTGCTGCGGCCGATAGATCGGCACCACAGCGCATCTCCACCAGCATGGTGGCGAAGGCAGCCTGATAGTCCTGCAATGCGAGTTGAAAGGCCGATTCGTAGTCCAGCACCTGTTGGTCGGACAGCCGCGTGATATCCCGCAATACCGGCAGGCTGCTGGGCGGGCCGGACTCGATGTCGCGTTGCGGCCGGGCGAAGTAGAACCCTTGCATCAAATCCACATCGGCGCGCACCGATGTGAGTGCGTGCTGCTCGCTTTCTACGCCTTCGGCCAGCACCAGCGAGCCGATCTCATGCAGCATGTTGACGATCAGTGGCAGACAGCGTGCCGAATGCACGTCGCTGCCGGTATCGGCTACAAAGGTGCGGTCGAGTTTCACGATGTCGGGCCGGAACTTGATCATCCGGGCGAGATTGGAAAATCCGGTGCCAAAGTCATCGATGGCGATCAGGCAGCCCAACTCTCGATAGGCCGCGACGATGTCGAGCAGATCACCGGAGTTCGGAATGTCCTGTTCGACAATCTCGATGACGACGGATTCAGGGGTGATGCCGTGATCGCGCAACGCTTGGCCCAGGGCCTCAACCGCCTGCAAGGTGCGGATGGTGTCCACCGGATCGACATTGAGGAACAGCCAGCGGTCCACCGGCTCCGAGCGCCGGAAGTTTGCGACATGCATGCGGGCGATGAGCGCGTTTAGCGCGACGGCGTCGGTCGGCGCCCATTGCTTGCAAAGGAACTGGAGCGGGCCGATCGGAGCGCCTTCGCCGTCGGTGATTCTTAGGAGTGCCTCGTGCCCGATCGCCCGATGGTGGGCATGGCTGAAGATCGGCTGGAACGTGCTTTCCAGCCGGAAACCCTCGAAATAGGCAACGAAGCGATCGTCCTCGACGGCGAGTGCTTCGTCAAAACCTTGTATGGCGCATGACATCCGAATTCAGGTTCCGGTTTCAGGATGTGTTCTAAGTCGCGGATTCGCCATCAAGTTTCATGCCGCCCGCCCCGGCCACGGAGGTTACAGGCTCGATGCGTCCACGGCCAAGGTTGTCGTGTCCAACCGCGCCAGCAACGCGCATTGCGTGTGGATCTTCGGCAGCTCGTAGCGGAAGAAGTATTGGCAGGCGGCAAGCTTGCCGTCGTAGAAGGTCCGGTCGCTTTCGGTGGCATCGCCGCGCCGGCGCATGGCGATACTGGCCTGCTCTAGCCACTGCCAGGCGAGCACGATGTGGCCAAGCATGTCGAGATAGATGGTGGCGTTGGCGAGGAAACGGTCGGTCTGTCCTGCCATCGCGGCGCCGATCAGCGTTTGTGTCGTGCTGCTGGCGGCTTGTAGCGCGTCTCTCAATGCTGTCGCGAATTCTGAGAGGACCTCGGTGGTGGCGTTGGCTTCGATGGATTCGGTGATGGTCGCGATCAGCAGCTTGAACGCCGCGCCGTCCTGCATCAGCACCTTGCGGCCGAGCAGGTCCAACCCCTGGATGCCATGGGTGCCTTCGTGGATCGGGTTCAGGCGATTGTCGCGGTAAAGCCGTTCGACCGGATAGTCACGGGTGTAGCCGTAGCCGCCAAGCACCTGGATGGCATGCTTGTTCGCCTCCAGGCAGAACTCGCTGGGCCAGGATTTGGCGATGGGTGTCAGAATCTCCAGCAGCAATCCGGCCCGGGCGGCGGCCTGCTCGTCGGCGCCGGCATCCACCGTGTCCACCAGCTTCGCGCAGTAAAGACAAAGCCCGTAAGCGCCTTCGACCGCGGCCTTCTGCGCCAACAGCAGGCGGCGTATATCGGCATGATCGATGATTGCGATCGGTTTGGACGATGGGTTCTTGTCGGCGACCGGCCGCCCCTGCGGTCGGTTCTTGGCGTAGTCCAGCGCGACCTGGTAGCCCGCATAGCCGAGCACGGCCGCCCCCATGCCGACCCCGATTCGGGCTTCGTTCATCATGTGGAACATGCCGGCCAGGCCCTTGTGCGCCGTGCCGACCAGTTCGCCGACACAGTCTTCCGTCTCGCCGAAATTCAGCACCGTGTTGACCGTGCCGCGATAGCCCATCTTGTGGTTGAGGCCGGCCAGCCGCACGCCGTTGCGGGCGCCCAGGCGGCCATCGTCGCCGACCATGTACTTCGGCACGACGAACAGCGAAATGCCCTTGGTGCCGGGGGGCGTGTCCGGCGCCTCGATCTTCGCGAGCACCATGTGCACGATGTTTTCCGACAGGTCGTGCTCGCCGCCGGAGATCCACATTTTCGTCCCCTTGAGGTGGTAGGTTCCGTCCGCCTGTGGAATCGCGCGGGTCTTGATGTCGCCCAGCGATGATCCCGCCTGGGGCTCGGACAGACACATGGTTCCGAAGAAGCGACCCTCAATCATCGGGCGCATGTAACGTTTTTTCTGTTCCTCGCTGCCGACGATGCGCAGCATGTTCGCCGCGGCCCCGGTCAAGAAGGCATAGCCCGCAGTGCCGATGTTCGCCGCCGAGAACAGCGAGGCACAGGCCTGGGCGATGGTGTAGGGCAGTTGCAGCCCACCGTCCTTAGTGTCGAAGGCCATGCCGAGAAAGCCGCCGTCGATATAGGCATCCACCGCGGCCTTGACCTCGGGGATGATGTGCACGTGCTCGCCGTCAAAGTGCGGTTCGTTGGCATCCAGCTTGGCTGCATGCGACTGGAACTGGTCCACCGCCAGCTGTTCGGCGGCGTCGATCACCGCCTCGAAGGTCGCGCGATCGTGTTCGGCGTAGCGGTCGAACGCCGTCAGCGCGCCGGCATCCAGGTACTCGAACAACAGAAAATCGAGGTCGCGGCGGTTGATTAGTGAGCTCATGTACGCCTGTGTTTATTGTCTCCGGGCCGCTGATGGTGCCACTTCACCGCAGGCGGAGCCACTGTCGCTAGGGGCGTTCAGGCGTCGTCGCAGGGCAGCAGTTCGAATACATCGGTGATGCCTTCATACGGCCCGGCCCCGCTCGCACCGGCATGCCGGATGCGGTAGATGCCCGGTTCGGTCTCCGGCTCGACAATCCAGGTCACCCGCGCGTGGTTTTCGCCTGTGGGCAGGGCGGCGGCCACGTATTCGAAGCGGGTGAACCAATCGGCATCGGTGCGGATTGTCGTCCAGCTTCCGTCGGTTTGCTGCCGCTCGACATAGAGCAGGCTAGCGTCCAGGCGCATGTCGTTGCGTGGGTGGCCGGCGGCAAACTCCACGACGATCTCGATCCGCTCGTCTCCGAGCTGATACTGCAAGTCGGGTGGTGTCGTGACATCGCCGAACGCGCCGGCCGGCGTACCGTCGGCGGCCAGCATCGGGTTGCGCATGAGTGTGAGCTGGCTGCGAAAGGCGGGGTCGGCGTAAGGGCTGCTCGCCGGCTCGCCGTTGCGTAGCTGGAGAGCGATGCGCTCGAGTTCCTGTGTTAATGCCTCCTGCGACCAGGGGCCGAACACGGTAGATGCGCCCTCGTAGTATTGCTGGGAATATTCCTCGCGCGTTGTCAGGTAGTGCACGAAGCCGTTGCTCAAACCCGAGATCACGGCGTAATCGATGCCGGCATCGTCCAGGGTGTCCAGCACGGCCGTGCGGATGCGGCGGCCCGACATGGTCGTGACCTCCCAAGGCACGGCAACAATCGCCAGATTGCCGATGGTGATGACCTGCACGTTGACGGTTTGCGGTTCCAGCGACTGGGTCGGGAGGAATGGCGACGGCAGGCCCAGCGGGAAGATGATCGGCTTTTCCGCATGGCATGCGTAGCCGAGCAGGTCGAAGGCAGGATTATTGCAGCCGACCGGCACGATCAGACCGGGCGGGATGGCGCCCGCTGACCCGGCGGCGAAGTTCTCCTCGATCAATTCGACAATTGCGTTCAGGTCGGTGACATCGGCGCAGGTCTGACCTTCCGCGGTCGGGCCACGCCCGTCTTCGGCGCCGCCGGCGAAGGACACGCCCAGCGCGCTGGTGCAGGCCGCGTAGACGCCATCGTCTGGTTGCAGGGCAGCGGGATAGTCGCGCGGTGCATCGACCTGCACGCTGGAAAAATCGACGAGGATCGAACGGTGGCCAACACCGCCCACCAGGGGCTGCTCGGCGGCGTCATAGAGATCGCGCGCGCGCCGGTACTGCTTGTAGCCGGCAATCAAGGCGTTCTCGGCCTCGGTGCGGCCGCCGGCCCGGTGCTGGAAGCCGTCGGAGTCCAGGTTCCGCAACTCCTCTTCGCTGAGGTCGACGATGAACAGATTCGGTGATGCATCGCCCTCGTCAGCCTGCATGAAGCCGGCGAGAAAATCCGGGTTCATGTCGGTGAAATCCTGTTCGAAGCGGTAGCCGGCATAGCCCTTGTTATCGCCCGACAGCTGCAGATTGTTCTGCCAGATCGATGTGCCGTGGATGGCATACCAGTTGATCATGCCCACGGCGGTGCCATCGTCGCGTTCCAGCTTCAGCAGGCTCATCATCCGGTTGGTCGTCACCTCGCGGCCTTGGGTGTCGACGAAGGCGGCTCGCTCATCGGTCGGGTTCTGCGCGTAGGCTTCGATGGAACGGTTGACCGTGCCGTTGAGCAATTCGCCCTGGTTGTAGCGGATCGGCCCCGGCACGGCCTCTTGGAGCGCCCGGTGGGCGCGGGTGATGGCGTTGATCACACCCGACACCGCGTGCTCCAGCGCCTGGGCATCGTGGCCCAGCGTCAGCACGTGATAAGCATCGAAGTGCGACTGCCCGGCGGCCGTGGCATGGCTGTGGGAGGCATTCATCAGCAGATTGCTGTCGGTGTACAGCGGGCCAAGGACGGGGTCCTCGGCCAGCCGATCCAGTACGGTTTGGCGAATCGAGTGAAACATCAGGCCGATGTCCATCTGCACCAGCACCACGCGTTCGCTGGCACCGCTGCAAGCCGTCTCGATGATGAAGGCGCGGGCATGCTGGCGGTCCAGCAGACCGTTGGAGATCTGGTCGGTGTCGACATACCCGGCCATGTTG
The DNA here is from genome assembly GCA_023146115.1 of Abyssibacter sp. Classification (GTDB taxonomy): domain Bacteria; phylum Pseudomonadota; class Gammaproteobacteria; order Nevskiales; family OUC007; genus Abyssibacter. The sequence continues at coordinate 2,011 of JAGLCS010000005.1, read as the reverse complement.
GCGCCGATCGGCCCGGTGATGTCGCCGCGGCCCGCCGCGTATCGAAATTGCGTGTTGTTGGTGCAGGCGCCGCTGTTCAGCGTGGCATCCGGCGCGCGGACGGCCGAGCGCGGGGCGTAGTGGGCGAGGGTCGCCAGCGGGGCATCGGGTTCCGGACGCGCCACGGCGAGGATGTCAGCTTCGCTCAGCGCATCGACTTGGCAGGCGAAACCTGTCGGCGGCTCATTAGGCAGCAGTGTGCGCGTCTGCGGGCTTTCGCCGCAGGCAGCGAAAAAAACGCACAACGTAATTGCTATCAGTTCCCGTCGAACCCTCGGTATCGTCATCCGATAGAGGGAGCGTCCTGATTCAGAACTTCCACAGGCTCATCTTTTTCGTCGATAAAAGTGGCCAACGGCATAACTACTTCGCCCCATGGTCCCCGTGACGTTGAGTTGGCGATCACTTCGCGGGCAGCACCAAACAACACCGCTGCACCGTTCACGCGGGCGAGTGCATCGCATCGATCTTTGTCGATATCTTCTGCGATTTCGAAGAAACCTACGATCGACAGGCGCCCAAAGTACGGGCCTTGCCCTGTCAGGCGAACTTCGAGTTGGATTTGATAGTCTCGTGACTCTGACGAGTACTTGCTGACCTGTATCTCCGTTTCGATGAACGGTGTTGCATCTTCCTGGTCGCTGAGTTCTTCTGGCGGACGCGCATGAAGTTCAATGCCCGTGACGAAGTAACGATTAAGCTGCAACGGACTCTGAATCATTCGCGCATGTCCAGTCCGAAAAAATAGGCTGATCACCTTGATGTGAACTGAGCACAGCTAGGCGAGAAGGCCGCTGGTGCCTACTTCCACGCGCCAGATGAGCCCAGTTCGCGACTTCGTTCGTATCCGCAAGGCGTAAGTGGACACGCCCGCCAAGCGCGTGGACTAAGCGAGCCATGTTCTCGATTGTGCAATTTACGTTACCTCGCAGGAGTTTCGTGATGTAGGAAGGGGATGTCCCAATCACGGTCGCAAAGGCCGTCTTGTTGAGTCCTCGACGTCTGAGTAGACGTTCCAGTTCGTAGGCCAGTTCCAGCTTGATCTGCTCCGCCCAATATCCTGGGTGACGCTCTACGTCAGAAAACAACGCGTCGAAGGATTCATATGTGGTCCGGCTCATGGTGCGCTCTCCCGACACGTTAATGTGCCTCTTTGCTTTGCTGCCAGATATGCGGCATGTCGTGATTTTGCGGCCCTGATTTCGCTGGCCGGTGTCTTACCCTTCTTCTTCACGAACCCGTGTGTGCAGATGACGACGCGACCAGCATCGTAGAACCAGAGCACCCGAAAATCGCCTGCCCGAAACTGCCAGATTTTTCCTTCTATAACGTGGCAAGCGTCTTTCGCAACATGCTCCGGACCGAGTTCAGCAGCGCGACTGACTAGCGCAGCGAACTTGCGTTGGTGGTTCGAATCCAGTGAATTAACTGAGTCCAATAGACGACACTGCGTTTCTGAGTCCGCACACGCGTAAATTGTCCACTGCGCTTGCTTCAGGCGAGTCAGATGCACAGAAGTATTTGACCTGTCAGGTTAAAAATCAAGCTGTGTTTGCATAAACGGCGCAGTTGGAGATGACGGTGGCACATGTAGTGATCGTAGCGCTTAGAAACTACTATATCTGGTTGTTGGTACCAATCTATGGGTTGCCTATTGCATTCATCCGCGTGCCGTGTACGCGTTAGATAGGTGGATTCCGGTTCCCAGTATGAGGAGGTAACATCCAGCGCGCAGATCACCGACCTGTATGCGCTGGACGAGCTAGTCGGGCGGCAAGTGGTGGGGGTGGTGAACTTTCCGCCCAAGCAGATCGGCCCGATGCGCTCGGAGTGTCTGATCACCGGGTTTTATCGCGATGACGGGGCGGTGGTGCTGGCCGTGCCCGACCAGCCGCTGCCCAACGGAGCGAAGCTGGGTTAGGCGGTAGGGAAACACTGATCTATTCCCGCCGCCAAGTTGCCGCCTGAAAAC